>JAUNIR010000217.1 GCA_030523345.1 Lachnospiraceae bacterium
ATTTCTGCTATCGCATGTGTCACATTTGGTAACAGGTGCATCTCCTGGTATTCTTTTTCCACAAACTTCACAATATGTTCTATGATATTTCCCAAGCTTAGGGTCTAACCCATAATTTTCAATAATTCTTCTACCTTTTTCATTTTTTAAGCACATTACAAATTCTTTAAAACTAATTCCACCAAGTTCCATCTTGTTATATTCTCTTGCAATTCTTGGAAGAGAATGTGCATCAGAATTAGTTAAAAATGTTTTACTTTCTAGTTCACTAATTTTATCTGCTAAAAATGTATCTGAACTTAATCCAAGCTCTATTGCTGGAATTCTATCATATTTTTCCTTAAATATTCTTCTTAAAGAACTTGTACAATTACCATAAAAACTCTTATATGGTGTAAAACAATGTGCAGGAACCAAAATTCCATTATATTTTTCAACTATATCAATTAATTCATATGCAGAAATATCTGCTCTTTGTGAACTTAATGTTATATTTTTTATATAATGTGACATTTCATTTGAAAATGCCTTTATATCTGATAATTTAGGGAAATAACATAAGTTATGTGCACTTCCTGTTTTACCTTCATCATTAATTTCAGCTGTTTCTATTTCACTTCCTAAAATTATACAAACTTCATCTTTATAAACTATTCCTCCATCATCTATTTCATATGCTTCTCCTGATTTCAAAAAGTTTTCAATATCTTCTATAACATATGGTGAAGCACAATCAATAATTCCCACTAAATTTATGCCTTTTCTTTCATAACACTCTTTAGCAATATTAGCAAAATTTAAGCTTTTTGCTGCTGTAATTTTGATTGGTTTATTATTTTCACTTCTTCCTATATGAACATGTAAATCTGCATATATTTCGTACATCTCTATCTCCTTTATTATTTACTTCATGCACATTATATTATATATATTTTTATAATTCAAGAAAAAAATACCGCCTCGATTCACATCGATACGGTATTTTTCCCTGCCTCAGTGAGTAAGGTCATATGGGATGTTCCACACACCCCAAAGACAAATCACTAGGCAGATTATCAGAGCAACAGCCCGGTGTACACGTGCATCACGTGCAATAACCGGAATGTGTCCTATGGCTCTGTGCATCAGGCGGTAAAGCCCTCGGCCGAGCCTGAAATGCAAGGAGACTCGTGTGAAGGATCTAACTCCTTCCCAACGACCAAACCTTCTCCTATAGGTATAGGTCGTAGTGGCCGCTCTTTGTGCCTCAGCACTTTCGCCAGCCCAAACTCCCAGAAGGAGAAAGAACCAGCTAAATGCGATGGCACCAAGGCCAGTTAGCAGGGTGCGAAGCACGCCCCCTACATGATGGTGTGGTCCATGCGGCCGTTCTCTCCCAATTACCACGAAGACTATGACGAAGTAAATCGCCATAGCAGTGATTAACATGGGTACGACCTGGGTCATAAGACCCGCTCCAAGAACAATGTGCCAAAGCACAAATTGTTCCTCTGCATAGATTATGCCCTTCAAGGGCCACATAATATGCTGGAGCACCATCATCAAAAATCCACCGTAATTCATTCGAATTCCTCTCTTTCTTTCGTATCTTGTTGTTATGTAACGGTGAAATATATAAACGAGAGTATCTCTCGGAATTATGTAAATTATATCATAAATTTGGCTAAAAATCAACTTTTACTTGTTTATTTATTATTAATATGCTAATATTACTTTATGAAATTAATATTTAAAAATAAAGAATATAAAACTATAAAACAAGTTTTAAAAAAAGAATTTAATATTTCTAATAGACTTATTACAGTATTGAAAGAAAACAATTGTATTTATCGTAATGATACATTATGTAAAATAAATACAATTATTAATACAAATGACTTAATATCTATTAATCTAGATTTTTCTGAAAAGGATAATGAAAATATATTACCAAAAATGATGGATTTAAATATTTTATTTGAAGATGATTCCTTATTAGTATTAAATAAACCATCTAATATGCCTGTACATCCTT
>JAUNIR010000218.1 GCA_030523345.1 Lachnospiraceae bacterium
GAGGTAATAAAAAAATGAGACCATCAATAGAAGATGTTATTTTGAGACACTCTGATAGAGGAATGAATATTCTAAGAAAATATTTGGATAGTGATTACTGTGTGAAGGCAGCTGAAAAAATATTATCTTGGGAAAAGGGATGTGTATTTTTGATGACAGGATTTTATGTTGCTGGATTTGCTGAAACAGATGGTCCTGTTGGCACATGCACAATAGCTAAAGCTCTTGAGAAACTGGGATATAGTCCAGTTGTAATTACTGATAAGTTCTGTACTAATTTTTTTGAAATCGAAAATATTAATGTAGAGTATATTGACAACAGCTTTAGCCAAAACGAAATGGAAGAGCTTATAGAAAAATATAGTCCCAAAGGAATGATTTCAATTGAGAGATGTGGAAAGAACAAATTTGGGGAATATGCAAATATGAGGGGGATAAGTATTAGTGAGTTTACAGCTCCTCTTGATAATTTATTTGAAAAATACGAAGGTGTTATTCCGACTATAGGTGTTGGTGATGGTGGTAATGAAATTGGAATGGGATGCCTTAAAGATGTGATTACACAAAGATTATCTTTAGAACCATGTATTGTTAAAGCAGACTATTTAGTAATAGCTACTGTTTCAAACTGGGGAGCATATGGAATTACTTGTGCTTTGGGAATAAAAACTGGAAAAGAACTTTTGCCAACCTTTAATTGGATTAGGAAATATATTCAAAATACTGTAGATATTGGAAGTGTAGATGGCGTAACCCATGAACGTGTTGTAAGCGTAGATGGCAAGGGAATGGATATAGAAGAAGAGATTATAGAAGAACTTAGAAAAATTGAAAGTGAGGGAATAAAAATATGAAAACATTAGGATATTATAATGGAACTATAGATGAATTGGATAATTTGTCGATTCCATTTAATGATAGAGTGTGCTTCTTTGGTGATGGAGTGTATGATGCCGGACCTAGCAGACATTATAATTTATTTGCAATAGACGAACATATTGATAGATTTTTCAATTCGGCAAAGCTTATGGATATTGAAATACCATGTAGCAAAGAAGAACTGAAGGAGTTGTTACAGGATTTAGTGAAAAAGATGGATACAGGTGATAACTTTGTGTATTGGGCATGTTCAAGGGGAACTGGCGTGAGAAACCATATATACGAAAAGGCACCTGGAAACCTTTGGGTTATGATTAAGCCTGAAACGTTAGATACATGTACGTCTCCTATAAAGTGTGTAACTGCAGAAGATAAGAGATTTTTATATTGTAATTGTAAAACACTAAATTTATTACCATCAGTATTGTATGCAGAAAAAGCGTATAAGTCAGGTGCGGATGAGACAATATTATTTAGACACGGAGGGAGAGTAACAGAGTGTGCTCATTGTAACTGCCATATTTTGAAAGATGGCATTCTATATACTGCACCAACGGATGATATGATTTTGCCAGGAATAGCAAGAGCGCATCTAATAAATATGTGTAAAAAACTTGGAATAGGAGTAAGTGAAACACCATATTACATAGAGGATGTTTTTGATGCAGATGAAATAATAGTAACATCATCATCACACGTTTGTATGTATGTAAATGAATTAGATGGGAAGCCAGTTGGCGGTAAAGATCAGGATACTCTCTTTAAAATAAGAGATGCGTTATATAGTGAAATATGTGATGCGACAGAATAATACAAGTGGATTATATTGGAGAAAAATATATGGCAGAAGTTATTGTTTGGATTGCAGTGCTGTTTATAATAGTATTTCCTTTTACAAAAATCGCGAAATCATGGGAGAAAAGAATTAAGAAAAGATCATGGCGAGGAATCGTTTAACAATAATAAGCCCCATTAATGTGGGGCTTATCTTAAAGAGATTTAAAATGAATTCAGGTTTTTTTGTATCTCTACTATCATTATATAGACTTCATTTGAATAAGTGAAATACATAAATCAAATAGTTCACGATACCAATATGATATTAAGAATAGGTTAGGAATGGAA
>JAUNIR010000219.1 GCA_030523345.1 Lachnospiraceae bacterium
TTGATAAATATAGGAAATGAAAAAGAATAAATATCAGATAGGTGTGAGTATTGCTGTTATTGTAACAATTTTGATGGTTATCGCTTTAAGCTTTGCTATTGAAGTATTATTTTAACCTATTGTGCGGCAATTCTCCTGATGCCACTTATACGTCTTCGCCTATAGACGACAATAAGAGATTTAGATAAGGAGCACAAACATCATTTAATCCCACATGCCTCAAAGCTTAGGAGTATCCGAGAAAAAAGAATGATATATAAACATATTTTTCCCATTCACTACCGAGAATATTGTTTGTACAGATCTGGTTTTATCTTCTTTTTATGAATGAACTTGCTCACGCTATCTATGATACTCTTTTTAAGCCTTTCGGAAGCATAATAAGAAATAGCAGAAGCCGGTAAAGTTGCTAGCAATGCTCGTCCTCCAAAATCTTTCGCCTGTGCATCGCCCCAAAAATAAGGCCACCAAGTCCAAAGAAGACGCCTAGAACACCAAATCCAAATATAAAATTGAGACAATTGATCGTAAACTCTTTCAATTTCGTCTTAATAATTAGAAGTTCTCCTTCCTCGCAATCGGTAGATTCTATGGCTTTTATCAGTTCTTTTTTATATGCCAACTCTCTAGATACATATCATAATTATATCAGGTTATTTTTTGCTACGCCGGGTCAATTTGTAGCGTCCCCACACAGCACCAACCCACCATACTATTTTTTCGATCATTTGGGATCTCCTGTTTAGTTTACTGAGTCAAGATAACCCGAATCAAAGAAACAAGAAAGCATGAGTTCAATGTTTACGACATCGCAAGAGACGATAGCTGTGCGAGCAAGTAGGCATCCTTGTTTGAATTCTTTACTTCGAGCCGACCTAGCACAGATTGCTCTGTCTCGGGGCTCCAGTAAATCTTCAGTTTGTTCTTAGCTCTAGTGATTGCAGTATAGAAGATATTGTGCGTGATTCGTTCTTCCGTTTCGTTTGTTATTACAATCTTCACCGAGTCATACTCCAAGCCCTGTGCCTTGTGGATGGAAACTGCATATGCGACTTGGAACGGGACGACCGTCGAATTATTATCGTCATCGTCTTCGTCGGTGCTCCGATATCTATTTACACTAAACGAAATGATGGATTTTCCTGCCTCGGACTCCCCGATGAGTTCAAAATCATAACCCCATGCGTCGATTTCATTAATCGATTCCTCAAGTTCAATATCAAACCAGATTTGCTGTTCCTCTGGGCGAATATCGACAATTCTGCCTTTTGAGTTGTTGTGAATCAGCGGAGAAAAGATATTCGACTCATTGAATAGGATCGGATCACCTACTTTGTAGGTATTAATCCCCCATACGATGGCTGGATTAGGATTACTATTCTGCAAGAACCGGTTGATATTATTAATTCCATACAGCCCGTCATAGTTCAGGCAAAGAATAATCTCATCGTCGTCGCTATGCTCAAAGATGGATTCATCAAGTCTTGCTACATATCCGTTCTTTACTAGCGGCTCTAGGATCGCATCGTCGAGCTTGCGTACGCGATCCCATACAGTCAGCAGATCATTATTTGTCGTCCTATAGGGATGAGTCAACTCAAATACTGAAGTCGCTGGCACAAATTTCTGAGCGATGCTAAACCAGTTCCCAAAGTAAATTGACTCAATCTGAAAGATATCTCCAACAAGGACAAGTAACTTAAAGTTTGCTTTTTCGAGTACACGATGCATATCGTCATTACTAACCGTACTACACTCATCAATAAAGAGAACATCGCAATCCGTATTGTTATTCCGCTTTGAGAGAAACTTCGTAATTGTATTGTACTCGCTATTTCCGGCAGTAACTTTTCTGCGCATATTATCTACGGCAGGATGCGTATTGGCTAGGAAAATCTTATCCTTGTCCGCCCAGAAATTAGAGATGTGCTTGATCAGTGTAGATTTCCCAGTACCAGCAGAACCGTAAATCAGTGCGACGTGGGAATTGG
>JAUNIR010000074.1 GCA_030523345.1 Lachnospiraceae bacterium
ATCCTTATCTCTTTGAGAACGTAAATTAACGTTTTGAGAACATTCACTTACAGAAAAGTTGCGCCATTTCCTGTATTTTCAAGTTCTTTATAAAATTTCACATTTTAATATGCATATTATATGCATATTACCCAAGACATCCTTCCAAGTCTCACAGAATCGCTGATACTTCTACAATTCAAACTTTACAGCACAAAATCAATATGGAAATTCTGGTTCGATGTGATATTTTATATTCGTAATATCCAGCTGAGGAATAATATCAATTATGTTAATTGCAAATTCACTAAGCATTATTCCACCATCTGTTAGTAGTTTTTTTGATTCCAGAATATTATGCCCTGAAACTTTAGAAATCATTCTCATATTCTCTTTTTCTACAGCATTCCCTAAATCAATTACAATACTATATTTTGTAAGATCATTCACGATATCCATCATTTCAGTAGTCACTACGGTCCATCCACAATTTGGACATTTTACTACTATTTCAGTAACATATCCTGCTGAAATCGATTCACTATTTGTCTTATATCCACATTTTATACATTTCATTTTTTAAAAGCACCCCCTGGTTTAAACAATCTCATATAACCAATATCGTTGTTGTCAACAAACTCTCTGTCGCCCTTTTTTATAGTTCCAGCAACAAGATAACTTCCATCATAAGCTGCTAAATATTTTCGAGTAGGTGCTAAAACATTTACATTCAACTTATTTGCAAGCTGTTGAGCAAACCCAAAATCATCTCTGCCTGTATCACATGACACAAGTCGTATTTCTTGCTTAGCACCATATTTATTTGAATGTTTCAGCATTCTAGCCAAAAAACGCGCCGTAACATTTGTTGTTTTCCCATCGATAACCAACTGTATTGTATTACTTGCACCATGCGCAACGATGTCAAGCATACCATTTGGATCAATCAATTTTCTTTTCGCTGCAACTTCAAAAAACAATTCTGGCGCAGATTTATATGTTAAATCACCTGCTACAAATTTTAATTTCCCCTTTGTAGCACCAAAGCCACCATGAAAACCTGCTCCCATTATACCACCTCCTTATGTGAGGTAGCATAATTACTATCAAACTGAATTATCTGAATTCCAGCATCAATATACTTTTTAAAGTATTTTTCTGGGGTTGCACCATATACAATAATTACTTTAGGTTGTAATCTTTTTACTATTACATCCCACCAACGTCTTCAAATATGTCATAAAGCTGAAACCGGCTATCCTGTCATAGATATAAATATATCTATGAATAGTGCCAATAAAACATCATTCTTTCTAAATAGATATATTAAAAGGACGCCCACACTTTTGTGAGCGTCCAGCTAAAAAAAGAATTTATATAATATATTCCAACTGCAGCAATCTATTGTATTACTATGCGTTCATCTCATTACGAAGCTTCTCATTAGCTTTCTCAACGTTTAAGAGTGAGAATATTATGATTGAAATAACTGGAAGAAGTGCTACACCAAGTAAATATGACCAGTTGATAGCTGTAATAGCAGATGCAGCCTGTTCTGTAGCCATTCCATCGAAACCACTAAAGTCAAGTAAGAAACCACAGAGTGCAACACCGATACCTGTACCAATCTTAATACCCATTGAGGAACATGAGTAAATTGTACCTGTCATTCTTCTGCCAAATTTGAGGAATGAATACTCATCGGTCTCTGCGATAAGAGCATTTAAAGCACCTGTTTGTGGAGATGTACCAACCGTTCTAATTACAAAACCAACAAGAATCATTGGAAAGTTAGCTGTTAAACCACCAGCTATGATTAATACTGAACCAATAATTCCAAATGCGTCACCAAGGATGATACTTTTTCTCATACCAAACTTAGCAGTAATATATGGTACCAGTGGAAGTGCAACGATGAATGGAAATCTATTAGCCATATTTAGAACACCAAGTAATGAAGCATCCTTTAACTGATATGTTGCAAAGTAAACGCCCATACCGCTCATAACACCACTCATGATATACATACAAATGTACATTATAAGGATTAAAATAAAATATTTATTTTTAACTAAACAAGCAAGATCCTTGAAAATTTCTCCCTTTTCCTGCTTCTTTGTTTCCTCAGCTGTATCGTCCTGTGGAAGTTCTTTAACACTAAAGAATGGGATTAATAAGCATACTGCTGTAACAATAGCGTAGATAAGTGAAACTGCTGTCCAACCCTGCTGTCCACCACCAAACTTCTCAACAAGACCTGTTGTGAATGATGAAATTATAAGTACTGCAGCAATAGCACATACAAAACGATAACTTCCCATCTGCACTCTGTCCTCAGGATCTTTTGTACATAGAGCTGTCATTGATGAATACGCAACATTGTTAGCTGTGTAGAATACGGCACCAACAACTGTGTACATGATAAATACATACCAGCACTTCCCATTATCTGAGAGACTTGTAGGTACATTAAAAATAAGAAATGTAAAAATTGCAAGTGGTAAGATACTTACTAAGTACCAGAATCTAGCCTTACCAAGCTTGCTGTGTGTTCTATCAATAATTCTTCCCATAACAACGTCTGAAACGCCATCAAGAATCTTAGAAAACATCATAAGTGATCCAATAACTGCTGCACTTACACCAAGTGTATTTGTACAGTAAATCATGATAAATGCTGCAATAAAGGTCCAGCAGAAGTTAGCACCTGCATCACCCATACCGTAACCTATTTTTCGCCATAAAGGTAATCTTTCGTTATTCATGGTTAATCTCCTTTAATATATGTAGTCTACCAAACAAATTCTGTTAATTCTTCGCCAGCTGCAACCGGCCCAGGTATTGTTGCAATACCTCTATGATTTCCAAAGTAATCTTCATCAAAAATGATATCTGTTCCGTCTGGATTCTCATATCTCTGCTCTGGTTCAAAGGCTTCGCCTAAGATATCCGAGTTAATGATTCCGTTTTGGAACTCCTTAAGGAACTTATAAACATTAGTTTCTACTGTATATTTGCCATCTTTCTCTATAAGATTTACAAACACCTCGTTCTCAGTATCAACTAACTTGTTCTGCTCCCTGTTCCATGCTTTTGCACCATTAAAATAAGCATTTCCATCAATCCATACTGGAAGGGATTCGAAATGCACTGGAATCATCTGACGCATACTCATCCAGTCAACTCTTTCGCCTATTCTAAACTTACTAATCCATTCATCATAAGTTGGATATTCATCAAACCAGAAGGTACCATTTTCAAGTCTCTCGTTCTCTCTAATAGCTGATGGATCATCGATTCGCTCAAGTGGATTCCACTTTTGCACAATGATGTTGTTATAGATTCTATTATCACCATGCAGTACAGTCATAAACCCTGCAACCTCTGTGCGATGACGCATATGATATGGTGTATAACGTGGCTGATTCTTTCCATGAGCTATCATGTCTGTTCCTCCGCCAACTACACTAAACGAACCCAGGATTAGGTTATGTACAAGCGCCACACCCTGCGTAGCCCAGCGGATAGCTGTTCTTGAAAGAAGTAGGTTATTATCAACAAGTACAGGTCCATGACCAATCTCAATAAATAAATCCTCCCCATATCCCATTCCAATTTCCTTCATTGGAACATTGTCTGGAAGGAAGTTATCATGGAATAAATTCTGTGTAATTCTTGTCCCTTGTGCTTCCCAGTCAATCCATATACCGATTGTATTATGATGGATGTGATTTCTTCGGAAAGTTACATCAATTGCTGCATGCAGTTTAATTCCACCAATTTCGGCCCCTTCAAGTTCCTTAGTTATATTGTTATGGTGTATATCGTTATCCTCGATAATTGAGAACACACCACCCATACGTCCTACTATGCCCGCCTGACCACAATCGTGAACGTGACAGCGACGGATTATATGCGAACCAACTGTTTCCTTAGTCCATCCGTCATACTGGGCTATGCACACTGCATCTCTCTCCATCTGTGTTGGGCTCTTTATATGCTTATGTGAGAAGTAGTTATCATTATCCTTTTCTGTCTGATGATAATTACCAAGAGATATACCACAACAACGACTTCCCCATATCTCACAGTCCTCAATGACCCAGCCTTTACTCCAGTGCGGACCAATCATCCCCTCCTGGTAGGCTGCTGGCGGAGCCCAGTTAGTAGCTGCTTTATTGATTTCAAAGCCACTTACTGTGATATATCCAATACCTTTTTTAGAAGGCCAGAAACAATTTTTTCTAACTAAGATCTCAACATTTTCTTCATTTGGATTCTTATCCTGGAAGTTAGCATAAATTACTGTTTCATCCTTATCCTGAACTGTGTACCATTTGTATACTGAATGTTCAGGTTCCCAGGATACCTCAGACTTTTCACCCTTAATACAATCCTCTAAAGTTAATGTTTCATATAACTGGCGATCATTCATGAATACCGCGCCTCTATGGTAATCCATGAACTCTCCAGTCTCAGGATTACGTGGTGAAAGATACCAATCACCAAATACTATCTCTTTATATGGGTTGAAGTTTCCAAATACTCCATTATTTATTTTGGCTACCCAGGTTGTGCCTTCGTATTTCTCCCAATTATCAACCTTCTCAGCACCTGTAATAATTGCTCCATTAGGTACGACAGAACGATAAACAATCCTGTTATCCTCACTTCCTGCGTTGAGAGGGTCTACAGCCTCACGATACACACCTGGAGCAACAAGTACTTCATCACCAGCTACTGCAATCTGCGCCGCAGCATTAATGGTTTTAAATGGAGATTCTTTACTTCCGTTACCCTGATAAGTTGTTTTTGCATCTACATAAATTTTCAACTCTCACAATCTCCTTCCCATTTCTTGATGCATAAAGACCAGTCTAATAAACGACGTCAAATTTATCAGATAGTCTTTCGCACCTGTTCTATGACTTCGAACATATATTAGGTAAAAAACGCAATAAATGTTTTTATGATTTTGGTGGATTGTTTTACGATTTAGGATATATTTGTAAAAAAAAGAATGAACAACACATAAGCTGTTCATTCTATAGCATATTTTATAAAAATGTGATTCGTCTATTTCTATCCCTATATTCTTTAGGGGATATATTCATTTTATTACGGAAAGCAACGCTAAAATGACTGATGCTCCCATAGTGAAGGTACTCCGCTATGTCTCGAATTTTCCTATCAGAATATTTGAGCATATTACAGGCAGCCTCTATCTTAACATCTGAAATATATTCACTGATGGATACCCCCTCATTGCTCTTAAAAAGTTTTTGCAAATAGTTCTTTGAAAGCCCAACCTCTCTGGCAACATCCTCAATTTTTACCTGTTTAAATCTATTGGTCTCAATATATTTTTTTGCCTTCTCTACATAGATATTCATTGCATTTTTCTTCTTGTTATTTGCAACAAGCTTTGCAAAGTATACCTGACTTTCTTTTTTTAGATTTATTACTTCTTGGACATTCCTACACTCAGAAAGCCTCTTAAGAAAAATATCGTTATTGAGAAATCCCTCCGACGAAGATACCCCTCCCGATATAGCCGCCCTAGCAGCAAGCGAAATACTAATGGCTGTAATGTATTCCTCATTCTTCATAAGATTATCCAAAATAACAGGGTGAGAAGTGGTAGTAGAGAATACATGATTATCCATATATTCATAGTCTCCATTAGTAATATGCTCAAACCACGTCAATTCATCCCTGAAGGAATGATTCTGATCAAAGTTATCAATTTGACGAATAGCCTCATTTGTAATAAGACTCTCTTTCACAGTATCACCTGTATAGTCCTCCAGCTTTCTTCCAATAAAGTATTCGATGAGAGAATACACCGACTCTAGTTGAGATTTATAACACTCTCTTATCGAATTCTTCTTGATAAACTGTCTGCACATAAAATCATCGGTTCTCCCATATGCCACAGGTCCCAATACATAGTACATAGTACCATCTGTACATCCTCCAATGCCAATTGGCACCATCTCTTGATATGGCAAGAAGCAATGATCATTCGTGATTAATTCGGTTTGTAGTTTCTCAAAAATATTCCTCTCATACTTTCCTGGTTCAATAAGATTGGATGGAGCACTCATCAGCTGATTCCAATCAAGGTCATATACCGTTATTGGAATCTGACTGAATCTAAAAAGTATCTGAATTGTAGCTTTATCGTACATAGTTCTTCCTATAATCCTCAATAGCATAATAATTTAGTTAGCGTACAATAATAAACAATGATATTAGATTATATAAATATGTTTATAGAACTATGTTACCACAATATCAAAGTAATTGTTTAACAAATAGCGATACAACATCCGAATGTTCATGTTCTATTACTAATTCAAATGCCCACATTCCCTTTTTTGCAATGATAAATTAACATCCATATTGACTTATTACTTCACTATTATATATATCCAATCATCAAAAATGCTGTCACAATATTCAATACATGCCTGAATAAGCTTGTCTAGTTCAACTATGTATTTATCAATCATCTCTAACAGAGTATGCTAAATCGGCTCCCTTCAATGTTAATATGCCCCTAAGCTCAGTTCCATTATCTCTACTGAACCGATTAATTCCAAGCACCACCCTAGAAAAGCGTGTTACCATATTGGTGACATAGCTTATTTACTGTGTTTTCTCACGTTTATCTCATAATAATACAATTCTTTATCTGCATTATAACACAGCATCTATACTACAAATAATAAAGCCAGGGAACATTTCTATTCCCCGGCTCTCTTTAGCGTTCCTCTGTTTTATGAATATTCTCCTTTTTACCTGTTTTTGCCTCTGCCTCATAAGACTTCAGCTTTGCAACAACGCTTTCCTTTTTATCTGTTTCGGAATTACTGCTATACTCTTCAACAGTTTTTCGAGCTTTTTCATACGCTTTCATAAAACTACTTACATTTTTATAGCCTGCATTCTTGATTATCTCTCCAAGTTCTTGGGACTTGCTTTGTCTCTTTACAATCAGTTCAGCCTCTTCTTTTATAAGTGTTATTTTGAATTTTTTATATCCTATCGCTGGAAGTTCACTCATTCGCTTCTGTTTATATTCTATCTTTTCGTCAAAATATATTATTTGCTTTTTAATATCAACCAGCTTTTTGTATGTTTGCTGCATACTGTTCCATTCTTTAAGATCAACTTTTATTTCTGTCTTTTCTTTGAACCTATTCAAATTGATCTTATCCTTAAGAATTGCTATTGCCTGCTTTAAGATTGTGCCTAGTTTTTCTGGTCTGTTTCCAAATTTTCTAATTGAAGATACTATCTTATCATCAATCTGCTCTTTCTTAACAGCTATCACATCATCTTCAGCAATTCCACTAACTCTTGCCTCATCAACGGTCCTGTTCCATTCCATCCTCTTATCATTGTCAGCCTTTATCTCATCCATCATTGGATTATTTTTTCCAATCTTCTTTGTTGCCAGATAAGGTCCATTGGAATCAAACACTGTCAGTTTCTCTTTTTCATCTTTCACTAGAGCATTTATCATTTCCGTGTACATTGCTTTCACATCTGCAACAAACTGACTGGACTTAACAAATTCTTCTTTAGGTGCAAAGAAATTTACATCATATGTTTCACCCTTTTTTATTACATAGCACCCTTTTCTCAAATTACCATTTTCATCCAATACGTCTTTTTTGATTCTGTGATATTTTCCATTCTCATCATAATATCTTGCTCTTGTTGCTACCTTTACATCTGTTTTATCCAATGACTTTCTTTCGCTAAATATCATATGAATGTGATAATTTGTTTTAGCCTTATTAAGATGAAGAGCTGCACTACAGTTTAATCCATACTCAGAAACAAATCTGTCAACGAATAGCTTTAGCAACAACTGGGGATCATATTCCTTAAACGATTCAGGTAATGCAATCACCCACTCTCTTGCTTCAATGCATTTTCCACTTGCTCCAGAAGCCATGAAATCTTTCTGATTTTCTCCAGCAAGGTAATCCCAAAATCTTTCATCAACTGCAGTATCATATGTTGCAAACAGATGCTCCTGCCTTTGTGGATTACTTATATAATCTATCTTTCCTTTCAAATCGGGTATCTTATATAATCTCGCAAATGTATGTCTTGGTATAATTCTCACCTCCTTTCTTTTGTGGTAACAAAGAAAGTTAAGCTTGATGCAATCACGAAATACTATTGAACAAATGGCAATTTGTGCAATGGGTGTATTTCGCTCTGCGAGGCTTATAAACCTTCACTTTGCATCCACGTTGACTATTTTCAATTTTTCCATATTATCGTTCCTGTTAATTATTTAATAACAGGTGCGTGCCACGCTCCTGTATAAACCAACAAGAGGGAAATTACCATCTGAAGCTTTCCGGTATTCCACACATATCCAGGTACTTCTGTCTGGCTTCTTCACGCTCTTTTTCCGAAGGAGCTGTTTTGTATTTTGTATAATACTCTCGCTTTAACATTGAATCAGTTTTCTTCTCCAGAGCCTTCTTGATATTTTCAAAATAGTTGTAATCCTCTAATACAAAATATCTGATTAAATCTATAAAAAGCTCCTGAGAAATTTGTATTCTTCCCATTTTATCTATCCTTTCTTTATAAGAATATTGTTTTGCGTGTCGACTGTGTCGATTGTGACGATATTTTCATTAGCGGCGCGCGCTATGATTTACCGTCACTATCGTCACTTATCGTCACCGAGCTTATTTCTTTTTCAATATGACATATCGTCCATCATGGTTGCGACTTGTTTCATAACTTATTCCATATTCGTTATAAAGTCTGTCAACCGATATATTCAGTTTTCTTGTAAGTGCATTTGGTTTCATATCTACACCATCTAGCAAATCCAGCAGCTGTGTTGAAGTTCCCTGCCACTCTTTTACTTCATCTATAAAAATCTGTGAGATTTTTTCAAGTAGTTCATCAGGTTTTGGTTTCCACAACTCTGTCTCAGATTTTATAAAATTCCATTTACAGAATTCCAAATCGAACTCCAATGTTATTTCCTGGTCTTGCTGGTCTCTTCCAACCACTGCCATAACAGCTTCTTTATCAGTTCGTTTTTTCTTATGTAATATGAATGCACCATCTGCGGCACCAAGCAATCCATTCGTTCCAGATATCATATCAAAGGTATCCGCTGCTTCCATCTTTCTTGTATGATGAACTACTAGCAAGCAGATATTGAATCTGTCACTGAAACTTTTCAATTTTGATATTATTTCATAATCGCTAGAGTAACTGTAAGCTTCTCCGCCACATTTTCTTACTTTCTGTAATGTATCAATAATGATAAGTTTGCATTCCGGATATTCCTTTAAGAACATTTCAAGTTGTGCATCTAATCCTTCACTTAAGGCTGGTGCCTCTGTCACAAGATGAAAATTATCAGATCCTTCCACTCCATACATCTGTGATATTCTTTTCTGAAGTCTTGAATAATCGTCTTCAAGTGCCAGGTACAACACATCTCCCTTATTTACCTTGTAGTCCCATAATGGAATTCCTTTTGAAACATGGATTCCAAGCTGTGCCATTAAAAATGACTTTCCAATCTTTGGGGCTCCTACAAAAAGGTAGGTCCCCGCATATAACAGCCCCTCAATCACTGGGGTCTTTGGTGGATAAACAGTATCAAGTAATTCGTTTAGTGTTACATCCTTAAACGATGTCTGCTTATCCGGATTAATTATTTTGTTTTGTTCCATTGATGTAATCTTCCCTTCTAAGCAATTGCTGCATTCGGATTAAAGTATCCCGTTTGCTCCCAAACTAATTTATCCGAACAATAATAGCTAAATTCATTTGATGTTCCAACCTTTATTGCTATTCCAAATTTTAATACTCCCTGTTGTATTCCTAACCGTACATACATAGGATCTTTTCCCATCGCTTTTGCAATCTCTTTAATCGGAACATTTCTTCCCGTGAATTCTGGATGATTTACATACGCAATATCATTCCCCACTAACAAGCCTCCTTCCTTCCATATTTTGCGTATAAAATCTGCAACCCTCTTTCATATTTCTCTAATAAGCTTAATGGCTCTGCAATTTGGTTGCACATTTACTATATGCAATATTTTTGCATATGTCAATAGTGAAATATAAAATTATGCACTTGACTTGCGTATTTTATGTATGCTATCATCTCATTAAGGCGCAACACTGTTGCATGTTACTGAAAGGAGTTGAATATGGAAAACAACAATACACTGATTGCAATCGGAGAAAAGATCAGAATAGCAAGAAAAGCCAAAGGTATGAATCAGAAGCAGCTCGGTGATGCCATCGGCAAATCAATCCGTGCTGTCCAAATGTATGAGAAAGGCGAGACAGACTTGAATATTACTCTTCTTGAAAGTCTTTCATCTGTACTGGATATCAATCTGGCTGACCTTGTTGGTAAAAGCAAATCAGAAAATCTGGTCGCTTTATCTGATGTAATCGAGTTTCTCATTAATCTTTCAAAGGTAAAAAATCTTCATTTTGAAGTAGATGTTAAAAAACCACCTATGGATGAAGAATGGGAATGCTCTATTGTTTTTAAGGGAAAGGATCCTGCAGAAAACAATACAGATATGTGTTTGGCACTGGAAACATTCAAAAATGAATTGGGAACAGCACATGAAGATGCAGTAATGCAGATTAATAAAGAAAACCGCTTGATTGATTACTACAAGCGTTTCAATCTCATTACGAGTAAGAAATAAAGGAGGAATTTAATTGAGATTACCAAACGGTTACGGAAGTATCGTAAAGATGAGTGGTAAGCGCCGCAGACCATACGCGGCAAGAAAAACAGTTGGATGGCGTTATGACAAGAAAACTGACAAACAGGTTCAGGAATATGCGATTATAGGCTATGCAGCAACAAAAGCAGAAGCACTGCAGTTACTAGCTAACTACAACAACAATCCATATGACCTGAATTCATCAAAAATGACATTTGAGGAAGTCTACAAAGACTGGTCCGAGAAGAAGTTCAAAACCATATCAGATTCAAATGTAAAAGGATACAAGGCTTCTTACAATGCATGTACTGTCTTGTGGCACAAGACATTTAAAGATATCAAGCTGAATGATTTACAGATGGTTATCGATACATGCGGCAAGAACTATCCAACATTAAAGAAGATAAAAATTCTCTTCAACCAGCTGTATGATTACGCTTTGAAATATGAAATCGTGCAGAAAAACTATTCCGAATATGTAGATATTCTTCAGTACAAGGACAGAAATCCAAACAAGTATGACAGAAACAAGTTTAGCAATGAAGAAATTGAAAAGCTCTGGACAATGAAGGATGATAAATATTATCAAATTGTGCTGATGCTAATTTATAACGGAACAAGAATATCCGAGTTTTTGGATTTGAAAAAAGAGAATGTCCATCTTGATGAACAGTATTTCGATGTTATATCAAGTAAGACGGAGAACGGAATAAGAAAGGTTCCAATAGCAGATGCTCTTCTTCCATATTACAGAGCCTGGTATGAATCGTCTCCGAAATGTGAATATCTACTTCATACGGATGACGGATTACGCTTTCTATATCGAAACTACTATGACAGTTATTTTACTCCACTTATGGAACAGCTTGAAATAGACCGTACACCACACTGTTGCAGACATACCTGTATATCACTGCTGTCAGAAGCAGGAGTACAGGATACCACGATTAAAAAGATTGTAGGTCACTCAGGTGCGATGAGCATGACAGAAAAAGTTTATACCCACCTGGATGTCAAAGTACTGATCGATGCCATAAACGAGATCTGTAAAGAACCAAAAACAAATAAATAAGACACCATCCGGATTAACCAAATGGTGTCTATTATTATTGATAACTTTGCTTATTGTGTGCTACTTTTATGCTACTTGTTGAACAATTTTCAGCAAGTCTGAGCACATCTTAACAAGTCTGAAACCCTTGAAAATACAGGATTTTCCATATAAGTGCATATAGCACATATTATCTCTTTGAGAACTGTGGTGCTCTACGAGCTGCTTTGAGACCGTATTTCTTACGCTCTTTCATTCTAGGATCTCTTGTAAGGAATC
>JAUNIR010000007.1:0-24279 GCA_030523345.1 Lachnospiraceae bacterium
ATGAGTCATTATCCTTGATATGATCTCTATCGATTACTGCTACTCCGTCAGGAACAACAAAACCGATACCGTCCATCTTCAATGTATCTACAGCATCTACTGCTTTTTGATAATTACACCAGCTATTGGAGTACGAAGAGTTGCATCCGCAGCGATTTCCAGTTTTTGCACTATAAAGAACTTTTGTCTTTTTTCCTTTGACAACTTCATATCGCCAAACTACCCATATGGGCATCAATTTCAAATTCAACATACATCCAACGCCTCCTTATTTAATTAGAAGCATCTTCCGTATCATCACCTGACTGCTTTAACAACCAGTTTCGATACCCTTCAACTGGAACTAAAATTCTAGTGCCAACTCGAATCGTGGGAAATCCCGGACTCTTTACAAGCTCATAAGCTTTCTGAAGACTTATACCCATCTGTGCAGATAATTCCTGCACACTTATTGTTGTCTTTTCCATTTTTATAAAACCTCCTGTATCATATTCCCTGCACTCAACTTCTGATATTCTCCCCGCCTACATATCCTTTTCGATCATCGCCAGGTTGTCACCTAATTCGCCGGCTCCGGTTTTACCCCTCATCGCACGGTCCGTACCTTCTCAGTAAGAGCTATTCAATTTTTCATTTAGTACGATTTGGTCTTGTATCGTACGGGGTATGGTTATATAATACTCTTAATCTCACATGCAGTCACACCTCACGCTGTGAGATAGACTGTGAGAAAGTAACGATTGGAGGTTCAACAATGGACTATGAAAGTTTTATGGGTAGCTACTTAGAAGTTGGTATTGTCGGAAAGATTAAATACCGAAATGTCATATTTAAGAATTACTCATGTGAATATAGAAATTCAGAAAGAATTGCTTTTCCTGATATCAGTGATTTTGATTCTGTTGAAATAAATGTAGGTAAAGCTTTGTCTGTAAAAGAAATGCTTTTCAGCCTATGCAGTCTTTATATATCTATGCAGAGTATGAAAAGCATGGCCGAGATTACTAAGGCCGCTATAGATTGGTGTTGTGAAAATGGACATCCTTATAATATAGAAGAAGTATTCAGTGATATTTATGGAGAAGATGCTACCGGTGCAGGTACTATGCTTAAAAGAGATGCCACATTCTCCCTTGATGATTTCTTAAGAGACCTCGCAAAGCTGGGAAAGACATTTCTTTTCTATTATTGTATAGATATGCTTCACCACAATATGCCAACAGCTGCATACGAACTTTATAATGATGACTATATGGTGACCGCAGAGGATTTGTTCAAGCCATATCCATTCTTTGAACAATATAAGTATGCTGACCCAGGCACTCCAAAACAGCAAAAGGCCAACTATGAAAAGATGAACAAGTTGCTTGGAATAAAAGATTCAACACCTTTTAAGCCTGAACCACGACTTGAGCTCACTGATGATGATAAACAGAACGAAAAGATACTTAAGAAGTATTTTGCCTCTAAAGCATTGGCCGATTATGACAGAATTATGGATACGCTTATAGATATGTTCCCGGATATGCGCACACGCCTAAAACGTGATGCAGATACAGGCAAAATCAGAATTATGCCTGATGTTAATTCCGTTTTTGATATTGCCTGGATTGGATTTTCAAAAATAATAGATGATGATCCACAGTCTGGTGCAGAATTCGAATTCGATGATGATATCTATGACATAGACTATGATGATATGGATTACTACGAAGAAGTATCTCAAAGCAAGAGCTACTTCTTCTGCCAGCATTGTAAAAAAGTATTTCCAAAACGTCCTAACGGAGCACAGTATTATTGCTCCTCACCAGAATGTCAGAAAGCTCATGCTGCTGCCAGGTCAAGAGCAAGCTACCGTAATAAAATGAAAAAGAAATCTTTAGCGGATTCCCAAGCATAGAAAAACGAAGCACAAGATTACGGTCTTGTGCTTCGCTTTTATTAGTCTCATTATTAAAATACTATAATTGGATCCATGTTAAAAATGTATCCATGTCACTTATCAGATTCTGGTATCTGTCTACCACTTCCTGTAAATCCTTCACATTCATTTCATGTTCAATACCATTCCGTAGTAATCTTGCAGATTTGCTTCCCCGCTGAGAGAAAATACCTGTTCCACTGAACAGCCTATCCATCAAATCATCATCTACAGTATATCCGGCTTTTTTCAAAGCTGCCTTAACCTGCTTGATTTGAATTTTCATGGCACCATCTGATGTATATTTATTATTGATTACCAGATACTTTTTCAGAACTATTTTATACAAAGTTTCACAAAGGATGAATTTTTCAATGAATACATCTCGTGACTCACGAACATTTCCTTCATTCAACTTAGTATTAATTTCATTATATTTTTGTACTATGTCTGACCTTATGTCCCTCTGCTGCTGTACAGAAAATCCTTTTGTAGTTGCCATTATTATTCCTCTTCTATATCGCCAGCTTACTTAATTGCTGTTCTAAAGAATCAATTATCTCCTGCAGTTCACTAATTTTTGCATCAACCGCTTGATGCTTTGCTACATTGTCAAGATAATCCTCCTGCGATGGAATTAGAAACCCCTTCTCAAACACCATTGGCATCTGGAAAGTCTTCTCCCCAACCGGTAAATCGACAGTGATATGTGTACCATCGCATGCTGTAACGATTCCTTCACCCCAGCTTTTGTGCCTCACAATCATTCCAACAGTTTCAACAACTGGCAACGATGTTTTTTCAACAAGCAAAACTGACATTTTCTCTTTTTCAGCTACCAACTGATTCTGTAACTGTTCAATCTTATTCTGACGGTCTGATTTTTTCTTTTGAACTATGACAGGTTTTCTTTCTCCCATCTTAATTCTCCAAGCCTCATCAGTTCTTATATACGGACTAAGATTAATAAACAAATTCTGCAAATACTCTTTATCATCAAATCCGTTTTCAAGAATATAATTGACAAGTTCTTCCTGCCTTGCCTGCCCCATTGTAAGTCGATATAACGACAAAACTTTAATAAGTCGCTGGTAGTTAACCTCATCCTTACTTACCGGATACATTGGAATTATACGTTCAATTTTTACCTGTTGGTTCTTTCCTAAACACCAATATGGAACCAATTCAGACTGACCATTTTGACGTATCTCGTCAGCGGCCATTACAAATAATTCCTGCCATACATCAGCCTCAAATTCTCTATCATCAAAGCGCTGCGCAATATCCTGTCTGATTGCCAAACATTTATATCGATTAATACGTCCTTCTCGTTGCTCAAGGTCAATTGGATTGCTTGGAAGATTCCAATGCATTATCTTTCTACAATATTGATGGAAATCCAATCCTTCCTGGCCGATTGATGTTGTGGCCAACACAAATGGTCTCATCGGACTATTAAACGCATTTCTAATACTATCTTTACGATCAACATTTTTAGCTTCAGATCCTTCGCTCTTTGTAAATCCAACGGCATAATGTGAACGCATATAAGTTCTCTGATACTTCTCGCCCTTCATACGCTTTTTGAATGAAGGATATGTATCTACAGCATAGCTGGCAGAATGAATTTTTAATGCATCAATCATGGTCTCATGAACCTGGCGGTTCTTGTCTTCTGACATGCCGAAGCCGGCACCTTCAGAAACCATATGCACATACTCATCCAACATTGCACCAAAGCCGCCATCGCAACAATATCTGAGAACATTTCTCCAGTGGCCATCACCATCTGCTGATTCATCATCACTATATGAAAGCATTACTGCGGCTGTTGCCTCATTAGAATTAAATCTGTTTACAAACACCTTCGCTAGCTCAGATGCTCTTCTAAGGTCCCCACCATTCGCTCTGAATGCACATACAGCAAAAGAACCGATGGCCATATCTGCTATTACTTCAGCAAGATCCTCTGGTACTCTTCCTAGCTCATTATCAATATTATTAATAAATGAACTCATCTTTCTGATATGTGCCATAATACCAGAAGTTCCTGCGTCCTCTGTTGTATCATCTGCGTCAGCATCCGCATTAAGCATCACATTAATCCACCTATTAACATACTCTACTCCATCTAAAAGAGCTGGCGCTATGTAATACCATCTTTTATCATCACGAACCGACTCATGCTCATATTTTTCAATAATTGGTTCAAGCAAAGTATCAAACTTATCAGTCAGTTCTTTCCTAATTTCTGCAAGTGTATATCCCGCATTCATATATTCAATAGGATGATATGCTTCCGCCAATGTCTCTGAAGGATACATTAAGCAGAACATATACATTCCTCTTGGCTCACCATTTGATACATTAAATCGAAGTCTTGCAGCCGGGTATCGAAGTTTTGCTTCTGTAAAATATGTATTATTTGTTGATTTTAGGCTTTCATCATTTGATAATACACCTACAGTTCTGCGTTCTTCTTCATACGAAATCATGCTTCCAATCATTTTAGGAACCATCTCCCACGCAGAAAAGACTAATATCTTAGAAAAGCCCTTACTATCTTTATAAACACCTTCCAACCCATAGTACGGTCTTGAAGGAGGAACCCACATATAAAGTTCTGATTTGTTTTGGAAAATCTGTCTTTTCAGCTCTTCAAGTCTTGCATTATTAGCTGGTATTTCATCATAGTGCTCTAACAAGTTTCTATTTATCCACAGATATTTTCCTTTTGCCTTTGATAAATCATCTGGATTTTTCTTGAAATATTTTTCTGTTCTTTCCTTTACTTTATAATGATTCATATATGACATTAGGTAAGGAGTACTTTTTGCATAATCAACTAGCAAAGATCTCTCGTCTCCGATATCTTTTAATAGCTTACCCATGTCCAAAAATGTATGAATATCACCAGCGGAAATAGCAAGTGAATTATGTACGCTACTATCATCAATGTAATCCCCTGACTCCATTACGGATATTCTCTCAGTACGACACATAAGATCATACATCTCATCTTCAGCCTTTTTCTTCAGGCTCAATACCGCAGCATCACCTTGTATTACTTCTCTTAACGCAATAGAATAATTGGACCACACTTCTGTAAAATGCTCCATCTTATCCTTATCATTTATTAAAAACTCGATAACCTGAAAGAACTCTTTATAATATTCATCCGGTTTATCTGCTTCTTCAATTTCCTCCATCGTTGAATACAACTTGTATGGTGTTGCAGACAAAAGAAGCACTTTCAGATTCTCTGTTTCAAAGAACTTTCTTGCAATAACTCCGGTCTCGGTTTCCTGTGCTTCAGAATCAATCAAATATTTGAATCTCTGAAACTCATCCATGATAACAAGATCTGGCTGTAGCATATCAACACTTATTTCTGCAAACATCCTACGAAGTTTCATTAATACAGAATTGTTTGACTCTGACAAAACCTCTTCATTTCCAATCTCCGTTACATGCTTGATTACCACATCAAATATGTGATGTTTCTTATCGAACTCAATTATTTTTTCTATAACATTATCCGGATAGCCGGTATTTCCATCTGATAATGCCTGTATTTTTTTGCTGTACTCATTTACATGCCAGTCCCACCAGTTTACTCCTTGAGAAATAAAAGCACTCATCTCGTCAAGGTGCTCAGCAAAAACAGGAATACGCTTAAGAATCGCAAACATAAGAGCTCGTTCTTCTTTTGTGCCTCCACCATTGGTCATACTAAAAGAGGTTGTAGGCGTAAGCGGAATTAACTGAGCATAAGCACCATTCTGTTTTGCTGTATACTCTTGCTCTGCAATTTTTAAATGCTGCATAGACAGTCTTGCATCACCGGCACTTCCATCAGGTCTAATATTAAATACATCAAGTTTTCTAATATTCTGATTCGCAATAACCTGATTTGAACAGATATATACTATCTTGAATAGGTCATCGTGGGCTTCATATTGGATTAAAGCAGTTTTGGCAATTGCACCTCTGGCAATCAATGTCTTTCCCAAACCTACTTCATCCGCAACTAGAACTCTATTTTGCCCACGACGAAAAAGCTCATCGATTCTTTCAACAGTTGCACATTGAAAGTCTTTGAGCTGGGCCATAGTTTTTTCTTCAATTTTACGAAGATCTTGTCCTAGTCCCACTTAGCACACCTACTTAATTCCCAAAGTATCACAGAATACCTGGTACATTTCTCTAAACTCAGGAGGAATAATATCTTCCTCCTCTACAATTCTTGTTATATACTGTATTTCACTTAATCTGCCTGGATCAGATAAGGAAGTCTTTAACATCTTTTCATACACTGCTGGCATAGCATTTCCTGCATCCCATTCCCCAGAAGCACCGGTAGATTTTTTATTTTCAAGGAACGACTGAACATAGTCATCGCCCAAAACAAATGCTACATACTCTATAAATGATTTTTTATCTTTAACGACACTTTTTACTATTTCTGTTTCTCTTCCTTCTGGAAGTCCAGAAGTTGGTATCATAATAACTCGCTCTAGAGTACAATCATCAACAGTTACAGATAGCACATAAAATTCCGAAAGCTGTAAGATACCAAGCGATAAAAACTCTATTTCAGGCAGAAGCTCACTTTCTTTATTACTTGAAAGAGGCCTTATTCTAACGCCATCTAACTTATCATCTATTCCTACAGTTAATTTGACATCATATCTGTCTTCACATGGAACAGCTACAGCACTCATCTTAAATCTGCATATTTTCTTTATTATCTGTTCAACCTTATCTTGAGCCGATGTGGTATCTTGTATAGCAGTTTTCTCTGGATTAACTAATTCAAATGGATTCTTCTTCTGATCCCTATCTTCTCCCATAATGTCATCCAGGAATTTATCTCCATTCAAGACACTGTTCTTGGTTTGCAACTTAAGAACCAATTCAATATTAGAATTAATTGCTGCAAAAGAAGCATTCATTGACCCAAGGTATAAATCCACTGCATTATATTTCTTCCGAATAAAGATTTTTGCATGAATATCCTGCTTACTAGGCTCATCATCCGATGCATTCTCACCATCAGAAATTGCATCTTCCCCATCAACAATGTCATCTTTCATAACATAGACATCAAAGTTACTTGCCTGCATATCTGCTATCTTTGGAAGTTCTGACCTTCTTGTTATAAGTACTCTGCTTGTTCCGGTAAGTGTCTTCCAATCTTTATTTAATTCAGCAATAACTGAGCCTGTTAAAAATGGTGACATCACAACTAACTCATGGAAGTTTTCTGTAAAAAGAGCATCGTCGGCCATCTTATAACCTGCAGTTCCAATTCCCAATGGATATATGCTATAGTTTGAAAACCTCTCATCTGTTACAAACTTTATATATTCCAAAGCCTTTATAAAATAAGACAGGTCTTTACTTTGTCTTCTATAATTGGCAAGTTCCCTATTCAATTGCTTCTTAAGGAATAATAAAAAATCAATAATAGGCTGCGATTTCTCCGCCGGCTCTGAGGTAACAGATCCTTCCATTGAGCATGCAATATCCCAGCTATGGTCAAATGTCATATTTCTGCTCATTACAACAAAACGATAACTTTTAACTCCATCCTGATTTGCGTATTCTAGCATCCACATTTTCGGATGAAATGCTGGATATCTGTTAATCTTTTTGTCGTATGGAAGTTTTACGGGCACAACCATTTTCTCAAGCATTAAGCACAGTGCATTCGCTTTAGCCGGCATTTTAATCTGACCAGCCTCACAAAATACAGTTATCCTATCTGACACTTTTTGAAGTGCATTGAGCATACTGATAGGATTAGAAATCAACTCGCTATCGGTGTCCTCGATTAATCCAAGAGAGATTGAAACAGCTGTCAAAGTCTCAAGATCAAGTGAATAAGAAGTACCTATTGCCTTTTCCAAATGGAATCCCACAGGAGGCATCAATACCTCTCCATAATTTATCCTGTCTTTAGCGGAAGTAGGCTTAAACATCTTTCTTCACCTCCGCATTCATAATATCGTTTATAATCCTTTTTGCAGGGCTATATCTGTAATCAAGCATGTAAGATCCTATCCAACTTTGACTTGGATATTCACCAGCTCTTTTTGTTTTTGCCCTGTTAATCCCCTTTAGTCTTACTTCTCTATTAATGATAAGCTCGTCAACTCTATCGATGTTTCCCGCCTTAAATGCTTCTTGAGCATTCATCAAAAACACACGAAGGCTCATATTCTTTATATGCAGCCTTTCGAATACAGCCTTTAAATCGACATCACTTCTCCTCATGATATCTTTCGACAAATCATCCCATCTATCAATCGCGGTTTCATTCTTTCCCTGTGACACAATAAGGTTATATCTAGTGGTAAGCATTGAAACCAGATTATTAAAATCATTCGCAAGCTTCATCATATATTCTAATTCGGGTCCTACAGCGTCTCCTAAGTCCGCTGAAAGTGCTCCAAAAGAAACATACTTATCGAGCGATATATTATGCTTAAGAATGTAAGCAAACAAAGATGTCCTTTGATTAGTAATTATTTGCATCTTCAAAAAAGCTGCTTCCTGTGGAAGTAGCTCTATTGTAAGATTCTTTCTCCAATCTTTCTGATATGTATCTCCCAGACTCCAAAACTGAAATGCCGAAATATCGCCTGCATCGATATCATCCTTTTCGTTTTCTTCAGCTTCCTTGTCTCTATTTCCATAGGCCTTGGCCTGCTTTAGTGTTCTTTGAATCACACTCTGACGGACATACTCCTTAACAGATAAATCTTCTGCTTTGAATATACCCATTTTCTTGATTCCAGCCCAATAGATATTTGACGGAGTTCTAAGCACCCACGATTTAGGAACCAAGCTTCCAATTACACCATCTGAGCTGGTTTGTATTAATATATCTCGACACATTCTTTCTTCATTATCAATTTTCCTTAGAATTGTGTTCAAGTCATTACCATACATTCCGCTACCGGCTTCTTTAAGAACATATGGAACTATCAAAAAATATTTTGCTCGCGTCTGGACCGTAGATGTGCCTGGGAAGAAATAATCTGCAAAAGCATCTCTTATTGCACCAATACCAAGTTCATCTACAGCACCTGGCTCATCCAGCAAGTGAATAACATTTAAAACTTTATTTCTTTCATCTTTTGAAAAATCAATCCATCCTAACTGCACAGCTACCTCCTTTCCGCTTCATGCTTATTTATCTAAATACCATCAAAAAATACAGCACACTCACTTCATGAACTATTTTTTTACTTCATCCATAACCGAGACATAAAAACGTCGGGTGATATAATCATAATCGTCTATTTTTAAATAATAGTTTTTTCCGATTTGCGTCCTATCTGTAGAACATGGCCTATTAATCATTATCCTATCTGCTTTAAAATATGATATTGCTCCGCTCTGCACTACATGGCCAATCAACTTATAATCACTAATCTCTTTGCAAACATCAGCTATTGTGACCTTACACAATTCTGAAACTAGCATCACAAAATCATCTAAGTACACCGTTTGTCCATAAATAGAATTGAAATAGGTGTACACTACTTTTTGGATTGGTGTAGTCGGATATTCTTCCAAATATCTATTTAACGGATATACATTTCGACTAATTTTCCTCTTTTCATCACCCTTTATAGACACCACATTTATTTCTTCCATTTTAGGGAAAGAATAAACTAGTTCAAAAATATTAATCCACGATGACGCATTTGTATTTAATAATGTTTGAATAGTTTTTGCGCCTATATGGATTTCTCTCCTGTCGATTTCATCGACACGTGCGAGTGCTTTATAGTCCGTCTTATATACCGGAAATCGATTTTGTAATTTCAAATAAAAAAGAATGTATAAATTCTTCTTCACTTCCTGACTTCCATAACGATCAATAATTCTAAAAAGACGCTCTAATCCTTCACGATAATTTACATCAATAGCATTAATTATTACATTATTGAATACAGTAGAATTTTCCGAGCCCTCAAAGCATTTAGCATAGATCATTTCACCATACTTTTTATTGCTGTCAAGATCTGGGAGCCAGCCAAATGAGTCCGCCAGATAAGTAAAAATCTGTCTATTTTCGTACCAATAAAATTTAAGTAATCTCTTTGCCTTCTCGTTATTCTTTTGAGCAGGTACTGTTCTAGAGCGGCAGAGATTCATCATTTTATTGCTATTTGCTGATTTGCTAACAGCAATCAGGAATTCAATATATTCTTCTTCAGAAAGCTTTTGTGATAACTTGAGCAACGAATTAGCATTGATATCGTAGTGGTGAATCGCCCATATTACTGCTTTGAAATTGCCTATCTCATAAGATGCCAACAAAAATCTTTCTACCTCTATTTTGCTGACTGTCTTATTATAGGAATATGTTTGTCCAGTTTGTTTATCATGATAATTAATCTGCTTTTCCTGGAAGAATTCATTAAGTGTAGTACGAATATATTTATCGATTTCTCTATCATATTCGCATGTTGTAGCGCAGATTGCTCCCAAGTAAATGTTGCATTTACATATCTGCTTAATAAAATAAAGTCTATCTTTGCCCGTCAATGTATGCGACATATACTTTAAAGCTTCATAGTACTTTTCTTCAGAACATTTCTTTCTAAACTCATTTCTGTTTAACTTCATATTTGGAGTACCGCCAATTCTTCAAGGCCATAATAATAATCCTGATATGCTTGATGAGAAAATACATAAACATTCTCTCGTTTTTCCATTATTCCAAGTTGAACCATCATACTTATCGCATATAAAGCATCGTACTCAAACTTATATGTTGACATTGCTTTTGAACAGTAGCCGAGAATTTCTGCTTCTGTTATTCCTGCATTGGCTTCTTTATTTTCGAGACTTTCAAATGCAATTCCTCTCAAAAGGTATGTCATTTTTTGAATATCAAGTCTCTCGTCCAACTTTTCATTCTTTTCGCGCTCAAATAAGCACCGTAAAAACTGTGCTATTATTTCTCCCTCACTCTTTGGTATTCTTTTCGAATATTTAACAGTAGCAACTAATCGAGATAAAATAAGTGGGGTTCTTATTATTTTTCTGAAATTTCTGTCATCTGATAATGCCTTCTCAATCATATTTTTAAGAGCATTGTCCGACATATTTTTCTCTATAAAAAGCTTTATTTCTTCATCATTCAATTTCTGTAAATTAAAAATTGGAATGCTATCAAAATCCCTACTATCCTGTGGCCGGTTCGTTATGATAATAAATGTCTTAGGATATGCCTTCATCAACTGTCGGATTTCTCTCATACGTACGGTCTTAAGATTAGTTACTACTCCACCTGTAGGTATTTCATTTAGCCCATCCAAAAACAAATTAATCTTTCCAGCAGAAAGCAATTTTTCGCATTCCTCCATATCAACCTTCAATTTGTCACAGATATACTGCTTAATAGAATAATTACCATCAAGCATTAATCCCAGCACAAAAATGATTGGAATGCATTCGCTCTTATCCTTTAACCTCGCTTGAGCATCTGAATAAGCCAAATACTCAAGTGTTGTACTCTTTCCTATTCCTGCTTCACCCCAAAGAATCATTCTTCTCTCAGGAACAGATTTCTTTCTTAGAGAATCGACAGTCCCTTTTCTCAATGAAACATTATCATCCTCTTTATCATTTGCCTGCTCAACAGCTATTCCACCAATAAGTTCAAGATTTTCTTCCCCTCGAATATGAATAAATCTCTTCATTCTCTCTTTGAATTCATCCACAATTGACTTAAGGTATTCTTCTATTGCATATTCAGAGATATTAACTGTATTCTCTATATGAGCAGAAATCGCCTTCTTATTCACTTTTACTGCACGAATCCACGTAATAAGAACACTGTCCAAATTCAGAAAAATATCGCGTCTATTCCAATTCTCATATAAATGAGCTTCGCTATTTCTAAGGCTGTATGCACGTGAAATATGCTCCATATAATCTGAACTGTTTTTATATGTGTCCGGCGAAGCATCCAATTTCTTGCTGTTAGGGTTCATGCCTAACTTTTTTATAACATTTGCTAATCCTAATCTATCATCTTGAACTTCTTTATACGCAGCCGGATCTGAAATCGATAATATTTTCTTTAAGGTTGGCTCAATTTTTAATACATTTGCAAGGCAGAGTCTTACATCACTCAGAGGAGTATCTTCATCAAAAATACGTTCTAAAGCTGCATATTGCCTATCCTCGATTCCTGCCAATTCATCAATATCTGTAGGATACACAATCACTTTAATAAGAATATCAACCAATATATCCAGATCATTTTCTGCATATATTGATTTTAACTCTGCAATTATTTCTTCCTTTAAAATGTCTATGTTCATATGTTCCCACCCTTTATCAATTATCAGACTGATTTTGCAATATCTAGCATTGCCTTTCTACATATCACAATCCACGTCCTTAAGTGCGATACCTTCTTTTGTCTTCCACACTTCATTACCACTAATACTGGCGCCACCTACAAATGCAGCTCCTGCTGATGGACTTGAAACTAATACATCTTCTGTAAGGACATAATCTGAACTAATTTTTGTTGCATATTTCTGGCGATATTTTCTTGCATTCTCAGGACAACTTTTGACTATAGTTGGAGAAATCTTACTTCCCTTAAGTACGGCAAATCCTTCTGTAGTTCTAACACCTGTTGCATCTACTTCGCCTCTTTTCATGAAAAGAATCGGCTCGTTTGACACTTTTCCATTCTGCTTTTTATTAACAATAGGCGTAAATAATTTATATCCCATAGCACCTATAACAATAAGTGCATAATCAATAAATTCTTCCATCTCACTTTCTTTTTCTTCTGTGAGATTTCCTGGTGACGGATCATTACTGTTTACAACAGGATATCTACCTATCTCCTTTGCCATATTGCAAAACCGGTTTTCCAAATAGCTGATTTCAGTCGGACCAAAATAGTCATCTCGTGTAGTAAGAATTACTGCATCTGTCCAATAATCAATTGATGGATGCGGCTCGACAATTCTTCCAAGAATGCCATTACCATTCTTTCTTGACCTCGCCTGTCCCACATATACTACATCCTCACCATTTTCTGAAGTTCCAAATAAGAAATACACGCCATTATGGTTTAAATGTTCTATATTTTTTGACCTATCAATATCTGTCCTAGGGATTTTATAAGCAATACCTGTCCAGTTTGTTAAGCTACATTTAATGCGGCCATTTGACTCTCCATCCATGAGAAATAGGTTAATGCTTTTGCCTCTTACTGCCATTGCAATTCCTTCCTATACGGCATACTTCTTGAAATTTTCTGCCTGCTCTAATACTTCCTTATAAACATCATCAATCGTTACAGGAGGATATCCATATTCATCAAGTAATACAATCAAGTCTACCTGTAAGTTAGCTTTTATATCCTCTCGTGTAGACCAGTCGGTATACTTGGCCTTATCATCTACAATCTTTTTGATTTCTTTTGAAAGCTCGATCATTTTATCATCCGGATATTCAAACTCATATTTCTTAGATACAGCCAGCAAAATATCATAGAAGGCCTTTTCTTCATAATTGATACCCATATTTTCAAAAGAATTCTTTTCATTCTTAAGTTCGTGAAGAAGTGCCGCTAACTGGCTTGCAACATCATCAAGGACCTCATTTGCAAAAGCTTCATCTTTACGGCGGTTATTATATACTTCAACAACTGCACGCATTCTCTCGGAGAACTCAATACTCTTAATTCGGTTCACACGCTTGAATTCTTCAATTGCATATGAAAGTAATCTCTGCAATGCTTTTATCTTTGTATTAGGCAAACTGATTTTTTCAATTCTAGCCATATACTCATCGCTAAAAATATCAAAATCAATGTGCTTACCTGTCTCAAATAATTCTTCGATTCCATCAGACTGAATAGCACCTTCAAGAAGCTTTCTTACCTTTGCATTCATCTGTGCTGTATCAGGAGCATCACCCTTTGTAAGCTTAAACAAAATAGAGCGTACTGCCTGGTAAAAATGTATCTTCTCAATGTCTTCTGATGTGAATTCTTCGCTTGAACTACACAGATTAAATGCCTGTTTCATTCTACGGACATTGGCCATAAATCTTGTTTCAAGTTCCTGGCTTAGCTGAACAAACTCAACCGCCCTATTAAGACAGTTTAGCTGCTGTAGAGGATCTCCATAGAAGAAATCATGTGAATTAAAGTTATAGAATATCTGATCCAATATTTCTAATTGATCCTTTACGATTGTCACAGACTGACCAGCATCATCAAATTCTTCTTTTTCAAAATTAGTATATTTGCGAAGAGCCATATTCATGTTCTTCTTAATACCTATATAATCAACAATTAAGCCTTTTTCTTTGCCTTCATATACACGATTAACTCTTGATATAGTTTGAATAAGTGTATGCTGCTGGATTGGTTTATCAATATAAATAGTATCCAAACATGGCACATCAAAGCCTGTTAACCACATATCTACTACAATGGCTATTTTGAAATTTGACTTAACCTTCTTAAACTGTCGGTCAAATTCTTTTCTATCCTCTTTAGTTCCAAGAAGTTCATATAGCTCTGGCTCATCATCTTTATTACGAGTCATAACCATTTTCATTTTTTCTATAGGCTTAAGTTCCTTCTTATCCTGGTCAGTTAACTCAACACCATCCTCGCAAACCTTCTTCTCAGTCCACTCAGGGCGCAGCTGCTGAATCTGCTTGTACATCGCATAAGCAATAAATCTGTTAGCACATACAAACATAACCTTACCAGCAACAGTGGCTCCCTCTGCAACACGCTGTTCATAGTGAATTATGAAATCATTTGCAACTGCCTTAAGTCTATCTGGATCACCGATGATAACATCCAAATGAGCTACCGCTTTCTTGCTCTCTTCAATCTGCTCCTCAGAAGTTCCCATCTCAGCACACTTGTCATAATATGCTTCAATTTCATGAAGCTTTGCATCATTAAGTGTGACTTTGGCTGCTCTTCCATCATATACAAGATTTACTGTAATACCGTCCTTTACAGCCTCTGTCATGGTGTATGGATGTCCTACAATATCACCGAACACTTCGATGGTTGCATCAATTGGTGTACCCGTAAATCCAACATATGTAGCATTAGGTAACGAATCATGCAGATATTTAGCAAAGCCATATGTCTTGTTCACACCCTTATCAGTAACCGTCATCTTCATATCGAGATTAATCTGCGAACGATGTGCTTCATCTGATATACAAATAACATTAGAACGATCTGTTAATAGACTTAAGTCTTCAGTGAACTTCTGAATAGTGGTCAAGTATACTCCACCACTTGGTTTACCCTGTAACTCTGTTCTTAGTTTTTCTCTCGAATCGATACTTACGACATTGTTATCGCCAATATATAATTTCGAGGCCACAAACTGCTTTGAGAGCTGGTCATCAAGGTCAGTTCTGTCAGTAATTACAAGAATGGTAGGACTTTTGAAATGACTGCTCTTCATGAGCATACGGGTAAGGAATAACATCGTATAACTCTTACCGCATCCGGTTGTACCGAAATAAGTACCACCTTTTCCATCACCATCTGGTTTCATGTGATTCTTAATATTGTTATAGAGATTATTTGCAGCGAAATACTGAGGATAACGGCATACAACTTTCATGTCATTATCAGAAGTATCTGGGAAATATATAAAATTCTTAACGATATCCAGAAGTCTGCACTTATCAAACATTCCATCAATCATTGTATATAATGAATTAATGCCATCCATCTCAGGATCTTCGTCATTAACCTTTCTCCATGCATAAAAGAAATCATACTGACTGAATAATGATCCGTATTTACTGTTAGCACCATCACAAATTACAACAAAAGCGTTGTACTTAAATATTTCAGGAATATCTCTTTTATATCGTACTGTCAGCTGAGTAAATGCATCCATTATTGTAGTGTTCTCTTTAATAGCTGACTTGAACTCTAATACAACAATAGGTAATCCATTTATATATACTATTCCATCAGGAATTCTTATCTGATAGTTATATCCCTCTATTTCAAGCTGATTTACTATCCTAAAGATATTATTATCAGGATTCTCATAATCTATGAGTTCGACATAAATATCCTTTTGAGAACGATCTTCCCTATTGAATACAAAACCATCTGCAATCATTCGAAATACAGCTTTGTTGCATTCATATAAAGTTCCGGACACAGCACGAAGCGACAATATAATACTGTCGATTTCACTTTCTGTTATATTATCCTTTTTGTATCGTTCTCTAAGATAGCTTCTTAAATCATTCAACAATAGAACTTCCGATTTTTCACGCAATATATCTGCGCCAGTCACATGAGTATATCCCTTATTCTCAAATAACTGCATTATGGACATTTCCAATGCATGTTCATTGAATGACATTTTTAATCAGCTCCTTTCTCTGGTTCTTTTATTCTTATATTTTTATTACCAATCCGGTAAATGATAATTTAGAAGATTTGGCTTGGACTATATATAAAGACTTCATTTCTGAAATACCTAACGACCAAACTGAATCAATCTATAATGTTTTAAATATAGTAAATGGTGCTCCGTTTGCGTCAGATTTATTCAACACAGAAGGAGTTGGTTATCCATTAGTAAGAATTCGAGATTTATCTAAGTGTGATCCGGATGTATTTACTAATGAAAAACTATCTCGAATGGAATATGTTAATCCTGGAGATATACTAATTGGTATGGATGGTGAATTTGTACCGCATATTTGGTTTGGGCATGTGGGAGTATTAAACCAGCGAGTTTGTAAGGTAACCCCGGTTGAAAAATTTATTCACCCAATGTTTCTATATTTAACGCTTAAACCTATTCTTTCAGAAATACAACGAACTCAAGGAGGTACAACTGTAATACATATTGGGAAAAAAGACTTTGATAAAATGGAATGTATATGTTTGTTACCAGAACAACATTCAGTTTTAGGAAAGAAGTTTTCTCCAATCTATGATTTATATATCGCAAATGCCCAAGAAACGTTTGCTTTGTCTGAAATGTTAGACGTTTTACTATCTAAGCTAAGCCGCTAAATTATCATTTATCTTCTGCTTTAATGCGATGCGACCTGTTATAACTCGATACGCATCAACGATCTTATTTTGTTTATCAATATCAGGAACAGGCAGTTCTACCTGACACATCTCCTCCCAATCAAAAATCTCTCTTACACTTCCATGAGAACGATAGCGTGCATATCTATCAAATTCCGGTCTACTGAACCAAAGCATCAAGTATTCCGGATTAAGCTCATTTTTATCTATAACTTCAAATACCGAATAAGAGCTAGAAATAATGCAATCGTCTTCTTCCAATAAAGCTACTGAAATCTTCTCACCGTTACGAGAAGTGACAGGTCCATATGCAAATTGACCTTTTCGTACAATCTTATAATTGCTAAGATCTGTGCCTACAATATTCGCAATAGAAGGAATGAACTGCTTTGTGATACTAACGCCAAGAAGTTTTGAGATTGCCAAATCACGATTACGTTCGTCAACTGGTCTTATATATTTTCCAAGCTGTTGATATCCATCTTTCATGTTTTCACCTCATCCTATATATTTTCGATGAGCAAGTTTTACGTTGCTCTGCTTTACCATTGCGTACTGCAATGTTGTATCAATTCTTTGATGCCCTAATAGCTGCTGCAGCTGCTCTATGGGCATTCCCTTATCAATTGCCATTGTTGCCAAGGTTCTCCTAAACTTATGCGGATGCACTTTAGGAATTCCCAGTTTGTTTCCGATTTTTCTTAATCGAACTTCAATTCCACCAATCTTCATCCTATTATGTGGAGATGTCAACGACACAAATAGCGCTGGATTATCATCATCTCGACTATCCAGATATTCTTTCAAATGCATCTTGGTTCTGGCATCGAAGTAAACTATGCGCTCCTTATCTCCTTTTCCAAAAACGATACATTCTCTCTCATCAAAATTTATATCTTCTTGGTTCAAAAGAACCATTTCACCAACACGCATCCCAGTTGATGCAAGCATATCTATCATTGCCAAATCTCTAAGTTCTGTACAACTATCACGCATCAACTCTAAAGCCTCATCTGTATAAGTCTCTTTTACTGTTTTTCCGGTTTTAACCTTGTGAATTCTACGAACTGGGCTTTTTACAATATAGTCTTCATCTTCAAGCCAGCCAAAAAAACTTGATAAGATACGTCGAATATTGTCGATAGTCACCTTGCTAGAACTATGCACTTTCTGATAATCGGCAAGATAACTTCTCAGATCATCTGTCGTTATGTGCTTCACAGTTTTATCGATTGAAGTAAGCATCTTATCAATCGTTGACTTATAATAGGCCAGCGACTTTTCAGAACGACCTTCTATCTTCTTTGCTGCCAAGAATAATTCTGTGTAGTCAATTTCATCTACATCAGGACTATCCTTAGTTGTTATTTCATAGTCCTTGAAGCAACACACCAAGATATGATGCATCTGCTCCAATTGGCTGTTATCTAATATTTTTTGCATTTGCTGTTCAATGTCAGCAATCAATTCTTTTTTCATAGTCGTAACTCCTTTGTTTCTATTCAAGAGAACGACTACCAGTGGCAGTTCTGTTGTTTGCCTCCGCCACTGCTAGAGGCTATAGTCTAAATGATAATTTAGCGGCTTAATAAAGCTAGGAAATTTGCAGCTACATCGTTTAAGCTCAACAGTTCGATTGAATTTAATCTTATAGTTTCGAATAACGGTCTTACTTGTTCGCTGAACTGATTTAATTCTTCCTGTGGAGGAATATAAAATGGCATAGCTTTAATGATTTTTGAATTAACAGCTTCAGTTATTGATGATGTGCTTCCTAAATCTGAAAATCTAAATGTACTTAAATAGCAATAGCCATAATATGTCAAATTAATATTGTCCGTTTTAAAGTGAGCAATAGCCTCGTTTGTGGTACATTCTTCGGTTGTAATAGCTGTGCGGCCATTCGTCATTTTGAAACTATAGATAACAGTATTTGCAGGAATGGTTTTGACATTGTATTCAGCAACAGCTGATGTTGTTAAACATTCTGACGTGCGAAGAATATACATACCATTACTACCCATATCTGATATCGAAACCCACTTCATATCGGAATTATTGCTCGTAAAGCACTCCAGTCTTTCTCTTGGAGGTGTTTTACCGATTGTAATTTCAAAAATGTTTTGAGCTTCATCTTTAATCCAGTTTTGCGGTAGGTTGTCACCAGTTTTGATGATAGAGCTAAACTTTTCGGCAAAGACAGAAAGAATTTGCTGCTCTAAATTATCATTTATCTTCTGTTTTAGCTCGATTCTTCCTGTAATCGCCTTATATTCATCGACAATACGCTTTTGTTCGTCAAACGATGGTACCGGCAATTCGACGTTGCACATCTCATCCCAATCAAAAATCTCCCTGACACTTCCATGTGACTTAAAACGGGCATATCTATCAAATTCAGGTCTGCTAAACCACAGCATTAAAAACTCTGGGATAAGTTCATGATTATCTACAATTTCAAACACTGTATAAACATTGCTTACTAACCCTTCATCATAATCCGATAAAAGCGCTATACCTATCTTATCTCCTCTACGTGATGTATCAGGAATATAAGTAAACTGTCCTCTTTTTACAACTTTATATTTTGTAAAATCAGTACCTACCGTATTTGCAATAGAAGGAATAAACATCTTTTGAACGGACACGCCTAATAAATTATCCTCTTTACCCTCTGTATTCCTAACATCAACCTGTCGAATGAATTGGCCCAATTTTTTATAATTTGATTTCATATCCCAACTCCTTAAATACACTTAACAGGTCTGCCTTTGACTTTTCTTCTTGAACAAGCAATTCAGATAGTTCACCCTGAAGCTGTTTCATTTTAGTATCAAAGTCAATGTTCTCGTCTCTATTAATGAATTCAATATATCTACTAGGTACAAGTGTGAAGCCTTTTTCCTTTACTTCATCAAATCCTGCACTATAACAGAACTCAGGAACATTTTCATATGTGCTTTCATATCCTTCCTGCTGCCAGTTATGATATACCGCGGTTACCTTGTCTCTATCATCCTGCGTGAGTTCAATATACTTTTTCTCATAAGGCGAACCCATCTGACGTAGATCCATGAACAAAATCTGATGTGTTCTATCTCTATATTTTTTCTCAGCACCATTCTGTTCAACTACTCTGGCCTTTTTATTTTTATTCAGAATCCACAAAGTAACGCTGATGTCTGTTGTATAGAAAAGATTTCTTGGAAGAATAATAATAGCCTCAACCAAATCATTCTCAATAAGCTGTTGTCTAATTTTCAGCTCAGTACCATCATCTGACAATGCTCCATTAGCAAGAAGGAAACCTGCAACACCGTTCTGTGAAAGCTTTGATGCAATATTAAGTATCCATCCATAGTTGGCATTACTTGTAGGCGGAACTTCATATCCATCCCATCTGCTGTCCTGGGTTAGTTCGTCTTCTGCTCTCCATTCCTTCTGGTTGAATGGTGGATTCGCCATAATGTAGTCTGCCTTCAAATCTTTATGCTGGTCATTAGAGAATGTATTTGCTGCCATTTCACCAAGATTAGCTGCAATACCTCTAATCGCAAGATTCATCTTAGCCAGCTTATATGTTGTTGCTGTATATTCCTGTCCATAAATTGATACCTTCTTTTTATTACCATGATGAGCATCAATGAACTTCATAGACTGGACAAACATACCACCAGATCCGCAACAAGGGTCATAAAGTGTTCCATCATAAGGCTCTATTAATTCCGCAATGAGATTAACAATACTCTTTGGGGTATAGAATTCTCCTTTACCCTTTCCTTCTGCAATAGCAAACTTGCTGAGGAAATACTCATATACACGTCCTATAATGTCGTTCTCTTTATCGCTAGTGGTATCTATCTTATTTATTTCATCAAGAAGAGATGCCAGCTTTACCGTATCAATCTGTAATCTTGAATAGTAGTTATCTGGTAAAGCTCCCTTCAGAACCGGATTAGTCTTTTCAATTGTGTACAAAGCTGTATCGATCTTCAATGCAATATCATCCTGCTTTGCATTATCCATGATATAAGACCATCTACTTTCCTCAGGAAGATAGAAAACATTATCCTTTGTATAGAAAGCAATATTGTCTACAAACTTCTCTCTGCCTTCGGCTATAATTTTTGCTCTCTGCTCTTCGAATTTGTCACTTGCAAACTTCAAGAAAAACAAGCTTAAAACCACATGCTTATATTCTGATGGTTCGACCGAACCTCTAAGCTTATCTGCGGATTTCCACAGAGCCTCTTCCATTGATACTTCTTTCTTTGTACTTGCTGCCATAAAGTACCTCCATCATACGTTTTTTATAATTCTAAACTCCCAGCTGTCCAAAAATCAGGACTTAATATACTTTCCTGACTTAATTCTTTTATCAACAGGTTTTACTGCATCTTTAGGGATAGCCCATGCATGCCCAAATTTAATAACTCCGGGTACCATTCCCTCATTGCAGATAGTCTGAATTCTACGTTCAGAAATACCCCATTTTTCAGCTGCTTCTTTGATTGTCATGTATTCCATATTCATATCCTCATCAGAGTATAATATTACAAGAATATTATATTCGTACAACCGCCGAAAATCAATAAATTTCGACAAAAACACCCCTTATATGACTGCTGGAACAACTCTTGTCCATTTCATCATATCAAGGGGTGTTAAACTTCCTTTATATTGATGTTCAATTACATCATTCCATGCTAAAACTACAGTTTTTCCTGTCCTGCATAATGCCTACAAACGCCTAAAATACGCTATTTCTTCGAGAGCAGACAAACGGTTTCAATATTTTTTGTATATGGAAACTGATCTACCACACAAACCTTCACAGGCTTATAATACCAATTCAGCATCTGCAAATCTCTTGCAAGCGATCCTGGCTTACATGATATATACAGAATATTATCAACACCATAATCCATAATCTTTCGAAGCGCCTTTGGATTAACGCCATCACGAGGTGGATCTAGAATAATATAATCTGGTTTTTCCTCAATTGAATCTAGTACTTTAAGCACATCTCCCGCAATAAAATCACAATTTTTTAATCCATTAAGTGCCGCATTTTCTTTAGCTGATGCCACAGCTTCTTCAATAATTTCAACGCCTATAACCTTTTTGGCTACAGGTGCGATAAGTTGTGCAATTGTACCTGTTCCAGAATACAAATCATAAACTGTCCCAAAATGTTCAGACTCTTTTTTCTCAATATCACTACTAATGGTGCCTGCTATTTCAGCACCTTCACGCTTGTCCTTTTCAGAATTTACATACTCTCTTGCTTTTGAATAAATAACCTCTGCAGATAATGAATTTGTCTGGAAAAAGGAAAATGGTGTGATTCTGAATTTAAGACCCATAAGTTCTTCAAAGAAATGATCTCTTCCATAAAGCAACTCTGTTCTTTCGTTCTTGATTGCATCAGACATCGAATCATTGATTGTATTAAGAATCCCTACAATTGTTCCCTCGAGCTTAAGGCTCACAAGTAGGTTTACATAATCTTCTAACAGGCCTTGCTCACAACAAATTGTATCCACAGGTTTTTGAGAAGATGTAACAAGATCAACCAATATTTCTCCTGTCTTTTTTCCCTTACGAACAAGAAGATGACGAAGATATCCTTGATGTGACTTCTTGTGATAATAGCTCGTTTCCTTTCCTCTAAAGTAAGCAACTGTCTCCTTAATGATTGTTCTATAGTCCTCATCTACAATTTTGCATTCATCAACCGTTACGATGTCATAAAAGCTTCCCTTTCTATGCATTCCAAGTTCCAAAGGGCCATCCTTTTTTGAATCACCAAAGGAAAACTCCATCTTATTACGGTATCCCTCTATAACTGGTGAAGGCAATATTCCTTCCCACATGCAGTCATCATCTATGTAGTCCTTAAGAAGTTCTTTCACTTCACTTTCTTTATTTTCAAGCTGCTTTTCATATGGAATATCCCTGTATGCGCATCCTCCGCACATTCCAAAGTGTTTACAATCTGACATGCTTCCTCCTATATTTTCCAAGGTCAAGACTATATCCCAAGGTTATTTTATATTCCTGGCCTAGACTGTATTTCAATGTTATGCTAGACCTAGACTATATCTCATATTAAATTCTGATATCATCAGTCCAATCTTCTTCACTATACGACAGGTCATAGACATCACCTGCACCACCTGTATATCCACTAATCATTGACTGTCTTTCCATTTCAGAATCGCCATCGTCAAAATTAGGTTTGCTTTCAAGCACCGCTCCAAGTTTCTTTACGGGTGCCCACCAGTTTGTTGTATCTCTTTCAGACGCTATTACATCTTTTCTTCTCTTCTGAACAAGAGCACCCTTGGTGCTGAGATAATTCGCCATTTTTTCCATATCATTATAGAAATCTTTTCCATCATACTCGAATGTCATAAAAATAAGTTCATTAAGCAAAAAGTACTGTTGTTTCCTTACGCCACAAAGCCACAAGACCTTCTTAGTCTCTTCATCTGGATTTATAGCCTCGCTAATAAACTTTTCTCGCTCACTCTCAACAATATGTATTATCTCTGCTACCCTTCTCATTTTATAGATTCCTTCCTAAAATAATTCCACTTGTTTGCATTTAGTTCTGTTTGTTTGCGTTTAGTTCTGTTTGTTTACAATTACTTCAATTCTTTATCGTTTATATCTGCTCTTTTTAAATAGTACTATGCAAAGTGATGGTTTACATAAAAATGCCGAGACAAACTGTCTCGGCACCCAACAAATCAATACTACTAATTATTCGTCCTTCTTGTCATCCTCAAAGAATTCGTCTTCAAAATCTGGCTCGTAGTCATCATCTTCCCACTCATCCTCAAAGTCATCTAAACAATCAGGTGCGAAATAGAGGTAAATGGCATATGCAATAGCAGCTACTGCTACAACGCCAAGAATAATACCAATTACGATTGCAATTGTGTTATTCTTCTTATCCTCTTCTTCTTTCTTCTTAAGAAATTCTGCTGTCTTAAGTGCACTTAAAACTTCATTAGCTTTTGCAACGCTCATTGCTTCCTGAGCCTTAACTGTCTTTAATAAATCGTCTAATCTTTCCATTACTACACCCCCTTACGTGTACTAATTAAATACTACCATACAACCAGAAAACCCGCAACACAATTGTTGTTTACATAATTTATGTAACTCTCCGGACATTGTTTTACGTGATTTCGCTGATTACTATGCCCATCGCCGTATTTTTAGCAGCTCCACGGGCATTGTT
>JAUNIR010000007.1:24379-52986 GCA_030523345.1 Lachnospiraceae bacterium
CGATTTACTATGCCCATTACGCTTGCACCGCGAGGTTTACGGGCATTGTTTTACGTGTTTTCGCTGATTACTATGCCCATCGCCGTATTTTTAGCAGCTCCACGGGCATTGTTTCTCGCGCTTTTTCGATTTACTATGCCCATTACGCTTGCACCGCGAGGTTTACGGGCATTGTTTTACGCGTTTTCGCTAATTACTATGCCAGCACCCGCTATACCTTAGTCAGTTTGGCAAATGCAGCGAACATTTTTTTCACTCCTGCTCTATCAAATTCAACAGTAACTTCAAAATCTCTTCCCCCGTCGACAATTGACAGAACTTTTCCTACGCCAAATTTGATATGTTTAACTCTATCGCCAACTGTATACTCAAGCGAATCAGCTTTTACAAGATCCTTTCCCTTTTTCATTGAATCCGCAGTAGCCACAAAAGGTTTTGTACTTTTATGTAAACTTACGTCTCCCGAACCATTTGTGCTGCCAAGCCCACTAGTGTTTCCCGAACCATTTGTGCTGCCAAGCCCACTAGTATATCCCGAACCGCTTGAACTTCCAAATCCACCAGCGTATCCCGAACCGCTTGAACTTCCAAATCCGCTATTTCTTCCATATCCAGAATATCCGTATCCGCTATCAAAGTCATCGTCATATTCCCTACGTCTAGAACTACCCGATGGTACAGTATTATCAAGAAGAATAGCTGGCATTTCCCTAATAAATCTGGAAACTGCATTATATTGCAGTTCTCCTCTGAACATACGTGACTTCGCATATGTTAATGTCAATGTTTCCATTGCTCTAGTAATACCTACATAACAAAGTCTTCTCTCTTCTTCGAGCTCGTCTGGGTCGTCTCCCGCAATTGTCATATAGCTTGGAAATAATCCATCTTCCATACCGGCCATATACACATTAGGAAACTCAAGTCCCTTAGCACCATGAAGTGTCATAAGAAGTACACGATTATCATCACTATCCACTCTATCTATGTCTGCTACTAATGCTACTTCTGATAAAAAAGCTGAAAGTACATTTCCGCTAGGCGAATCTTTTGTTATGTCAACCGTTCCATCATCAACATTAGCCAGCTCACCGGAATTCTTTAATGTTATGTTAACTACATCATCAACATCGCCTACCCCGATAGAGCTATTCCGCGTTATGTCAACCACGTTAACCCCTTCACCAGACTCATCCATTCTTTCAAAGCCATCTCCAACATTATCCTGATCATATCTATAGCTTTCAGAAAATGCCTTTGCCTTAGTAATCAATTCTTCTATATTTTCAATTCTGTCATCAGCGTCTGGATCATCAGAAGCTTCCAAATCAGCTAGATATCCAGTCTCATCTAAAACCAAACGGATTAGTTCATCAACCGTCATCTCCTGTGCCTTAGCTCTGAATACACGAATCATATTTGTAAAAGTATCGAGCTTCTTTTTTCCAGAACCAATTCCTGGCACATGTTCACTAATAAGAAGGGCATCAAAGAAACTCATCTCATTAATCTCGGCAAATTGGGCCACTCTGTTAATTGATGTAGCACCTATTCCACGCCTTGGTACATTGATAATACGCTTACACGCTATATCATCCATACCGTTGTCTATGGTCTTAAGGTAAGCTAGTACGTCTTTTATTTCCTTTCTAGAATAGAAGTTGACACCACCGACTACGTCGTATGGAATGCCAAAAAGAATAAATTTTTCTTCTAACAATCGGGATTGGGCGTTCGTTCTATAGAGCACAGCATTGTCGCGATAATTTGCTTCACCACTAGCTACTTTTTTGCTTATATCAGAGGCAATAAACTCCGCTTCTTCAAACCCTGTCTCAAACTGTCTAAGATGAACTCTGTCTCCACCTTCTTTATCAGTCCATAATGCTTTGTCCATTCTGCCAACATTGTTCTTTATAACTGCGTTAGCCGTATCAAGAATCATCTGAGTTGATCTGTAATTTTGTTCAAGACGAACAACCTTGGCATCAGAATAGTGCTTCTGAAAGTCTAAAATATTTCTTATATTTGCTCCACGGAATTTATAAATCGACTGATCATCATCACCTACAACACAAATATTTCTGTACTTGTCTGCAAGAAGCCTTACAAGCTCAAACTGCACTGTGTTCGTATCCTGATATTCATCTACCATAATATATTTAAATCGCTCCTGGTAGCCTGTAAGTACATCAGGGCACTGTCTAAATAATTCAACAGTTTTAAGCAAAAGATCATCAAAATCAAGAGCATTACATTTATGAAGCACCTCTTGGTACTCCTTATACACCCTCACATAATCATTCATGCCAAAATCGCCAGCATTGTCTCTTGCAAATTCCACCGGCGTAATCATTTCATTCTTGCAACTTGAAATGACATTCATAAGACTTCTGGCACTTGTATACTTTGTATTTATCTCAAATCTTTTGATAATATCATTTATTACAGCCTTTTGATCGTCTGTATCATATATTGTAAAAGAATTATCAAATCCAATTCTGTCGATATATCTTCTAAGAATCTTAGCGCATGTTGAATGGAATGTAGCAACCCATATAGCCTCTGCACCATATCCAACTATATCGTTGATTCTCTGTCGCATTTCTTGTGCTGCTTTATTAGTAAAAGTAATTGCCAGTATATTCCAAGGATTGATTCCCTTTTCCTCAATCATATATGCGGTTCTATTTGTGATTACTCTTGTTTTACCAGAGCCTGCACCTGCTAATATAAGAAGCGGTCCTTCAATATGGAGGGCCGCTTCTTTTTGTTTATCATTAAGAATTTCAATACAATTCATAAAATAAATCCTAACTTAATCTGTTAAATACCATTTCATAACCGTCATTACCATATGCTAGTGAACGATTAACTCTGCTTATAGTAGCTGTTGACGCACCTGTCTTCTCAGCTATTTCCATGTAAGTCTTCTTTTCTCTCAACATCTTTGCTACTTCAAGTCTCTGTGAAAGAGAAAGGATCTCATTTATTGTGCATAAATCTTCAAAAAAAGTATAGCACTCATCTCTTGTTTCCAGTTTAAGAATCGCATCAAACAATCCATCAACTGCATCTGTTTTAATCTTTGGATTCATTATTTCTGCACTCCTAATTTATCGAATAATTTGTTAAGAGACTCTTTTTCAAGTACAAGAATCATATTAGATGAAAGCTTTTCAGAATCAATTATGAACTGCTCATCTACTACCAATATCTTGTCTCCTGCTTCACCGAATGCCTCAATTGGTACTCTAAGAATTTCTGAGATTGTATTTCCACCTGGAGTAGGTGTTCCAATATCAACAACATATCCCGAAAGTGTTGCCAACGCATTAGCATAAGCTCCACTTGTAATATTACCCATTTCACTGATTACCGACATATCCATCTCGTCAATGCTGCCAATTGAATCAATCTTCTTTGCATAGAAAGTATTAATAATTCTCTCTGCAAATCTCTTATTAACAATATGATACATCATTCCTGTTAAGTCAGCCTTAACATCAATTCTAATTCCGAGAACCTCTACATCTCCTCCACCTAAATATTCACTTGTAGAGTCAACACCCAGAAGCTGAACCTTTGGAACTGACATGTCGATTGGTGTTCCAATAAGACCTGATAAAGCTGTGCAGGCATTTCCTGCACCTATATTTCCAATTTCCCTCATAACGTCAAGCTGAACGTCATTTAAGTTATCATATGCACCCATTTAATTTACCTTCTTTTTCACTTTAGTACTGTAAAATTTGACAGTACTTTTATATATTAGCACTTTTATATTTGTTATTCAATTGTAAAAACAAAAAAATGACGCTAAACTCTCACCTTTAAGTGTCAAATTCAGCGCCAAAATTACTACTAAATAAAAACTCAATCTACGCCAACTGGCCCACACGATTATCATGTGAAAACAATAATTTCAAAATGATAGGTGTTGCAATACTTGAAACGATTATAAGTAAAATTACTGATGTAAAATATACCGGTGAAAGCAAATGAATTGAAAGGCCCTTCTGTGCAACAATAAGGGCAACCTCACCACGTGTCATCATTCCTACACCTATTTTAAGTGAATCGCTAAAGTTAAATTTACATACTTTTGCAACCAATCCACAGGCAATAATCTTAGTAAGAAGTGCCACCAATACAAATCCTATTGAGAATAAAAGAATCTCTGATGAAAATTCAGAAATGTCTGTCTTAAGTCCAATTGATGCAAAAAAGATTGGTCCAAAAAGCATGTATGAATTGATATCCATCTTTTCTGCTATATAATCAGAATCTCTTATTGAGCAAAGAATAATACCGGCTGCGTAAGCACCTGTAATATCCGCGATTCCAAAAAACTCTTCAGCTATATACGCAAGAGCAAAACAGTAAGCAAGACCAGCTATAGGAATACGTCTTGTATGTGGCCATCTTCTGTCTACACGCTTAAATACTTTGTATGATATTATGCCTACAATTCCTGAAAATACAAAGAAGAGAACTGTTCTTATACATACATCTGCCACTCCGCCTTGACCAGAACTAAGTGATACAACAAATGTAAGGACAACAATACCAATAACATCATCGATTATCGCAGCAGCAAGTACTGTAGTCCCCACCCTGCTCTTAAGATATCCAAGTTCCTTAAGCGCAGAGACTGTAATACCTACAGACGTTGCCGTCATGATAACGCCTATGAATACTGCTCTGTAAAAATCAGGAGTTCCTACGGCAGCAAATCCATAAAAACACCCATAAAGAACTGTTCCACCTGCTAATGGTACGAATACACCTGCGCAAGCTATAAGAAACGCGATTGGACCAGTCTTAATGAGTTCCTTAAGATCAGTACCAAGACCTGCTGAAAACATTATAAGGATTACACCTATTTCTGCCATCTGGGAAATAAAATCAGTTGGTTGAACAAGGCCTATGATACTTGGCCCTATAATAAGACCTGCAATAATTTCACCAACAACCTGTGGTGCTTTTAACTTTCTTGCAACTATTCCAAAAACTTTGGCAAAAATAATAATCAATGCCAAAGAATAAAATATTTTATATGTTTCCATGATGCGATTCTCTCATTTAGGCAATTCATGCCCACTCTCTCATAAAGGCTATTAAGCCAACTCCTCATAAGGACGGCAACCATCCCTTATAACATAGCCTAACTTCCAGGCTATATTATAACAAAAACCCCTGAACACATAGTTCAGGGGTTTTCTAGTTAGCGAGGATGAGACTTGAACTCATAACCTCCCGGGTATGAACCGGACGCTCTAGCCAGTTGAGCCACCTCGCCATATGTATATAGCTTCTTCGCTACAACATTTGATATTCTACTAAACCTTTACCATATTGTCAAGGGATTTTGTTATAAAATCGTAACTCGTCTTACAATTGATTTTCTTCTACGACCCTTTGCCTCATATAAGTATTCATCCGCCATTTCCATCACGTCTTCAAGAGACGTGGCTTCACTACATTCAAATGTCTTATATCCAGCAGAACACTCAATATAATAAGGCTTTGCAGATATAGCATTAAATGCAATAGATGTATTAGCTATGTTTTTAACCAACATCTCTGCATCCATGCCCTCCTTGAGTAAGAACAGGGCTACAAATTCATCGCCGCCAAGTCTTGCAAGAATTGCACCCTCTGGAAGTGCCGCCTCCATGTTCTTAGCTACGTGCGCAATCGCAAAATCACCCTCAGAATGTCCATATTTATCGTTTATTTCTTTCAAATGATCAAGATCAGCAAATACAACACATGCCTGTTGATTAACATTAGATTTTATTAGTTCCATTCCCTTCTCAAGGAATCCACGTCTGTTATAACAGCCTGTAAGCTGGTCATATTCTGATAAAGATCTAAGTATCTCATTTTTGTCTTCAACTTCCTTAATAATGAGCTTAAGTTCTTTCTCAGCCTTAAGCTGTTCTCTTGCCATCTCATAGTACTTAAGAGCTGTAGATATCTGTACCGAAGCGCAGTATAAAGACAATGCATCTTCAGGAGCTAGCTTAGCAACAATTACGCCATACTGGTATTCTCCCGAATACAAATTGAGTAACGAAGCGTTGTAGTTGCCCTCTGTTCCTTTAATATACTGATTAATTAAATTATTTTCTGTTATTACAGGTGCCTCAGCCGGGTCATATGCAATAACTTCATTATTCTCAGTATATGCCACAAGCTTAAGTTCCTTTGGGCACTCCCATCTTTCATTTTTCCTATGAACTATAGTCTCATCTGTTACAAACAAATACACATCCCCAAGCTCTAATACTTTAAGCTTAGTCATGGCATCTTTATACATTTCCTTAAGAGAATCAAGGTTATTAGCCATATCTCTTGAGATGAGAGGCATAAACCACGTTCTATGTCTATACATCATAAGCTTCTCTCTTGAATCTGCATAAAGCTGAGCATAAAGGTAATCAGAAATCTTAGACTCTGCATCCACTAAAACATCTCTTTCATAAAGCTGCTTTGCATTTTTTAATATATTAAGCATAAAATCATTAAAAGCAGTTACAAAAGTCATGCGTGGTACATATCTTGCAGCCGGGCTGTTTACGAATCTCTTAGTATCCTCCAACAATTCATCTGAAGATAACTTTTTCCCACTTATTCCAATATAATTCTTTAGATTTTTAAGAATAATATTATAGATATTCTCATACACTTCATCTGATATAAAATCATCAAGTCCTACAGGTAGAACACTGTTTGTAAAAATCTCTGCTGCAGTTGCCGCATACTGTTCCGGATATACTCTGAATCTATCATCCAGTGTTGGGAAATCATGCTCTTTATTTCTTTTACAACCACACGACTGTCTTAACACTAACTTAGGCGTAGTCTCAACACTTGTTGTTTCTTTTTCATTTTCCATAAGTGACAGCACAGTACGAACTGCCATGAATCCACGAGAATATGGGCTCTGGAACATTGTAGTAAGAGGCGGTTCCACATTGCCTGAATCGCCTATGTTATCATATCCTGTAATAGCTATACCATTCTCTGTAGCCTCACCTATGACATGTTTTTTGTATCGCTCGATGCCTTCTCTATCGCCCCTTCTTACAGCTTCTTCATACATCTTTGCTCTATCTTTAATGACATCATACGCCGCTATAGCCATAACGTCATTAGCACATACCAAAGCTTCCGCATCCGGATTCATATCTAAAAGTCTATTTACATGGTTTTTGACATTTTCAGAAAAATCTCCCATCTCTATCATAGACTTATTACATACAAGTCCAGCATCTATCATCGAATCTTTATATGCCTTGAGTCGCTCGTCTGCGTCTAAATTGCCCTTAGGTCCACTTAGATAAAGAATTTTTTCGTAGCCATGAAACTTAATCATATGGTCCATGATCTGTTTCATTCCAGAATAGTTATCCTCTGTTAAATGTCTTATATTTATATCTTCAACATCATTCTCAAGGAACACTGTTGGAATTCCCACAATACTACGCTTAAATTCATTGAGCTCTTTTTCTGACATAAATACGGTCATTGAACCATAAGAAACAATAAGTGCATCCAAATCGCACAACTTGTTGTACGAGAATACACTTGTTGACTGGTAATCGTAATCCTCACGACTCTCCATTTCGAAGTATTCACTTGTAAAATATGATGAATGTACTCCAATGAAATTAATTACATTAACACCTGCTAAAGCAGCAGCCTCACGGATTCCATTTATCGTATCAATTGTATGAGGTGAATTGGCATTGCCAATCATAACACCTATAGTCTTTGACATATGTTATAGACCTTTCCTCATTATTCATTTACATTTTTAAGTGGTCGAACCCTATAGGTAATGACCATTTTTTCTCCCGAGATCTTAGCCAAATATATACGGCGAACACGTTCTACTATTTTCTTTGCATCCTCAAATGATCCTGTTGGAAACATAAGTGCAACTTTATTGTCAGAGTATCTGCACAGAGAGTCACCACAACGAAGTGATTTCTTAGCAGTATCTAAAAACAAACTCATAAGATTTTCATGCTTTAATGTATCGGCCTTGAAGTCCTTAGGATATCCAAATGTAGTTACAGCCAAATACATTGTCTCTCCAGTTCTCGCAAGAAGACGTCGCTGCATATGATACACTTCCTTAAATGTATCGTAATTGCATACAAGAGCTGATGAAGTTAAGTCTTCGGCCTCCATACCTCTCTGTATTTTCTCAATTTCGTCTTCCATTTCAAAAGCCTGTGAAACAAGTTCTTCATAATCTTCAGAATCACTTGCTGGCTCACCCTTTGCCTGCACCTGTTTAAGTTCAGCCTTCAGTAAATCACTGCTGCCAACAAGGTCTATCGCCCTTAATACAACTGCTTCGGCCTCTTCATAACGGTTCTGCTCTTTAAGCAGTGACACATATGCATAAACATCATTGACATACATGTCTCTATATTTAACAGCACGCTTAACTATCCAATGATCACTTGCAGCCTCGCTCAAGAGTGTTCCTCTATACAAATCTATAGCAAGCTTAAGGCACTCTTCTTTCTTCTCAGGCGATGTCATTTCATTAACGCCTACTGCCGAATACGCTTCAAAATCAAATATATCAATTGATACATCAAGCTCATTGTTCCATTGATAAGCATTTCTCTTAGAGAAAATAGAATCTTCCAATTCTGAGATTCCCTTTTCCGTAACGAGAGTTCTATACCTGTATAACAACGTACGAAGAGCTGTGCCAGGATTTGAATATTCCTGACCAGACCACAATAACTCAAATAGCTCCTTCTGAGTGACTGTTCTATCTCTATTAAGAATCAGATAAGCTAGAAACTGCTTTGTCTTTCTAGTGTTAAGAAGACCTTCTAATATCAGTTCTCCATCCTTACTGAATTCCAGTGAATCAAATAATTTTATGTTAACCATTACATATGCTCCGGAGCACTAAATCCTAATAAATCAATACATAACTCAAGTACGCCCTTAGTAATCTTTAATAACTCTATAAAGCTTTCCTGACGCGCCTTATCCTCTTCCTTAAGGATTTTATTTTCGTGATAAAAACTATTAAATACATTAGCCACATCATAGATATATGCACAAATCTTATGAGGTGCAAGTTCTGTGTAAGCCTGACTCATCATTGTATGAAGCTTTGTGAGTTCAAGAGAAAGCGCTTTCTCTGTAGCTGTAGCTGCAGGTAATAACTTTGTATTATCAGCCCCTCCCATTTCTTTAAATTTGTTAAGAATAGACTTAATTCTAACAATCGTATAAAGAATATATGGGCCTGTATTTCCTTCAAAACTTGTAAATTTATCTATATCGAATATATAATCCTTTGTTGCCTGGTTAGATAAATCGCCATACTTAACTGCAGCAAGCCCAACAATTTCTGATATTTCCTTTGCCTCATCAGGATCAATGTCATGATTTCCTGTAATCTTTTTAAACATCTCTTCCTGAATATCTTTAAGAAGGTGTTCTAGTCTCATAACGCCACCGTCACGAGTCTTAAATGGCTTACCATCCTTACCATTCATAGTACCGAATCCGATGAAATCAAGTTCCATACCATCCTTTACTACGCCTGTCTTCTCAGCACATCTGAATACCTGAGTAAAGTGCATTTCCTGACGCTTATCTACAACGTAGATAACTCTATCTGGGTCAAATATACTACGTCTCTGCTTTAATGTTGCAAGATCTGTTGTAGTATAAAGAGCTGCTCCATCTGATTTAAGAATCATACATGGTGGAACTTCCTTAGTATCTGTCTCACGAGCTACGTCAACAACAAGAGCCCCCTCTGATTCATAAGCAAATCCTGCTTTTTTCATCTCCTCTACCATTGGAGCTATATCATCTTGAACATCCGACTCGCCCTTCCACCAGTCAAAGTCTACGTTTAGTGTCTTGTAATTCTTCTTAAGATCTGCAACTGAAACACTCATGATGTGATTCCAGATTGCCCTGTATCCTCTGTCTCCATTTTGAAGCTTAAATGTTGCTTCCATAGCTGCTGCTTTATATTCGACGGCGGCTTGAGTTAATGTTTTTCCATCAGCTTCTGTTTCTTTAGTCTTCTTTGAAGCTGTAGGATAAATCTCCTCTAACTCTGAAATAGTAAATGGCGCCTCTTCTGGATATTCACCTGTGAAATTATCATCAAAATAAGGTAAATCAGGCTGACGAAGCTTAAGTTCAGTAATGATAAGTCCCATCTGAAGTCCCCAATCTCCAAGATGAATATCACCTATTACTTCGTTATTCATGAATCTACAAATTCTCTTAACTGATTCTCCAATAATTGCAGAACGAAGGTGTCCAACATGAAGTGGCTTTGCAACATTTGGTCCGCCATAGTCAATAACAATCTTCTTTTTGTTTTTCTCTTTATTAATACCATAGTCTTCTGCTGCCGCCATATCAGCTAGATATTCAGCAAGCTTTTCACCATTAATATTAAAATTAAGGAATCCAGGTGCAACAGCTTCTAAGTCACATATGTATTCTGATACGATTGCATCTTTTACTTCATTCGCAATCATGATAGGTGCTTTTTTGTATTTCTTAGCAAGAGCCATAGCCCCATTGCACTGGAACTGGCACAAATCAGGTCTGTTAGACACACTAGCCTTGGCAAATTCTGTATCATAGCCAGCCTTCTCAAAAGCCTTAACTAATTCCTCACTTAAAATTTCAAGAATATTTTTCATGTTTATTTACTTCCTCCTCGAGAATACACATCCACAATAGTCCTGTCTATATAAATCATACTTATTAGACAGTTCCACTGACTGTTTGTATCCCTCTTTCTTTTTGAAATCTGACGGAAGATGCTTCACACCATATATCTTCTCAAGTTCTTCCCCGATTTCATTTATTTTAGCCGCGTTCTTAAGCGGACTTATGGACAGCGTTGTTGTAAAAAAAACTGCCCCTGCTTCTTTTGCATTTTTGGCGGACTCTTCCATTCGAAGCTTGTAGCATTTAAAGCATCTTTCGCCACCCTCTTCTATGTCCTCAAGCCCTTTCGCCATTTCATAAAATTTATCTGGTTCGTATGGCCCCTTCACAAGCTTAATCGAATAGCCATATTCCTCTTCATAAGCCCTTATAAGCCTCTCAAGCTCGTCTGCCCTTTTATCGTGCTCCTCTTTTGGCGAAATATTAGGATTATAATAAAAATCTATAATGTCAAAATACTTTGCTAGATACAAAAGTGTGTAACTTGAGCAAGGTGCACAGCAACTGTGCAAATATAGTAATGGGCGTTTATTTTCTTTAACCAAACCATCTATTAACTTATCAAGTTCCTTCTGATAGTTACGAGCATTCATCACTCACACTTTACGCTTTCTAGTTTTTAGGTGTGTTGTACTTATCCATAAACTCCTGCATAGGAATTGGTCTTGCATAATAGAATCCCTGTGCATAATGGCAATTGATTGACTTAAGTAACTCAATTTGCTCTTCGTTCTCAACACCTTCACAAATAACACTCATTCCAAGTCCATGCGCCATGTTAACAATCTTTTCAAGAATTATCTTACCCTTCTCTGTGTGAACAGAATCTGTAAGGAATTCTCTATCAATCTTTAATACATCGAATGGCACATCCTTAAGAATGTTAAATGATGAATATCCCGATCCAAAGTCATCAATAGAAAGATTAACATTCATCTTCTTAAGTTCATTCATCATCTGAATCATTCTATCTTTTTCATGGAAGAAAACAGTTTCTGTGAGTTCCAGTTCTATAAGTCCCACTGGAATCTGATATCTTAATAATATTTCTTTAACTTTATTAACATACTCTGGATCGTTAAGAAGATATCTTGACTGGTTAACCGAAACTCTGTATACTTCTCGGTTTTCATCAATCATCCTTCTTAAATATTTACAAATTTCTTCTAGCATGTAGAAGTCTATCTTTTCTACGAAACCGTTGCTTTCAAATAATGGAATGAAGTCACCCGGTGGCACGATCTTTCCATCAGGCTTAATCCATCTAACTAAAGCTTCTGCACCGGATACTTGGTTCTCAACCATATTAAACTTACCCTGAAGGTAAGGTTTGAATTCACCATTAAGAAGAGCTTCTTCCATCTGTGATTCAATTTCATCAGCCTTTCTTGCATTTTCAAGAAGTTCTTCTGAATATCTGCATGAAAGTTCTGTTCCATTAGTATTTACATACTTACGAGCAATATTAGCCTTATCAATCATTCTGTCGATAGACTCTTTAACATCAGTAACCTCATAACGTCCACGCTTAATCTTAATTGGGTGATTTATGTAAACCTCTCTAGCTTTAGCAATAACGTGCTGCTCTAGGTATTCTATTCTTTCCCCTTCCTCTCCATCATCAAGAGTAAGTGCTACGAATACATCCGCTGTAAGACGTCCATATGCTTCATTATGACCAAAAGCATCCGCACATGCATTAGCTAACTCCTGGATAATAACATCTGATCTTTCATGTCCATATGTCTCGTTGATAATTCGGAAATTTACCACATCAAAACATATCATTGTATATGGCAAGTTCTTGTTTTCTTTAAGAATCTCTGCTGCACGATTCACAAATGCGTTCCTATTAAATACACCTGTAAGTCCATCAAGATACTCAAGCTCTGTAATTTTCCTTCTCTCACCACTTAAGAATTTAATAATTTGAATTGCAGCAAGAATCATTATAATTACAATGACTACAAAAATTGCAATTGCCTCTATTTCAGCACTTCTAGTTATTGCAATGATAACACTTTCTGGATAACAGTCCATTACCGCCCATCCATCTGTTCCCTTAATTGGATAATAGATGAGAAGTGTATTCCCCTCTCCTAACTTTCTAAGTGTCTTTCCAGGGACACGCGCATTAATGCACTCGGTATACTCTGTCGTAAATGCGTTGAATTCTTCTGCATCCATCACACTCTGAGCTTCATCGAAGAAATTAACATCTCTTTTAGGTATTTCTACGCTGTTGTCTGACATAATCCGACATAACACGTCACCTTTTTCATCCAATAATATTTCATCGTGCTTTATTTCTTTTCTAAGTTCAGAAATACTTACTATATTGTCATACGTTTCGAAAGCTATTAAGTAACCCCTCATATTTTCCATGTATCGTACTGGGGCAACAATTACAAATCCACTCTTGCTTGACAGAATTCCTTCTTCATTACCTAGAACCATATATTGTGTTCCAACATCACAAGCATCTATAAACTGAGAAAAGTCATAATCGGCAGATACAGTACCATCCTCAAAATATGTCTTGTTATTCATATCAACAAACACTACATGCTCGAATTCACAAGCTGCAGTAAGACTTGTCAGTATTGGAGAAAGATCTTCTCTATAATATGCCTCATCAACTTTACTTACAGTTCGGGCTCCATAACTAATAGCTGTACATCTTTTATCAAATGCACTAGAAATACCCTCGCTTTCCCTTTCTGTCTGAGCCATAATAAAGTCATCAACAACATTTCTGTATCTTTTAGTATTGTTGGAAATATGCAATAGATACATAAGCCATACCGCAAGGAAAAATACCGCAACTGTAGCAGATACTCTTATGGCATTTTTGTCGATATTTTTTAGTTTGTCAGATATACTTTTTACTGATTTGTAAAACTTATTCATAACCTTCTACCTAATCCCCAATTTTGCTCTCTTATCTATTATTTAAAGTATTTAACACCTGATTCAAATATCTTCATATCCTGCTCGCCGTAGATATTCATAGCGACTGCATCACCACGTCTCTCAGAATGACCCATCTTGCCAAATACTCTACCATCAACAGATGTAATACCTTCAATAGCCATGTATGAACCGTTAATGTTCCACTCTTCATCCATAGATGCGTTGCCATCAACATCCACATACTGTGTTGCCACCTGGCCATTAGCAAACAACTTATCAAGCCATTCCTTATTTGCAACAAATCTTCCTTCACCATGTGAAGCAGGTATTACATATGTATCTCCAAGAGTTGCGCCCTGAAGCCATGGTGACTTATTTGAAACAACCTTTGTATATGCCATCTTAGATATATGTCTATTAATTGTGTTAAAAGTAAGTGTAGGCGCATTTTCATCCTGCCCTGTAATTTCTCCATTTGGAACAAGACCAAGCTTTATAAGTGCCTGGAAACCATTACAAATTCCAAGGATGAGTCCATCACGCTTGCCTAAAAGATCATTTACCGATTCCTTAATCATTTCATTTTGGAATACTGTAGCAAAGAACTTAGCAGAACCGTCTGGCTCATCACCTGCTGAGAATCCACCAGGGAACATGATAATTTGTGCTTCATTAATGCACTTCTTAAATCCTTCGAAAGAGTCCTTAATATTCTTTTCATTCATGTTAGTAAATACTTTTGTAATTACATTAGCTCCAGCTCTTTCAAACGCCTTTGTAGAATCATACTCACAGTTAGTTCCTGGGAATACAGGAATAAATACTGTTGGCTTAGCAACTTTATTCTTACATACATAAATGCTGTCTGCCTTGAATAAGTCGCTCTTAACTGGTTCGTTTCCCTTAACTGCGATTGTAGGGAACACCTTCTCAAGTGGAGCTTTCCATGTATCAACTGCTTCCTTCTGTGTAAAGCATACATTGCCATATGAGAAGTTACCGTCCGCGGTTACCTCACCAATAACTGTGTATGTAATTGAAAGATTTGATACTTTATCTGCAGGAACCTCTGCAACAATTGATCCAAATCCTTGTCTAAATAAATCATACTTGTCAATGTTGTGCTCGAGCTTGACACCAAGTCCGTTACCAAATGCCATCTTAGACACAGCCGCAACAACACCCTTACCATCAACAGCATATGCCGAGACAATATTACCTGCCTGAATATCATTTCTGAACTTAGCATACTGATCCATTGCCTCGTCGTAATTAGGAAGATCATACTCATCCATTGCTATCTTCATGAGAACAAGCTTATTGCCTGCTTTCTTAAGTTCTGGAGTAATTACATCCTTTTCCTTTGCAACATCCACTGCAAAGCTTACAAGTGTTGGAGGAACATCTATATCGTTAAATGTTCCTGACATTGAATCTTTACCACCAATTGATGGAAGTCCAAATTTAAGCTGAGCCTCAAAAGCACCAAGAAGTGCTGCAAATGGCTGACTCCAACGCTTTGGATCCTCTGTCATTCTGCGGAAATATTCCTGGAATGTGAATCTAATCTTTGTATAATCACCACCAATTGCCACGATTCTAGCAATTGATTCAAGTACTGCATAAACAGATCCGTGATATGGGCTCCAGCTTGAAAGATAAGGATCAAAACCATAAGCCATCATAGTTACTGTGTCACACTTGCCATTAAGAACTGGGAGCTTAGCAACCATTGACTGTGTTTCTGTAAGCTGGTACTTACCACCATATGGCATAAACACTGAACCTGCACCAATCGAGCCATCGAACATTTCCACAAGACCCTTCTGCGAACATACGTTGAGGTCTTTTAATGTTTCAATCCATGCCTTTTTAACATCATCTGCATCTAACGCCTTCTGAACATTTTCGAGTTCAAGCTTACCAAAGAACTTATCATCTGCGGCCGGTGCGTCAACCGATACCTTTGTCTCCTGATGAGCTCCATTTGTATCAAGAAATGCACGAGATAAGTTAACTATTTCCTTGCCTCTCCATGAAAGAACAAGTCTTGGAGATTCTGTTACTACTGCAACCTCTGTAGCCTCCAAGTTCTCTTCTTCAGCATATGCCAAAAATTCCTTAACATCTTTAGGATCTACAACTACGGCCATTCTTTCCTGTGACTCAGAAATAGCAAGCTCAGTACCGTCAAGACCTGCATATTTCTTAGGTACCTTATCAAGATCAACTTTAAGTCCATCTGCAAGTTCGCCAATAGCAACTGAAACTCCGCCTGCGCCAAAGTCGTTACACTTCTTAATGAGCTTTGAGACTTCCTCTCTTCTGAATAATCTCTGAAGCTTTCTCTCTGTAGGAGCATTACCCTTCTGAACTTCTGCACCACAGTTTTCAATTGATTCTTCTGTATGAACTTTTGAAGATCCTGTTGCTCCGCCACAACCGTCACGGCCTGTTCTTCCTCCAAGAAGAATAATAATGTCACCTGGATCTGATGTTTCTCTAATAACATTCTTTCTAGGAGCAGCGCCCATTACAGCACCAATCTCCATACGCTTTGCAACATAGTTAGGATGGTAGATTTCTTTAACGTAGCCTGTTGCAAGACCAATTTGGTTACCATATGATGAATAACCTGCTGCCGCTCCTCTAACAAGCTTTTTCTGAGGAAGCTTACCAGCTAATGTCTTATCAAGTGAAACTGTTGGATCAGCTGCACCTGTAACACGCATAGCCTGATATACGTAAGAACGTCCTGAAAGTGGATCACGAATTGCTCCTCCGAGACACGTTGCAGCTCCACCAAATGGTTCAATTTCTGTAGGATGGTTATGTGTCTCGTTCTTAAACATTACAAGCCACTCTTCTTCCTTGCCATCTATTTCAACTGGAACTACAATTGAACAAGCATTGATTTCATCTGTAATTTCCATGTCATCTAACTTGCCATCCTTTTTAAGCTTACGCATAGCAAGAAGCGCTATATCCATAAGACAAGGGAACTTATCATCTCTTCCAGCAAAAAGTTCCTCACGGATTTTGTTATATTTGTCATATGACTCTTTTATAGGGTTTGCATAATATCCGTCATCAAATGTCACATCCTTAAGCTCTGTTGAGAATGTTGTATGACGGCAATGATCTGACCAATATGTATCAAGTACTTTGATTTCTGTAAATGATGGATCACGTTTTTCCTCAGAGTTAAAGTAATTCTGGATATGCTTAAAGTCATTAAATGTCATTGCGAGACCTAATGAATCATAAAGCGCTTTAAGTTCTGCTTCTGGCATTTCCTTAAATCCGTCAAAGATCTTAACATCTTCTGGATCATCGTATTCCATTATGAGAGTTTCTGGCTTTGCATCGCTACCAGTTTCACGAGAGTCTACAGGGTTAATACAGTATGATTTGATTCTATCAAAATCACTGTCCGATAAATCGCCCTCCAAAAGGTATATAATAGCAGTTCTGATTACAGGGTTCTCTGATGGTGCCAAGAACTGAACACACTGTACAGCCGAATCAGCACGCTGATCGAACTGGCCTGGAAGATATTCAACTCCGAATACTTTCTTACCTTCTACACCTGGGATTTCTTCTACATACAAATCATCAACTGGTGGCTCTGAGAAGATTGTCTTACATGCCTTCTCAAATGTTTCATCAGATACATTTTCCACATCATATCTGATAAAAATATGAACATCCTTAAGGGTGTCTATTGAGAGATATGTTTTTATGTCTTCAAATAATTCTCTCTCCTTAACTGCGTATTCTTTTTTCTTCTCTACGTAAACTCTTCTAACCATGATTTCTCACTTTTCTCCTACATTTATTTAATGATGCCCCGGCTTCAAATCACCCTCTAAGTATTTGTTAGGCTGATTTGCACCTTTGGCACATATATTTCTTATATTAATTTAAGTGCATCCTCCAAAGTCTCAACTCCAACCAACTCGATTTTGGTTTTACTTGAAAGACTACGGAGTGAACTAGCTGGTAAAATCACACGGCTAAAGCCAAGCTTTTCGGCTTCCATAACACGCTGTTCCACATTTGATACAGAACGAACTTCTCCCGAAAGCCCCACTTCTCCAAATGCTAATGTTTTCTCATCTATTGGCATGTTTTTAAAGCTTGATACTATTGCCATCACGATTCCAAGATCTGCACCTGGTTCGCTAATTTTCATTCCACCGGCCACGTTAACATATGCGTCACAGTCGGATAAGTGCATTCCCATCTTTTTTTCAAGAACAGCCATCAAAAGATTAACTCTGTTGTAGTCTGTACCCGTTGCTTGACGACGTGGTATTCCGAAGCTTGTCTGGCAAACCAATGCCTGTATTTCAAGTAGTAAAGGCCTCGTCCCTTCCATTGCGCATATGACAACAGATCCCTTTGCGTTTTCTGGTCTTCCATCAAGCATATATTCTGAAGGATTTTTTACCTCTATAAGTCCTTCTGACCGCATCTCAAAAACACCAATTTCGTTCGTGGAACCAAATCTGTTTTTAACACCTCTAAGCACTCTATAGCTTGCAAATCTGTCACCTTCAAAATAAAGTACCGTATCAACCATATGTTCAAGAACTCTTGGTCCTGCAACTGTACCTTCCTTCGTAACATGCCCTACGATAAATATCGTAATATTAAGACCCTTCGCAAGTTGAAGTAGCACGCTTGTTGTCTCACGAACCTGAGAAACTGATCCTGGTGCCGATGAAATGTCTTCAGAAAACATAGTCTGAATTGAATCTATGACTACTACTTCTGGTTTTTTGTTTTGAATTGTTGCCTCTATTTCCGAAAGGTTAGTTTCCGAATAAATCGAAAGCTTGTCGAATTTATCTCCAATACGACTTGCACGCATCTTGATCTGACGAAGTGATTCCTCACCTGATACATACAACACATCATGTCCCGATTCAGAAAGTTCCTTGCACACTTGAAGCAAAAGTGTAGACTTTCCTATGCCAGGATCCCCACCTACAAGCACAAGAGAGCCTGGCACAATTCCTCCACCCAGTACTCTATCAAGCTCATCAATATTAGTATGTATTCTTTCCTCTTCGCCTGTGTCAATTTCCGCAAGAAGCTTTGGGACGTTATCTGATAATCCGACACGTCTCATTCCCGCACCCCCGGATGTATGACTTCCCGCCTTACTTCCAGGTCTTGTAACAACTCGCTCCTCTGTAAATGTGTTCCATTCTTTACACCCCGGGCATTGTCCCATCCACTTGGTCGACTCAAACCCACAGGAACTGCAGAAAAAAACAGTTGAGGCTTTTGTTTTTGCCATATTTTGAACCTATATATTTATTTGCAAATCTTTACAGAAACTTCGCCTTCGCCCTCAAGATTAACTGAGAAAGATAACTTTCCTGAAATTCCTGTGCTCATTTTATTTGAACGTCCTGCAACTACTACTTCGTATTCAGTATTCTCTGAAAGTCCAATAGTAATTTCTGCATCTGCATCTCCACTTACTGTAAATTCAACTCCATCTTCTGACTTTTTGAACCCATTAACTGCTGTGCCAGGAACTGACTCGTATACAAATGCTCCATCTCTTTCAAGCTTTGTGATTTCCTTGAAAGTCTTTACTTTATAAAGATTTCCTGCGAACTCGTAATCCTCAACTTTAGACTTCGCATCCAATGTGTAATCGCCAAAGCTAAGTGTATTATTTTCTTCAGTACGTAGTAATTCTTTAACCGCTGCCATAACTATGCTCCCTTCTAATTCACTGAAAATCGCTTTAATTTATTAGTATTAACAAATCAAATAATATTTAATACACTTTTATTTGTAATATTTTTAAAATTTACTGATTCTGTCTAATAAATCAAGAGGTTTTCCTTGCGCCTACTAAGCGCATTATCCTATTAAAATTTTAGCATTTTATGTGATAAAAAACAATGTGTTTTGTCACATAACAACACTTTTCTCACAAACCTTATGATTGTTTTATTCCGGTATGAGTAAGGATGAGCTTTTTCTCCTTGCCCTGGCATTGTTTTTCGTGTTTTTCCCAATTACCATGCCCGCAGCAGCCAATCCCGCCACTCCTCGGGCATTGTTTTTCGCATTTTTTCCAATTACCATGCCCAAACACAAAAATAAGCAGCCAATTGGCTGCTTATTTTGCTTGTTCAATAACCTTATCTTTCCATTAGCCACCCATGGTATTATCTACTCAAATCTTCTGACTAAATTAGAACTTCCATTAGCGTTATTATATTCCCAACTAGACATTGACAATACATTTAAATCCTTATCAACTACTAATAGCTTTGTTGCAAATCTCGGATTAACTACCTCGTACTGATAATAAAGCTTTCTTTCTGAAAACAAATCCTTTCCATTCATAGCGAAGTGATATTTATATTCACCGTCTAAATTAAAAGCTCTTGTCAAAGTACCCATAGATGTCTCTATTATTTCATCATCGAGTTCCCTATTATATTCGTAATAGTCAATTTTTTTATCAGAACCATCTACGCCGTTGTAATACAAATAATATCCTGTCTTCAATTCGTCCCCATAACCAAACTCTTTATTAAGAGCGGCTAATTCACCAGAATAAATATCATCCCTATCCGATGCCACCTGTGCTATAGCGTCATATCCAAATTGCTCCGCTATCTCTACTGTATTTCTTATCGTAGGCTGGCTATTTAACATATCCATTTTAAACTGTTCATAGGCAGCATCCCATACCCCAGCTATATTCTCATCATTTCTTCTGTCTGGAATATCGAAATAAGTTCTTAAATCATCGGCCAACACCTTAGAGAACTTAATAGATCCCAATGTATTTAAATGTAAGAAATCATAAAAATCTCTTTCCAGGTCAAGATCCATTCTCTGAGTCTGCTCATATGTATTATAGTTAAGACAATACACACCTCTTGAATAGAAATATTCCGCTTGCGTATTATATCTAGCTGCAAGCTCCGACTGGTTATAAAGCATTGGCGGTAATACAGCTATAACTGTTATCCCATTCTCATGACACTTATCAATAAACATGTCATAGTACTTTACACTTATGTCTGATAAGTTTGTATTTTCCTCTTCATAATTCCAGTTTTCAGGCGTGTTCCTATATAGTGCGCTGCGATAGTATGTTGACTCTAATCTTGCACCTTTTCGGTATGGCTCAACCGTGTAATCTAATACAAAATTGTCCCTACTGAGCTCGTTCCACATACTATGATATCGTATTAGTGGAAAAAACCATGATGTTGGTGTTTTTGTATCGTCTAATTCACATACATCCCTTAATAACTTCAGCTTAAGCTTTGGGTTTTCCAGAATGTCAAATGTCTCACAGAATAAGTTTTCAATATTACTATCTTCACTTGGAAGACCGTCTTCAAAAAGCGCAACAAAATCACATATTACAAATTTAGGTGTGTGATACTCCAATGCCTGACAAAGCTGATAGTATGCAGTAATCGCAGAATTAAAAGGTGTCGTGAGATTATACCCTGTAATGCCCTGCTGATGATACGTCACGATTGGATCATAACCAGCCCATAATTCACTCGTACCAAAAGCAAGAATATCGACATCTTCATCAGAAAGGCGCTTCAAGTCATCCGTTCTCATATAACGGCCTTCCCATTTTTGCTTAAACATCCCCTGGAATAATGTAAACAAAAGCGCAAAAATAACTATAAAACTTACAATGCTTAATACACGTTTTTTCATATATTGCCTCAAAGTTGTGATTTCTTAATTCCTCTTAGACCATATAACAATCTAATTATTTTTTCTATAAAATTAGTCCAATAATGTCACATCTAAATCTAACACTTAGAACCCTTGATATATAAAGGATGCTGCTGAATATTGCGATCCATATATACCAAAAATGATGATTGAAAATAAAGCCGCAAAATACAACGCATATCTAAATACAACGTCTTGCTTCATTATTGTTTCTCGTATTTTCATTCCCCTGTAATGAAGGACATCCACAATCATCACAAGAATTATGCAACAAATCACAAGATAATAGTTCTTATAATCAAGTCCATATCTCAATACCGTTCCATCAAATATAACATGTGGATTCCAAGCTGATAATGTTCTCTTAATGAGTGAAATACCCTGTTCTAAATCTTTTGCTCTTGTAAGCATTCGACCAAAAACAAGAATAACAAATGTTCTTACTGTCGCAAATATCTGCCACGAGATACATGTATCATCTATTTTCAGAGCAGTTTTTGCCTTCTTATAAAGAGGTCCAAGAAGAACAGCCGATGATACGAAAAACGCCTGATAACAACCGTATACTACATAGTTCCAGCCTGTACCATGCCAGATACCCACAAGAACAAATACAATGACTGATGCTATTGTTGCCGAAAATACTGTCTGGAAATATTTGCTTTTTATTTTCTTTGAAAATTTAATAACCGATTTGTTAAGTACGATTGGGAAGTATATATATTTTTCCATAACTTCCCCAAAAGACATATGCCATCTTTGCCAGAATTCAGTTACACTCTTTGCCATAAATGGTGCATTAAAGTTTTCTGAAAGCTTAAATCCCATTATTTCAGAAACACCCATAATTACATCTATTCCACCTGAGAAATCCGTATAAATCTGGAAACTATAAAGAACCATTATCCAAAATACGAGAAGTCCAACTGCATTCTCATCGCCAAGGACCCCAAGAACAATTATTCCAATTCTATCGGCAATAACCACTTTTTTAAAATAACCCCACAGAATCCTCTGCAGTCCGCTCACCATTCTATCCCAGTCATAGTAGTGAACTTCCTTAAATTGCTTTCCTATACTTCTATAAAGTCCAAATGGTCCCTCAACAATAGCTGGAAAGAATGTGACAAATGAAAGAAAATCAAGATAATTTCTCTCTGCCGGATGTTTCTTGTGATATATATCAATTATGTATGCAACTAATGAAAGAGAATAATATGAAAGTCCTATAGGCGTGAGAAGACTTGAAATTTCAAATCCATTGTTTGCAAATGCCTCTCTTAATATCTCAAATGACTCTTTGAAATACTTGAAATAGCATAGGAATGAAATAAAGAAAATAACAGTAATCCACATTAATACTTTGGATTTTTTCTTATTTTTTTCCTTAACTGCTTTTTCTATAATTATTCCCATAAAGTAAGCCAATGTAACAAGGAAAAATATTATAAAAAGCGATCTCACATCAGATACAAAAAGTATAAATGAAACATTTGCAATTATTAAAACAAGCCTCTGTGCAGATTGTTTTCTGCAAGAGGCAAAGTAAATAATAATCGTAACAAGTAAAAATAGAATATATGATAATGATTTAATTTCCATTATAGAATAAGCTCCGATTAAATATTATTCATCTAGTTATCAGCGATTTTATCCTGAACTAACTTACATATATCCTCAAATGAATTGAAATTTTCAGGCTCAATATCATCTGCATCAATTGCTATATCAAATTCATCCATAAGAGAAGTTACAATCTGTATTACATCAAAAGACTCAATCACTCCATCATCAATAAGTGATTTTTCATTTTCAAAATCTACATCTGGTCTTACTTCTGTAAGTATTTCCATTATTTTTTCTTCCATAACTACATACCCTCACTTTTCAATAGTTATATCATAAAAATCGCGCCATCGAGAATTATATCAATTATCATGGCAATAATCAATCTTGGTTTGTACCACTATTAGAACTACCATAAACAAATTCGAAAAAACCAAAAGTATCGAATAAATAATTGGTATATTAAATTTAATATTCACATGTATCGGTTCACTCGATTTTTCAAAATACACCCTTAATCTATGCTTTTCACCAAGTCCAACTTTATATTCATTACCTAGATTATCCTCACATACGTACCCGTTGTAAAAGAACAGCGGGAAGTCTATATAATTGTCACCTTCAGAATTAATTACATCGCATGAGATATTAATACCATTTTTCTTGTATGTTTCCGAGTTTATCGTTATTGACTCATTCGAATAATACGGTGTCTTACCAGAAGAATAGGAATCATGGTTTTCTCCGTCAGGTATATAGTCTGTCATTCCAGGGAATGAAATAACATCACCTATAATTCTGTCACTAAAGGCCTTTTCTTTGTCTTTCATTACGGTAATCTCGGCTATATATGCCCATACTGATGTAATGCAAATCATCGCTACAATAACACCTAAAAGTGCCCTGGAAATTCTTACCTTTTCAGTTTCTCTACTTTCTATTCGAATTTTTATTCGTTCGACCATAATTCCTATTAAAATTGCTGTAAAAGGAACTATAATTTGAAACATCCTGTCTGGATATTGAATGTATCCAAATACTAAATCAAACAGACGTGTCTTTAAAAGATTATGCCAAATCTTCATATCTGAAACCGCTAAAATACAGGCTAAATCGATCCCCATAATAGTTAAAAAGAATCTTCTTTTTTCACCAAGTTCATTCTTGAATATAAAACCTACAAAAATGGCGATTATCGCTATACACACAGAAAGCACAGATACCGGATCTGTAAAGTATTTTTCTATAGAATAAAGCCATGAATCATAATTGTGTCTATTAAGAACATCCGTATTTAATTTGTTGTGAATAAATACATCTAAAAATGTGTATATTCTGTATAGGCATGCCGGTACTGACGCCAGAACCGCATATACAAAATAAACAAGACGTCCTTCGCTAACTGTTTTTTTCCAATAAACAATTAGCATAACAGCGACTATAAAAGCAGAAAAAATTGCTGAAAGAATATGCGAATTTATTACACCCCACATACCAACTGTAAGGTATATCCAAGATTTCCTATTCCCTTCGAAAATTTCATATACACCTATAATGACTATGAACACAAAGATAAGCGATATGCCCATTCCATATGTCCAATCTCTTATTCCAACCATCTCTAAATGATATTTTGAAAAAGCAAATGCAACTAGAGCAATAGATGAAGCTTTTTCACTGGCCGTAATCTTTTTTACGCAAAAATAGCATGCGGTACATATAAAAATGTTGATTACGATGTGGGCAATCTTGTATACCATGACAGGGCTTACCCCAAGCAATCTAAGAAAAACAAATGGGTAAATAAATAAAGATGGATACATTATTGGCATGACACTTCCGTGACCGTTGCACATCATAGGTGCAATAATTGCTGGAAATTGTCCACCAATCAGCGCATCCTTTATACCTTCTATACGAACATTTTGAACATTTGTATCCGTTCCCCAATATATTCCTTCGCTAACAAGCTCAAGATATGGAATAGAAAGAATTGCCACTATAACTACCATTGCCATTTCAAGTAGTTGCTTTTTTTCTATCTTTCCACACAAATATAGCTTTATCAGAATAACAAATGCTAACACGATTGCAGTAATGATTATAAAAACGAAAATCCAATCTGTAACAATTGGTTTTGATGCAGCAATAATGACCGTCTTTATAACTATCTCGGAAGCACCAGAATATGCTATTTTAATTCTCGCATCCTCAACAGGCTGATCCAGAACAAATTCATGAAATACCGACTGTTCACCTGCCGGAAGTAATATTTCTTCATACACACTATCTCCGGCTTGAATATAAGCTAAATTATTTCCTTCGCTATAATATGTAATACCAATAGAATAGCTTCCCTTGTTAAGCAATATAAACGGCGATTCAGCACAAAATTCATTAACCCCTTCACCTGTTTCATCTGCATAAACCCTAAGTGTTCCGTCTGTTACATCAGAAACAAAACCATCAGCAATACTAAATTTTTCAAGATCAATATCAAAAGCATGAGAATTTTCCGCATATTTAGTAAAACAAAATACCCCGCTTACAATTAATGTAAGCAGGATAAATGCAACCAATATAAACTTATAAGGCTTGTTTTCGCTCTTAAAAAAACAAGTAAAAAAGTTCCGATTTTGCGTCATTATTCCTACGCCTTGACTACTTCTATTTTTTCACCTACAACTTTAGTTTTCACTTTATCCCCAGCTTTAATGTCGCCTCTAAGAATTGCTTCCGACAGTACATCTTCAAGTTCTGTCTGAATTGCACGCTTAAGCGGACGAGCTCCAAACTTCTTGTTAGAACCTTTCTTTACTAAGAGTTTCTTAGCTGCGTCTGTGATCTTAAGTTCAATATCCATCTGCTCCTTTGCGCGTTTGCACAAGTCATTGGAAAGAATTGTGACTATCTTAGTCATATCCGTTTCATTGAGCATTCTAAATACAACAATTTCATCAATTCTATTGATAAATTCAGGCTTGAATATGTTCTTAATCTCGTCCATTACGCCTGATTTCATCTTGTCGTAATCTAGCTTTTCATTTTCAACAGCAACAAATCCTAGCTTCTTAGGATCAACAATTCTATTTGCGCCAGCATTAGACGTCATTATAATCACACAGTTTTTAAAGCTTACCTTACGACCTGATGAGTCAGTAATATGACCGTCATCAAGAACCTGCAACAGTATATTGAACACATCAGGATGAGCTTTTTCTATTTCGTCAAAAAGAACAACAGAATACGGATTTCTTCTAACCTTTTCTGATAATTGACCACCGTCGTCAAATCCAACATATCCCGGAGGTGAACCAATCATTTTAGATACTGTGTGTTTCTCCATGTACTCTGACATGTCAATTCTTATAAGTGCATTTTCTGAACCAAAAAGTGTTTCCGAAAGTGCCTTTGAAAGTTCTGTTTTTCCAACACCAGTTGGCCCAAGGAACAAGAATGACCCTATTGGTCTGTTCTTTTCTTTAAGGCCTACCCTTCCTCGTTTCACAGCACGAGCCACTGCGGATACAGCATCCTCCTGTCCTACAACACGTTTCTCGAGTTCTTTCTCAAGCTTCAAAAGTCTTGCACTCTCTGTCTCGTGAAGCTTGCTAACAGGAATCTTAGTCCACTCACCTACAACCTCTGCTACTGTTTCTTCTGTAACAGTATACTTGTTTGATTTTGCACCATTTTTTCTCTGTTCAGAGTTTCCTGCACTATTAGTCTCACTAGCCTGCTCAGACCTCTTTAATTTATTTTTCTTTGACCGTTCAAGCTTTTTCTGCTTCGCATCAAGTGTTTTTATCAAGTCAAAATCTGCGTCCTTAAGTGCCTCAATCTTAGCATTTTCGATATCAGCAAGTTCGGCGTCAATTAGTTCGATTTCCTTAGATGTGTTATCTGTATCAAAAAGCCTCACGCCCGATGCAGCCTCGTCCATCAAATCAATTGCCTTATCCGGCAAGAATCTGTCTGAAATATAACGATTTGATAATTTAACGCAAGCTTCGATTGCTTCATCAGTGATTGTAACACCATGATGTTCTTCGTATTTATGTTTGATACCTTTTAAAATATCGATTGCAGTATTTTCATCAGGCTCATTTACATCTATAGGCTGAAATCTTCGTTCAAGCGCAGCATCTTTTTTCACATACTTACGATACTCATCATGAGTTGTCGCACCTATAAGCTGAATTTCTCCTCTGGCAAGTGAAGGCTTCAATATATTAGATGCATCTATCGATCCTTCCGAACCACCTGCACCAATAAGTGTATGTATTTCATCTAAAAATAAAATTATATTTCCATCTTCAATTACTTCAGCAATGACTTTCTTTATACGCTCCTCAAATTCTCCACGATACTTTGAACCAGCTACCATTGCCGAAAGGTCAAGGGTCAAGACGCGCTTGTCTCTTATTGTTTTTGGCACATCACCTGCAACAATACGACTTGCAAGACCTTCAACTATCGCACTCTTACCAACGCCTGGCTCACCAACAAGACATGGATTGTTTTTAGTACGTCTTGATACCGTTCGAATAATTCTGTTTATTTCTTCAGTCCTGCCAATAACAGGGTCAAGCTTTCCCGCTGCAGCAAGTGCTGTAAGATCACGGCTATATTTTTCTATTAGCGACTCCTTTGGTCCCTCTGAATCATTAGGTCTAAACCCGCCTTGTTTGATTTCATCCTTAATTGTATTCATGTCTTCGCCCATAGCTAATAAGGTATCAACATAAATTTTCTGAGGATTAAGTGAAAGAGAATTAATAATGCGAACGGCTAAATTATCTCCATCCTTTATAAGTGCAAGTAGCAAATGTTCGCTTCCAACCGCATCTGCTCTAAAATGCCTTGCAGTTTCTTCCGCAAGCGTTAATATTTCTTTTGCCTTAGGTGTATAAACTTCACGATCCTTAACAAGCATTCCTTTTGATGGCGCAATCTGATCTCTAATCATGCTCACAACATCATCTGCCAGAACACCACTAGCCATTAAGACTTTTGAAGCGGCACCTTCACCTTCTCTGATAAGACCAAGGAGAATATGTTCAGATCCAACATATCCGTGCTTCAATTTTTCAGATATAAATTTTGCTTCCATTAAGGCTCTTTGAGCGCTAATTGTATATTCCATAAAGTACCTCTTAAATATCAAAACAAATCTTATATATAATACCATTCATTGCACATTTTTATCAAATAGTGGTTGTGTTATTCACACAATTTTAACAATCCTAAAGGATGCTTGTGTTTTTCACTCCACGGACATGGTTTTACGTGATTTCGCTGATTACTATGCCCACACGCCAACAAATTCTCACTCCACGGGCATGGTTTCTCGCGATTTTTCGATTTACTATGCCCGCTACGCTTGCGCCGCGACACCTCTGGGCATAGTTTTACGCTTTTTCGCTGATTACTATGCCTGCGTGCCAACAAATTCTCACTCCTCGGGCATGGTTTCTCGCGATTTTTCGATTTACTATGCCCGCTACGCTTGCGCCACGACACTTCTGGGCATGGTTTTACGTGATTTCGCTGATTATTATGCCTGCTTGCCAGTAAATCCTCTCTCCTCGGGCATTGTTTCTCGCGATTTTACGATTTACTATGCCCGC
>JAUNIR010000220.1 GCA_030523345.1 Lachnospiraceae bacterium
AAATAAATAGATGTAGTAAACTCATCTGGCTTTTCAAGGAAAACTTTTACCATCTTCCTATCAGCCCAAGTTCCAATTCTTCTAAATAAAGAACGTTTTCCTCTATCTACATACTTCGCACAAACAACATCAAAATTCTCATCGATTAATTTATCTATTAAACTATACGCTGTATCAACTGGAGTCTGACCATCATCATCGCTTGCCAGGATAATCTCCCCCTTTGCTTGCTTGAACCCTGCCATCAACGCGCATTGCTGACCAGAATTTTTAGCCAAATCAATACCAACAATATTTTTATTTTTCTTAACCAAATCAGTAATAACTTCCCATGTATTATCAGGCGATTTATCATTCACCAAAATAATCTCTGCTTCGTATCCTTTTCTAGTTTTAACCAAAGCATTAATATCCGAAACGACTTTCTCTATCGTTTTCGCTGATTTATAACAAGGAACTACAAAAGAAATTAGCATTTACTCCTCCTATTAAAGCCAAATTTTTAAACCTTTTAACTATATTTTCTCTTCTTAACACAAAGTATTAAGACTACCAAAAATACCGTTGCGAGTAAAAACATTAAAGCTGTATATAATCCTGATGCTCCCATTATACCATATTTTGAGACAAAATAATTAGACATAATCTTGGCAACTATCGCAACCCCGATATATCCAAAAATTAAATGCTTTTGCCCCCTAACTACTGTTACAACAACTGTAAAGAAATTAACCAAAGCGAGCATTCCTCCACCGACCATCAAAACAGTAAGGCAAAGTTTAAATTCTGCAAGGTCGGCATTATAAAGCCAACCGAGAACCGGACAGCCAATCGTAAGTGCCACTGCAATCGCTAATAATGTTATCGCAGCTATTACACCTACTTGCTTAACCACCATCTTTTTGAATGTCTTTACATTCCCAGCCGACCACTCATCTGCAAGTTTTACCAAAATAGGATTAAATACGAAATTCGCAAGTAATCCTATTACAAATACCGGCATGAATATAAAATTATAACAAGCTTGTGCTGTATCATCCATGCATACGTCAATCGCATATTTAGGAGCATTTCCAACATATAACAATAAAAAACTTCCAACAAATAATGGGAAGCATTCCTTTGTTATTCTAATAAAGACTTCTTTATTAAATCTAAACCCAAGTGTAGCAAAATCATTAATAACTAAAATGCTCGATATCATCATCGCAATAAAAGCTACTAAGAACCAAATGATGACAGAAATGAGCAAATTGTGCGTAACTGCTAACGAAATCATACAGGCAATCATCGCAACTGCAATTCTAAATGAATTTGTCTTTGCCGCAACATCGAGTCTTCTGGCTTGCTGGTACCTTCCATAAAAAACATCCGCATAAGCTTCCACCAATTTAAGCAAGCAAACAAATACAACTACCCAGAATTTATCATTTGAATACTGCCCAAATACTAATCCATATAAAGCATAAAGCATAGAACAAATAAGCATCACAACACAAGAAATAACTCTATGTGAGTGATAATCAAGAAAAGATACTTCCTCATGTATATCACTTACCTGATACTTTTTTACCCCATACTCTCCGATAAAAGACATTAAACTTGCTATAGCATAGGCAATAGAAAAAACTCCTGCATCCTCAAGACCATTTGTCCTGGTAATTACAATCAGCATAACTGCTGACTGCATCGCGAACATCAGTCCTGATACGGAGTTCCATGCATATGCGGACTTCTCTGGATTTCTACTATTTAAAAATATATTCTTAAATTTTCCCATACTAAATAACTAAATTACATATAGAGAATGCGGCGCTGAGCATGGAGCACGACTCTCGTCTCGTTGCGGTTTAACGCAGCGGTACTAAGCTCTAACTTCGCTTCGCTTGTTAATCGCTAAGTGCCGGCTACCGCAAAGTCTCCTTGCTCAGCACCGCATTCTCTCTATAAAAATTCCTTCTTTAATAGTTATTTATT
>JAUNIR010000075.1 GCA_030523345.1 Lachnospiraceae bacterium
AAATCGGACAACGGATTATTCAGGGTTTCCAATGATTCTCTTACAAATATAAATGGCAGACCTGAAAATGTTCAGATGATTAATGATTATAATGGTCTTACATTCTGGTTTAGTGTCATTAATCCAAATACACAAAAAATTGCAGATAAGCTGGAAAAATTAAATTCAAATGGATACGTCAGCTATAGAATGTATGGTCTTGAAAATAGCAAAGTTAAAGAGTCCTTAGCTTCAGTGAAGTATTATTTAAGGCACGATAATGAGGTATTCCCTAACAGTTATAAGTTAAAGGAACGACTCGATTTTTATGGCGAACAATGGGAGGTATACGAAAATCAAGATGTACTCCCTTTGTGTTACGCTTATGATAAAGACTTTTACAATACAAAATTTGAAAAATATTATTATGATGATAATGAAGTGGTAATAAAAGAGGCTGCCAGAGCAGAGAACATTGTTTATGATAATGACAGTATAACGTGTGATATTAGCCTTGAGGAGGATTCGGTAGTGCTATTAGCAATCCCATTTTCCGACGGATGGAGTGTTACTATTGATGATAAGACCGCAAAAGTTTATAATTCTAGTATCTATTATGTTGCTGTTGATGTAGCAAAGGGTAAGCATACTTTAAAATATACATATTCAGCATACTAGTATTTGCATAGTGAGTATATGAGGACGAGTTTAAATGAGTGTAAAGAAGGTTTCAGTTGTTGTATCTATATACAATGAAGAAGAGTCAATTAATAAGTTTTATAGCGTTTGTTCAGAAGAACTGAGTAAGTTATCACAGGATTACGAGCTCATATTCGTTAATGATGGGAGCGTTGATGACAGCTTAACGCTACTGAACAATATAGCACTGAAGGATACAAAAGTTTCAGTTATAGAGTTTTCGAAGAACTTTGGACATGAAGCTGCTATGATTGCGGGAATTGATTATTCAACAGGAGATTGCATTATTTGTATGGATGGAGATTTACAACATCCACCAAAGTGTATTCATGACATAGTTGCTAAGTTTGAAGAAGGCTATGAAATAGTTTCTATGATACGTACAGAACGTGAAGACGGAGGCTTTTTCAGAAAGTTTACATCTAATACCTTTTATGGAGTTCTCAATAAACTTTCGGGAGCGCATTTTATAAAGAATTCCTCAGATTTCTTCGCAATTAATGATAAAGTTGCGAATGTATTAAGACGCGATTATCGTGAAAAAGTTAGATATTTAAGAGGATATGTTCAGTCAGTTGGGTTTAAGGCTACTACGCTTGAATTTGTGGCTGCAGCAAGAGAAGCAGGAGAAAGTAAGTATACATTTAAGAAACTCCTTAATTTTTCAATGAATACTATTCTTAGCTTTTCAGATGTCCCACTTAAAGCTGGAATTAGTTTTGGAATTGTAGCTGCAATTATCGGAATTATAGTAATGGTGGCAACATTTGTTGATAGATACATATATAAAAATACACCGGATGGATATCCAACAATTATAGTTGTTATGTGCTTTATGTTTGCAGCACTATTTTTGTTAATTGGAATTATTGGAGAATATATTTCAGTCCTTTTCAAGGAAATAAAAGACAGACCAATATATATAGTTAGTAGAATAACGGAAAAAGGGGAAAATAAAGATGTCTCTTTATGAAAAAATAGTTAGTAGAGAAGAGAAGATTTCTCTTGTAGGCCTTGGTTATGTAGGTATGCCAATAGCGGTTGCATTTGCAAAGAAGGCAAAAGTAATAGGATTTGATCTTAATAAGGAAAAGATAAATACATATAAGTCAGGAATTGACCCTACGTGTGAAGTTGGAGACGAGGCAATCAAGGCTACGTCTGTTGAATTTACATCTGATCCAGAAAAGTTAAAGGAAGCAAAATTCCATATCGTAGCGGTGCCAACACCTATAAATCTTGATAAGACACCGGATTTGTATCCTGTTGAATCGGCTTCAAAGCTTCTTGGTAAAAATCTTACAAAGGGATCAATTGTTGTATATGAATCAACCGTGTACCCTGGTGTTACTGAAGATGTATGTGTACCAATTCTCGAGGCTGAATCTGGGCTTAAGTGCGGAGTTGACTTTAAAGTGGGATATTCTCCAGAGAGAATTAACCCAGGTGATAAAGTTCACAGACTTGAAAATATCAAAAAGATAGTATCTGGAATGGATGCTGAATCATTAGATGAAATAGCTAAAGTGTATGAACTTGTTATAGAGGTTGGAGTTCACAGAGCTGGAAGCATCAAGGTTGCAGAAGCTGCTAAGGTTGTTGAAAATTCACAGCGTGATGTCAACATAGCATTTATCAATGAGCTTGCTATGGCATTTGACAAGATGGGAATTGATACTAAGGAAGTAATTGATGCCATGAACACTAAATGGAACGCTTTAGGATTTAGACCAGGTCTTGTAGGCGGACATTGTATAGGCGTTGACCCTTATTACTTTATATATGAGGCAGAAAAGCTTGGTTACCATTCGAGAATAATTTCAGCGTCACGCCAGATTAATGATGATATGCCTGCGTTTGTGGGAGATGCAATTATTAAACAGCTTATATTGGCTGGTAAACAAGTTAAAAATGCTAAGGTTGTATTCTTTGGTGCAACATTTAAAGAAAACTGTCCTGATGTACGTAATTCCAAGGTAATGGAGATAGTAAAATACCTAGCAGAGTTTGAAATATATCCAGTTCTTGTAGATCCTTATGCAGATGCTAATGACGTAGAGAGAAGCTACGGAGAGAGGCTTATGGGTGATGAAGACGCTTATAATGCTGACTGTCTTGTTTTAGCTGTAGCTCATAATGAATTTGCTAAAAAGTTACTTTCAGACTGGGATAAGTATTTCATATCAGAACTCAATCAGGATGAAAAGGTTATCATCGATATTAAGTCGATTCTTGATAAAGACGAAGTTATAAGCAAGGGATACAGATACTGGAGACTGTAGATTAGATGGCATTAATTGTTAACGCGGATGATTTTGGAAAATCTCAAGAAGTAAATAAAGCAATTGAAGAATGCTTCAATCGAGGCTTTATTAATCGTACAACAATCATGGTTAACATGCCGTATGCTGAAGAAGCATATGAGATAGCTGAGAAAAACGGATTTGTAGATAAAGTTGGAATTCATTTGAACCTTACAGAAGGTGTCCCATTAACTGATAATATCAAACAAAACAGGGATTTTTGTGATGAAAACGGGAAGTTTAATGCTACATTTTACCGTTCAACTAAAAAAAGACTTTATATGGATGGGCAATCAGTTGAAGATATTACTGAAGAATTAAAAGAACAGCTTGATAAATATGCTGAGCTCGGGTTTTCATTAAATCATATAGATTCCCATCACCATGTTCATACAAATTACCCAGTATTCAAGGCATTAAAACGTTTGTCAAAGGGTTATCACTTTTCGTCTATTAGACTTTCAAGGAATCTTTATAAGGGTGGAAGCAAGCTAAATAGACTTTATAAATATTTCTTTAATAAATCAATTAAGAAGATTTGTGATAGTACAACTGATTACTTTGGATCTTTCAAAGATGCTGTGGATTTTTTTGCAACCGAGTATAATGAGGAATCAACAAGTAATGCTTCTGAAAAATGCGCAAACTTTTATACAGAAAATGATTTGGAAATAATGGTTCATCCTATGTACAAGGATGGAATTTTAGTTGATACAGATATCCCTTTTGAGAAAGAGATACTACTTTATGAAGTTAAAAAATAGTTATAAATATGCCCTTCCTATCCTAATTACAGCATTACTGCTGTGCATTATTTATATAATAAAAGGCATATATCCTTTTGGAATAAATACTATAGACTATTATGACATGGCGCAGCAGATAGCGGCCTTCTATTATCATACATTTGATTTCCTCCATGGTGAGAAAAATTTATTTTATGATCCTTACACGGCATTGTCAGTAAACATGGCGATGAGCACTTCGGGATGTTCACATCTGAGCATTTTTAATTTATTTTTCCTATTTGTAAAAAGAGAAGAGATACTAAACAGTCTTTCCATATTTTTGATGCTTAAAATGATGGTAATGAGTCTGTTCATGTATATTTATGTTCATGGCAGATACAAATTGTCATACGTATATGAAGTGATTTTTAGCGTTGGGTATGCTTTTTGTGGTTATGTGATGATGCTTTACATGACAATACAATGGCTTGATGTTGCAGCGTTATTCCCTCTTCTTATGCTTTTCCTACACAAGCTTTTAAAGGAAGGAAAGTCAAAAGGATATATTCTAATTCTATCGTTAATGATGATAGCTAGCTATTACCAGAGTTTTATGATATTAATTTATATCGTTTTGATGGTTGGCGTGGCTCTTTTCTGTGACAGAATATTTGAAAAAGAACATGGCGAAAAATTTTATGATCAATATCATTTACTAAAACTATTTATTGCAACTGTGTTATCTCTCATTTTGTCGGCATTTATTGTCATACCACAAATCAAACAGACATTAAACTCAGCTCGTTTTAATAACGAGAATGGTGGCGGTCTTCTATCTACATACATAGGCATTGTAAAAACAGCAAAACCTGCCTATACATCTAGATGGTGGGCGCTTCTTGGGCTGTCATTTGCTTTTGCAATAATAATTTATGGACTGTATACCTTCAGAAAAGAGAAAAAAACTGTGGTTTCAGCTATGCTTGCATTAGCTGTTATTCTATCAGAATTAATTGTTGAAGGAGTAAATCTATTTTGGCATTTTGGATCATATGTTGGATATCCTATACGAAATGGATACATGATTTACTTTACAGTGGTGGTAATAGCTTGCGGATTTATAGAAAAACTATCTAGTTCCTTAAGTTCTACAACAGAACAGAAAAAAGGATATTGGGTGTTGTGCTTTGGGACACTTGTGTTCCTTATGTCAGTTGGGTTTGTTTATTCGAATTCTGAAGGTCTTATTCTTAGAAATGTATTTCACATCACATCTCTAACGATGCTTGTAACGTTTGTGATTTATGTGATTGTATTATTTACATGCAAGGGCTACATGCCAAAATATATGGCTGCTATTGTAGCCTCAGAAATAATATTATTTGGATTCATTATGATAGGAAAACCTGCTTATTCTTCTGCGAACACAGAAGACCCAGAGCAGGAGGGCGATTATATAAGCACATGTATTCAGTTAGATGAAGCTTTTTCACTTAATTCAGTGGATTATAGTGATGATAATCATAATCTTTTGTTTAGTAGAGTAAAGAATCCAGATACAACTCTTAATGCTAATTATGGGTTAGTATTAAGACGTCCTGTATTGTCAAATTGGACACATATTTTATCTCCGATGCTTCAAAGAGATGCTTCGAAACTCGGATATAGCGTTCAGTATACGAGACTTCTTGACTCAGGTGGCACAGTTTTTTCGGATGCATTGCTTGGAATAAATGAGGTGATTTCGGCCATTCCACTTGACGAAAACCTTTACGAACTTGAGAAAGAGACAAAAACAGTAAACATTACTACTGGTCAGGAAATGACTTATTATCTATATAGATGTAAATATATATTGCCTTTTGGACTAATCGTGGACCATATAGATTATGATTTTGAAAACGGAACACTAATTAGTATTTATAATTCTATTTATCAGAGTATTAGCGGAAATAAGGAAAATATTGCTGAAAAACTTGATATTGGAAATATAGATGTGAAGGGAAAGAAGGCAATCTACTATTTCTCAAACCAGGTAGACACAGATGACTATAATACAAAAATCTATGTTAATGGAGAAACAGTGAAGGTTCCGAGCATCAAGGAGATTGATAATACGCTTTATCCTGCTCATTTTAATAATAATGCAGTTTATCTTGGTACTTTTGAGGATGAGATAGTTGAATTAAATGTAGACATTAAAGATACAGATAGACTGGGAAATAAAATAGAAACTAAGATAGTGCCTGAAGTTATTTCTGTTGATTTAAACATGCTTTCAGAACTTACGAAATCATATGAGGATAATATATCTAAAAGAGAGGCAAAGGAGGCAGTATATAAATTTGATGTTAAGTCGGCATCAAATGGTTCATACCTTCTTCTTCCATTGTCATATGACAGGGGGTATACTGCGAAGGTGAACGGAATAAGTAAAGAAGTGATTCCTGTAGGCGGAATATTTAGTGCTGTACCTGTATTAGAAGGAGAGAATAGCATAGTGTTTGGATTTACTCCTGATGGAATGAAGATGGGCGTACTTATATCGCTGGTAGGCCTTTTCATGATTGCTATATATTTATATTTTGACAAAAAAATGAATATATTCAACACAGAAATGAAATGGCTCAACGAATTGTATTTTGGAATGTTTGTTGCTGTCATGATTTTTGTGTATATTGTTCCGTATATATTTGCAGTGCTCTCGGTAATAAATATTGTATAAATGGTAATTATATGAATAGAACACCTAAATTTTCTACATCCAAATTCATATTTAGTATTCTTTTTAATGCGGCCGTATTAGCGGTGGCACTAATTGTATTTAAACCATATTTTGAGGAAATCGATGATACTCAGATTGCAATGCTTGTGGAAGGCGCATTTACACAGAAAGAATGGCATGTAATATATCCAAATTTCATATTAGGTGGAGTATATGTTTTCCTTCAAAATGCCTTTCCTATGGTGAGATGGCACATAATTCTTCAGTATGTGTTTATTTATATCTCATACGTGTTTTCTGTTTATGTTATATCAAAGCACAAACGAGGTGTGTCCACGTCTATTGTTGCGGTGCTTGCTACATTTTATGAATTATACGTGTCTATTCAGTACACAAAAACAGCAGCATTTGTTTGTGTTGCAGCATTCATAATGTTTTTTGAGTATGTAAGAAATAAGACATCTTTAAGCAGTGCTAATGATACTGTTCTATCGTTTGACAATAAAGCGAATGCTAAAGAAAATGTAGTATTCCTTATAACATCAAGCGTATTACTTGTATATGGAGCCATGTTAAGGCCTGAAAGCTTTTTTATAGCAGCAGTTCCTGCGGCAGCAGTGGGATTATTGGAACTGCTTCGAACTAAGAACATTCTAAAGTATATTGCAACATTTGGACCTGCTTTTATCATGGTAATTTTGTTGGCAACTCTTAATTCATATGTATATTCTATCGATGCAGAATGGTCTGACTTTATGAAATATAATCAAGCAAGAATGCAGCTCAATGATTATAGATACGATATCCTCGATTACAACAGATATGCAAATGAATTACAGGTACTTGGAGTGTCAGAAAATGATGCTCTTGCAATCCTTACGTATCAGTATGGCGATGACAGTGTATTAAGCTATGAAAGATTTAAAGAGATCAGAGATGCGTTTCCTGCAAGAAGCTTTGGTTATGAAACATTTGCAAATTTATATGAAAATATCATAAATGAGATACCTCGATCATTTGCTATGTTTGCTGGATTTGGAGGACTTATAATAATTCTTATTGCATCAATTGTAACAGATAGATCAAAGAGTAGCCCTGGATTTATAAGGGACGCAAGACGAAAACTTTATTGCATGATTATGTGTGGATTCTGTTTTTCGGCAGCAGTAATATATTTCCAATATAGCGGTAGATTTTCGCATAGACTTGTTGGCGCCATATGCATACCATCTGTTTTCTTAGTGTGCTACATGATGGATAGTTTGTTTATCAAAGATAACGATTCAAAAATCGTTTTTGGAGGTAATAAAAACGATATTACAGTAGCTGCTGGAATAGCTCTTTCTGTTTTGCTAATAGGCTTAAACGGTATTTTATATATCAGCAACATGAAGGATTATGAGAACTATAGATCAGAAACTGATCCTATTTTAAGAGAACTAGACGAAATATCTAATGATAAAGATTCTTTGTATATAGCTGATACATTTACGTTCCAAGATGTGTTTAGGTATGAGGTTTTTATACCATTTAGTGATGGGCAGCTTTCTAATTTTGTAACATGTGGTTCGTGGTATTTAAATTCCCCAGTTACTAAGGCAATAACAAGGCATTATGGTTATGAAAACCCATTCAAAGCACTGATTAGTGGAGAGGAGAACGTGTACCTGCTTGACAACACTGGAGTGGCCTGTAAAACGTTGTTTTTGACAGAGCATTATGATAAAATATATGAGGCTAAAAAGGCCGAAAATCGTGGCGGAATCGACGTATATCACATGGTAAGTAATGACGATAATTAAGATATTTTTAGTGATAGTATTTTTAATAATAGTGCCATTTTTAATTGGGCTTTTAGGGGAGCGTCTTTTCGATAGAAAAGGCGATTCTTTGGTGTTTTCAAGATGTTTTGCGATTGGCTTTGCAATTATGCTTGCAGTATTTCAGATTATAGCACCACCAATGATTATAAAAGGGGCCTCATTTAATACATTACTATACTCGTATACAGCCATATTGGTAATAATTACTGTAATGTCGGTGGTATTAAATGCTAATTCATTCAGATCACGCATTAACAATAGCGTTAAGAATATCAAAAGTAATCTTAAATCGGTTAATAAAACATATCTTTATATCGGGGTAGTAGCTCTCGTACTAATTGTTTTTCAGACAAGTCTCCTAATATTTAGAATGCATACGGATACAGATGATGCCAGATTTATTGTTGAGGCGTTGGATGCGATAAACAGTAACACACTCCTAAGGACACATCCAATAACTGGAGTTGAAATAGATGCTCCGATTGGTGAGATGATAAAAGAAATTTCATCCCCATATCCAATATGGATCGCGGTTATGTCAGTATATACTAACATTATGCCGGCTGTCTTAGCACATTTTGTATTTCCAATATTTCTGATTCCGCTCAGTTATGCTGTTGCATATCTTATTGGAATACATGTATTCAGCGATATTAACAAACGTTTAGTATACCTATTTATAGCAGCACTAACAGTACTTTTTTCGTTTGAATCTGTATACACATGGGGATACACAATGCTTACAATTATATGGCAGGGAAGGTCAATATCTGCGGTTGTGATGCTTCCTCTTCTGTGGTATGCCTTGATGAAGGTCTATACAGATGAGAAGACAAACTATTTGTTGTATATTGCTGTGGCATTTATAGGCCTGGCTAATGCCAATCTAAGCGGCATGGGTGCACTTATGGCTCCACTAATTGGGGGTGGTTTTGCGGTATCATATGTTATTTCGAATAAAAAGATTGTACCTGCTGTACTAATTGTTCTGGCGGTAATTCCAGCCGGCCTGTTTTCTTTGATTTATAAAATAATGCGGTAAATATATGATTAAGATAAAAGAGTTATTCAGATACATGCTTAATGCACATAAAGCTTATTCTGGTACGGGCATGATGATGGCTCTTTATTTTGTTGCCTTAATGGTTATTCTTTTTTACTGCAAAGACAAAAAAACGCGCAAATCTATCATTTTACCATCTCTATTTATGATGGGTGTGATGTATATTCTTGTCCCAATATTTGATACATTCAAGTATTACCTTATCTACTATGATGGCAGAATGTTCTGGATTATGATTACACCAATAATAATTGCCATTGGTTTTACAATATTTATAATGGGAATAGAAGATGAAAGGAAGCGTGTTCTTGCACTCGTTATATTATTACCTTTGTTTTTATATTGTGGTGAATTTAAACTATCTAATGCTATGTATAAAAAGGCAGAAAACTTTGAGAGGCTACCTCAGTCGACAATGGATATTACAGAGTATATTTTGTCACAGGTCGAGGAACCTAAAATTATTGTCCCGTACACAATAGCTCACCCTTTTAGACAGGTTTCGGCAAAAGTGCATCTTCTGTTTGGAGAAGATGCAACTTATGGAAGAATCAATATTGCATCAGATGAGATGAGACGTGCGTGTGATGAGATGGAGAGGACTACGCCGGATCTTAATTACATCGTCCCTCTAGCTAGAGAAAACAATGTAGATTACATTGCCTTTGACACTGTGTATACGGAGTTTTGTGAAAATGGAAATATAAACATTTATGGCTATCCTGTAGATGAGAATTACGTGGGAGATAGGACACCGACAGTAAACCTTGACAATATTAGTTGTGGTGGAGTTGTCGACGATGATAAAGGTATATATTGGGACTTGTCGGCATATGGTCTTAATTATGAAGGGACATTTGGTCAGTATATTTTATATAGACTTAATAAATAATAGATATGATTACGAAGAAAAGTTCAATTTTAGAAACTTATAGTTTAATAATTATCGATATAATAGCGGTAGTAGTGTCGTTTGCCTTAGCAATTAGTATAAGATTTGCATGGGCAAGTAGAAACTTTTTTATGGACGACCGTGAATACCTTGTTTGCGCACTTCTAGTACTTGTAAGCATATTATATGGTGTTTTTGCAGACTATAACAGGGAGTTCTTTTCAAGGGGATATTTTGTTGAACTTATCGCAATTTTAAAGTATGAAATTGCTATGCTTTTGATGTTTGGTGTTATCGTATTTCTTATTCAAGCAAAACAGTTTTCGAGACTTGTTTTTATATATTTTGCAATAGCAGACTTTATTATTACATATATTTTACATATAACATTTAAAAAGGCAGTGCTCAAATCATATAGAAGTTCAGATCTTGCAGATAAGGTGCTAATAGTATCAGAATCAAAGCGTGTTAAAGATGTATTAAAAAACATTAAAAAGACTGATGAATGGAACTATTCAATAACGTCAATCGCACTTCTTGATCAAGAAACAAAGCCAAAGCGAAGTAGAAAAATAGATGATATTCCAGTTGTTGCGGGTGAGAAAGATTTGTTTGAAGTAGCAACACTTCTACCATTGGATGTCGTGTTTATTCATGTTCAGGATTATGACCTTAAAAAACTTAGAAAAGTAATTGATGGCTTTGAGACAATGGGAATTACGTGCCATTACAATGTTGAGAGACCTGAACTTGATGATCTTGAAGGAAAATCTGCAGGCAAATTTGCTGGATATAGTGTAATGACATTTTCTCTTAATTATAGGGATTATAGGCGTGTATTAATTAAGAGGATAGTTGATATAGTTGGAGCATTTGTTGGACTAATTCTCACTGCGGTTATCACGCCATTTGTTGCTGTTGCAATAAAGCTAGAAAGTAAGGGACCAGTATTTTTTGCTCAAGAAAGAGTTGGAAAAAATGGACGAAGATTTAAAATATTTAAGTTTCGTTCTATGTATATAGATGCTGAAGAACGAAAGAAACAGCTCATGGAAGAAAATGAGATGAAGGGTCTTATGTTTAAGATTGAGGACGACCCAAGAGTAACTAAGGTTGGAAAGTTAATTAGAAAGACGTCAATAGACGAATTACCTCAATTTTATAACGTGCTGAAGGGAGACATGTCTCTTGTAGGTACCAGACCACCTACGGTTGATGAGTTTGAAAAGTACAGTGTTTATTATAGAAGAAGACTTTCTATTACACCTGGATTAACTGGAATGTGGCAGGTTAGCGGAAGAAGCGATATTGATGACTTTGATGAAGTTGTTAAGCTTGATCTTGAGTATATAGAAAATTGGTCGCTCCTTTTGGACTTTAAAATTATCCTTCAGACAATAGGAGTTGTACTATTCCATAAGGGTGCAAAATAGAAGAAAAAGTGTTATAATTTAGAATAATTATGTTTAAATGGAAAGGACTATGCAAATGAAGACATACCTTGTAACCGGTGGAGCAGGATTCATCGGCTCAAACTATATTC
>JAUNIR010000008.1 GCA_030523345.1 Lachnospiraceae bacterium
TATCCAAGTTCTTTTACTCCGTCGATATTAAAAAAGCCCATTTTCTTAAGATTGTCTGCTTTAAAATATTTACTTGAAATACAACTCTTTAAAGTATTAGTTCCTACATCACCAAACTTATCTGCATCTGGTTCAGCTCCTATTCCGAAGCTGTCCATTACTATCATTATTACTCTCTTACTCATAGTTATTCTTCCTCTGTTTCTTCTACAACTAGTTCTGGTTCATCTTCTGTTCCAGAGATTGCTCCTACTATTGCTTCATCTTCATCTGCTACGCCTGAAGGTCTGTCTCCCAAATCAAGCTTACCTCCAACATATCTGCCGATAACAAGGTTTCGTAATGAAGCATACATAAAAATAAAACCAAAAATGAGAAAAACTATAGCAGCCACAATAAGGGCTATCTGCATTTTTTGCGACTCTGGATTTACAATCCCATCACGTATTCCGTATGTAATGTAATATAGATATCCACCAACTAAAGTTCTGCATGTAAGTAAAAGCTGTGTTGGTAATTTGTCTGAATACGCTGGTGTTCTATCTCCTACAAAAAAGGCTTTTATTCTCTCCATATATATAATTCCTCACATAATTATTTTTGTGCACATTTTTAGGCAGTATAACTCATTTATTATAGCATCAATCCACTTTATATTACAGTGTTTATAATCAAAAAAACACCTCGAAATTAGTTCGAGGTGCCTCTGATTTATTATGTGTATTTGATTATAAAAAATCAATTACTGTGCATCCTTAATTGAGAATGACATTCTTCCCATCTTGTCCTTGCCCATGCACTTAACCTTAACAACATCACCAAGTGTAAGAACATCTTCAACATGGTTGATTCTCTCTTTAGCAATCTTAGAAATGTGAACCATTCCTTCCTTACCAGGAGCAAACTCTACGAACGCACCGAATTCCTTAATAGATACAACCTTACCTGTGTAAAGCTTACCCTCTTCGAATTCATTAACAATAATCTCGATAATCTTCTGAGACTGGTTCATCTTCTCTTCGTTAATACCGCAGATAGATACCATACCTTCCTCAGTAATATCAATCTTAACTTCGTACTCTTCCTGGATAGCCTTGATAACCTTACCCTGCTTACCAATTACATCACCAATCTTCTCTGGATCAATCTGGATTGATGTAATCTTAGGAGCGTATGCATTTACAGTCTCTCTAGGCTGTGCTATAGCTGGTTTCATACATGTATCCATGATGAACATTCTAGCTTCACGACATCTTGCGATAGCACCCTCAACGATAGGACGTGTAAGACCATGAATCTTAATATCCATCTGAATAGCTGTAATACCATCTGTTGTACCTGTTACCTTGAAGTCCATGTCGCCGAAGAAATCTTCAAGACCCTGGATATCTGTAAGAAGTACGAACTCGTCATCTGTATCACCTGTAACAAGACCACAGCTGATTCCAGCTACCATCTTCTTAATAGGAACACCAGCAGCCATAAGTGACATACATGATGCACATGTAGATGCCATAGATGTTGAACCATTTGACTCAAATGTCTCTGATACGCAACGGATAGCGTATGGGAATTCCTCTTCTGAAGGAAGTACTGGAATAAGTGCTCTCTCTGCAAGTGCGCCATGTCCGATTTCACGTCTTCCTGGTCCTCTTGAAGGCTTTGTCTCACCTACTGAGTATGAAGGGAAGTTATAGTGATGAATGTATCTCTTAACTACTTCATTTGAATCAAGACCATCTACCTTCTGTGCCTCTGATAAAGGAGCAAGTGTTGTAATATCACAAATCTGTGTCTGACCACGTGTGAACATAGCAGAACCATGTACTCTAGGAATAATATCAACTTCAGCAGCAAGTGGTCTGATCTGTGTAATTTCTCTTCCGTCAGGACGCTTGTGATCAACAAGAATCATCTTACGTACTGTCTTCTTCTCATACTGGTAAATAGCCTCACCTAAAATTGCAAGCCATTCTTCGTTATCAGCAAATGCCTCTTCAAGCTTAGCTGTAATATTCTTAATATTCTCTTCACGAGTCTGCTTATCATCTGTAAATACAGCTGTTTCCATCTCTGCTGGAGGAACGATTTCCTTAATCTTAGCAAACATTTCCTCTGGAATTGCACAGCTTGTGTATTCCATCTTCTGCTTACCAACCTCAGCTACCATCTTGTTGATGAAAGCAATGATTTCCTGGTTGATTTCATGAGCCTTGTAGATAGCTTCAATCATCTTAGCTTCAGGAATTTCATTAGCACCAGCCTCGATCATGATAACCTTCTCTGCTGTAGATGCAACTGTAAGGTTAAGATCTGAATTCTTCCACTGTGCCTGTGATGGGTTAACAATGAATTCACCGTCCTGCATACCAATCTGAGTTGTTGCACAAGGACCATCAAATGGAATATCTGAAATTGATGTTGCGATTGCTGAACCAAGCATAGCTACGAGCTCAGGTCTGCACTCTGGATCAACTGAAAGTACAAGGTTATTAAGTGTACAATCATTTCTGAAATCCTTAGGGAAAAGAGGTCTCATAGGTCTGTCGATAACTCTTGCTGTAAGAACTGAGTTTTCTGAAGCCTTACCCTCTCTCTTATTAAATCCTCCTGGGATCTTACCTACTGCGTACATCTTCTCTTCAAACTCTACTGAAAGAGGGAAGAAATCAATACCATCTCTTGGCTTGTCTGAAGCTGTTGCTGTACAAAGAACTGTTGTGTCACCATAGTGCATTAAAGCTGCGCCATTTGCCTGCTTAGCAACACGTCCTACATCTACTGTAAGTGTACGTCCACCAAGCTCCATTGAATAACTTTTGAACATATTTTTCTCCTTTCAATATTAAATATATTTAGTGGAGATGTTCATCCGAAACTACTTTAAAATATGTGAGTTTCTCTCATATACTTTAAAGTGGTCTCGTGACAATCTCCACTTAAAACCTAAATAAACCTTAAATTTTCGAATGGTCACGTTACGCCTTTGTGAATACACATGCGTTACGTGACCATTAAAAATTTTGAAGTGATTACTTTCTAAGACCTAATCTCTCGATAAGTGAACGGTATCTTTCGATATCATTTTTCTTAAGGTATGCAAGTAATCCACGTCTCTGACCAATCATCTTGTAAAGTCCACGAGCTGAGTGCTTATCCTTTGGGTTAGCCTTAAGATGCTCTGTAAGCTCCTTAATTCTAGCTGTAAGTACTGCAACCTGTACTTCTGGTGAACCTGTATCTCCCTCTTTGAGAGCATACTCCTTCATAATTTCTGTTTTCTTCTCTTTTGAAATCATAATTTTCTCCTTTGCACTGTGTGCTTATTATTTATTCACCAGATACTGCGACTGCGCCAGGAATGCGCCAACCGAAGTATCGGCATATGTCTGAAATTAATCAGACCACAACGCGTATTATTTTACCATACCTCACCTGTTATGTAAAGTAATTTAGCACTTATTTAACAGCCTTTCTTAATGGTCTCCACTTAATTTCTTCTTTTGTATCACCATTAATTGACTCATTAACTATTTTTTCGAAGTCTTCTTCACTTACCTCTTCAATAACACCGCTCTCGTCGTACAATTCGCATCTTCCATCTACCATTCTACCTGCAAATGTATATAATTCCCCATTTGAATCTGGCTTATAATAATATGCTTCATCTCCACCATGCACCCTAGTAGATGTCACAATAACAGCGGAGTTTTTATATAACTCAGTTACCATGTCAGTTCCTATAATGTCATATATCTTACCATCAATAAACTGTAATACATGTTCAAATCCAACTTCTGCAGGAGCATTTTCAGTTCTTACTAATAAAATTGGTAAAGTATTATCTTTAAGTTCTACGTATGCAGCCTTCATCTCATCTAAATCAGCCCCTTCTGCTGCATACTCAACTGTACTTTTCTCACTATAAAAATTAATGGTATCTGATGTAATAAGATAATAGAAAGAATCTGCAGCCTCTCTATTGTTTACTTTTCTTGTTCCGTCTAAATTATATGTCATTTCATCTTCTACATCTTCAGAAAGCGTATCTCCCGAATATGTGTATTCGAGCTCTACACCATCCGTATTTAGAAGAAGGGTTTTATCGGAAGTCATTTCGTATGTATACTTTTGTCCCCCTTCATCTGTAATGTTACCATCAGAATACGTAAATGGAACGTCATCCTGGCTAATAATAAAGCCCTTGTCATCATTCATAAAGTATATATAGTTCTTGAATGTTTCAATTCCATCTGCGAACTCTTCTTCATATTCTCGTACATATACACCTTTTTTAAATTCGTATTTCTTTTCTTCCGGTTCTACTTTTGCCTCTACCTTCTTAGGTTCTTCAACAGTATCAACTTTCTCTACAGGCTGTGCCTGTTGTTCTGCCTGTTTCTTACATCCCGTAAACATCATAGAAATGCAAGAAGCAATAATTAATAAATTTAAAATGTGCTTTTTCATTTAAAATATTCCTTTCCACTATATATATCTGTATCGATCTGTTGCTTTAATTCTTCTACTGAAGAAAATTTAACTTCTCTTCTGTGAAACTTAAGTAATTTTACAGTAATTTGTTCTCCATATATATCGGAATCAAAATCTAATATATTAGTCTCCGCGAAAACCGTATTATCATCCGTAACAGTAGGTTTTGTGCCTATATTTGTAATACCATTGTAATGTTTGCCATTCACAGAAACCTCTGTAAAATATACTCCAAACGGTGGCATTAACTTATCTTCGGAAACAATAAGATTTACCGTAGGAAATCCCATTTCCCTTCCAAGTCTTCTACCATGAGCAACAATACCAGAAACAGCATATGGAACACCTATTAGCTTACTAGCTTTCTCCATATCCCCCTCTGATACGACACTTCTTATAAGAGATGAACTAACCTCTTCCCCATCAATAGTAATCTTTTTAATAATTTCTAATTTGTAACGTTCTTTATCTTTTATTTTTGACATACTACGTAAAAGTTCTGCATTTCCTCTTCCCATATGTCCAAAAGATATATCATCCCCAGCTACAATATATTTCATTCGCATTTGTTTACATAATATATTTGTTATGTAATCTTCTGGTGAGATAGATGCAGACTCTTCAGTAAGCGGATAAATAACAAGATTTTCAACTCCCAAATGCTCGAAAATTCTTATTTTCTCCTCCATAGTAGTCAATGACGAAAGTTTTCTACCTGAGAAAAGTTCCTGCGGAGATTTATCAAATGTAAAAACAGTAGGACTAAGTCCTTCGTCTTTCCTAAAAAGTACTCTATCAAGAAGTTCTCTGTGACCTCTGTGAATACCATCAAACTTACCTATTGTAACTGCCGTATCCTTATTCAGCTGGAATTTTGTATCTCTAATTATTTCCATCTTTAATTTTATAAAAACATTTTAAATGGTTTGTATTTTCTTTCCGACTTAACATATGTATAAATCCCAACAAATATACCTGTCGAGTCATATACAAGAGCATTACCGTCTATAACCGTATTTTCAATAGTATCCTTTGCCAGAAAAATATTACCATTATGAACTATTTTATCGTTCTCTTCCCTCATATGAAGACTAGGATAATCAAACAGTTCATCAACCTTCTTTATAATATCATCAAGCTGACCATCGTCTCTAATTTTTTCAACCTCGGAAAGTTTTAATGCTGTATCTAAAGAAAAAGAACCTGCCCTGGTTCTAAGAAGTGATTCCATACATCCACCACATCCAAGCTTATTACCTATATCCTCGCATATCGTACGTATATATGTCCCCTTAGACACCGAAAGCTTCATAGTTATACGAGGAAGAGATATATCCGTAATATCTATCTTATCAATATCAACTCTTCTTGGTTGTCTTACTACCTCTTTGCCTTCCCTTGCAAGCTCATATAGTTTTTTACCATTAACTTTTAGCGCGGAATACATTGGAGGGATTTGATCATACCCTGGGATAAAACTATTAATAGTTTCTTTAACTATTTCATCGGATAAACTTTTATAGCTATCGTTTTCAGATAATATCTTCCCAGATACATCCTGAGTGTCTGTTGTTTTTCCTAAAAGTAAAACTGTCTCATATTCCTTAGTTCTATCTGTAAGAATGTCAAATAATTTGGTGGCATTTCCCACACAAATAGGAAGAACTCCCTCCGCATCCGGGTCGAGAGTTCCTGTGTGTCCAATTTTTTTCTGTTTTAAAATACCGCGAAGCTTAGCCACAACATCCTGACTAGTATATCCTCGCTCTTTATATATATTAATTACGCCGTTCATAATCTATTAATCTGGCTATAACTTAATTATTTTCCTTCACGCGCCTTTGCAGCATCTACAGCAGCCTGTGTAGCTCTAGCTACTTCTTCATTATATCTAGCAATTCTTTCAACCTGCATCTGGTCAAGAATCACTGCCTGTTCCTGAGCCTTTTGATTGGCTTTCATCTGTTCCTCTACTTCTCTTGCTTTACGTTCAACTTCCGCCTTTTCATCCAGTATGGCACGTCTTCTTGCAATTGCGACAGGATCATTCTCATCAAAGTTTTCAAGTTCCTCTTCGACAGCAGTCTTTTCTGCAGTCTGTGTCTCTTCCTTTTCTACAACGACAACCATAGGATTTGCCTGTGCCATCAATACAGCACTGTCAACAGACAACTGTTCTTCACTATCAGCGATGTCATCACCATTAGTTACGCTCTGATTACTAACGACAACCTCTTTTGACTGCGGATTTTCATTAACCGTCTCATCAACCTTTACTTCACTAACCGCAACTGTCTCCGGATTCTGTACTGGAACTACAGTTTCTGTTTTTTCTGCATTTTCTGCTGATTCTTCACTAGCTAATGATTTCTTATTTTTGCCAAATCCAGGAATTTCAATTGCCGTTGGAATCAAATCAAATAAAGATGACTTTTTTTCTGCCACTTCAGCCACCGGCTTAGCATCCTGCGAGTAAAATGCATGTTCACCAATGTGAGTATAATATTCCTTACTTCCCCAGTTCTTTTCTATATTAGCTGCTATATTACTAGTAATCTTAGGATTTCTAAAATACAAAACATCAGAATCCTTTAATACTCTTAATGAGCCATTTAACACATTAAACGCAATCCTAATCTCTTGCTCCGTAGGATTGATGTTTCTAAGTCTTCTGCTACTAGTAAACTGTCCCGATTGAAATACAACATCTTTAACATTATTCGGGAACATTGTAGAAACAACTCGGTTAACTACTACTTCCGCAATAGCAACTTTACCATTATACGCCTGATTGTGTGCTTCATGATGAACAAGCTGCGCAACCAAATAAACCTCCTCATCCGAGTAGGAATTGAATGCATTATTTACAGCTGTTGATTTTACATTTCGAATTGAATCGTGAATTGACTGCTCATCTGATGTCTGAACATTGTCTGAAGTGGTAGTATCTGCAAAACAAGTCGTACACATGGCTGTAGTGCAAAATAATACCGCAAGCAGTATCCTCATAAATCTCCTCATAATTTCTCCTCTTTTAACTAATCTCTTTCCCCACGGATACGATAATACCATACATTGTGATAAAAAGCAACGTTTTTCGAACGCATGTTCGTAGTGTGTACTTAATTTTATACAATCCCACACATATAAAAAAGCACCCTTTTCACTAAAATTTCATGTGAAAAGAGCGCTTTTAGTCCTTGATATAACTTTACTGTACTAACTGTTTTTCAATATGCTCTGTTAAATTATTAAGCACATCATAATATGTTCCGTTCATCATGCAACCAGCAGCTCTTGCATGTCCGCCGCCCCCGAAGAACACTGCTATATCAGCAACATTTACCTTACCATTAGAACGCATCGAAACCTTGTATTCTGTGCTTCTAATTTCATGCATAAATATTGCCACCTCAACTCCTCTAGTGTATAGAAGCTGATTTACAATTCCTTCAAGATCTGTAGGCTTTGCATCATAGAATTTCATCATCTTCTGAGAAACAACACCAGCTATTATTTTCCCATCCATTATAAGAATACTTTCTGTAAGCACTCTTCCCAATAACTGATTTTGCACATACGTCTTAGTATAAAAAGTATCATCTATAATTCGTGATGGCTCAAAATCAAACTCTGTAAGATCTCCAATAATTTCAAGTGTAAGTTTTGATGTATTAGAGTACTGAAGTACCCCTGTGTCATGTATTATACCTGTATATAGACATACAGCAACATCATTATCGATGTACTTTTTATCCATCACCGTATATAAAACTTCACATGTAGATGATGCATCTGGTACGACAAGTGAAACATCCCCGTAACCACCATTACTTTCATGATGATCAATACAGATTTTTTTCTTAGCCTTCATAAAGAAAGGCTCTGCATCGCCAAGGCGCTTCGTATCTCCCGAATCGAGAGCTATGTATACATCAAAATCATTAATTCCGACAAAGCTTGTATTAACTTTATCCCTGTTAGGTAGGAAATCAAACACATCTGCTGGGGCCTGTAAAAATAACGTAAGCTCTGCATCTTTAACTGTCTTCAAAAGATAATTATATACAGCAAGACAAGACCCTATGCAGTCGCCATCCGGTCTCACATGTCCAGATATTCCTATCTTCTTTCCATCACCAATTTCTTTTAATAAATCCATCTATTTGTTCCTTTTCTTACTCCGAACAAACTTCATCAATAAGCTTATTCATCTTAATTCCATACTCAGTAGATGTATCCGGGATAAATGTAAGTGAAGGAGTATTTCTCAAATTGAGCCTTGATGCAAGCTGACGCTTTATATAGCCTTCAGCACTCTTAAGGCCCAAAATAGTCTCGTTTCTCTTTTCCTCGTCCCCAAGAACACTTATGTAAACCTTGCATGTCTTTAAATCTGGTGCAACCTCTACATCAGTAACACAAGTCATAGGAGCTATACGAGGATCCTTAATTTCTCCTCGTATAATATTTGCAAGCTCTTTCATGACCTCTGAATTTATTCTTGTATTTTTAATGTTACCTTTTCTCATTTATCTTGGAACCTCAACCATCTTGTAAGCTTCTACAATATCAAACTCTTCAAATGCGCCGAAGTCTTCAAAAACAAGACCACATTCAAAACCTGACTTAACTTCCTTCACATCATCTTTAAATCTCTTAAGTGAAGCAAGGTTTCCTTCGAATATCTGCTCTCCTGCTCTTGAAATTCTAACCATACATCCTCTTTCGAATACACCGTCAAGAACATATGAACCGGCAATGTTACCAACACCAGATGCCTTAAATATCTGACGAATTTCTGCATGTCCAATAATCTTCTCTTCAAATACAGGATCAAGCATACCATTCATAGCAGCTTCTACATCTTCAATAGCTTTGTAAATTACATCATAAAGCTTAATTTCTACTCCTTCATGCTCAGATGTTGACTTAGCCTGAGCATCTGGACGTACATTAAATCCGATAATGATTGCATTTGATGCAGATGCAAGAATGACATCTGATTCGTTAATTGCTCCAACGCCTGAGTGGATTACCTTAACGACAACTTCTTCATTCGAAAGCTTTGTTAATGATTCCTTAACAGCTTCAACAGAACCCTGTACATCAGCCTTTATAATTAAGTTAAGTTCTTTTAACTTACCAGCCTCAATCTGATTGAACATGTCTTCAAGTGTAACATGTGATTTTGTCTCTTCGATCTTCTTTGTCTTATTATATGCAATGAAAGTATCTGCAAATGCCTTTGCATCCTTATCTGTCTCTGGACAAACAAAAATTTCGCCAGCACCTGGAACTGCATCAAGACCTAAAATTTCTACAGGTGTAGAAGGTCCTGCCTCCTTAACACGTCTTCCTGTATCATCAATCATGGCTCTTACCTTACCATGACACTCTCCACAGGCAATGAAATCACCCACTTTAAGAGTACCCTTCTGTACAAGAACTGTTGCAACAGGTCCTCTACCCTTATCGAGCTGAGCCTCAATTACAAGTCCTGTAGCTTTTCTATTAGGATTAGCTTTAAGCTCATGAATCTCTGCTGTAAGATTAATAAGATCAAGCAGATTTTCAATACCCTCACCTGTCTTAGCAGACACAGGCGCGAATACTGTGCTTCCGCCCCAATCTTCAGGTGTAAGTTCATACTCCGCAAGTTCCTGCTTAACTCTGTCAATATTTGCAGATGGCTTATCAATTTTATTAACGGCTACAACAACCTCGATTCCTGCTGCTTTTGCATGGTTAATAGCTTCGATTGTCTGTGGCATTACACCATCATCAGCTGCAACTACTAGGATAGCAATATCTGTTGCATTTGCGCCTCTCATACGCATTGCTGTAAATGCTTCATGACCAGGTGTATCAAGGAATGTAATCTTTTTATCTGATCCCTGTGGCTTAACAATATAAGCACCAATTGCCTGTGTAATTCCACCTGCTTCCTTTGCTATCACATGTGTATTACGTATCTTATCAAGAAGCGAAGTTTTACCATGGTCAACATGACCCATTACGCAAATGACAGGAGGTCTCTCAACAAGATCTTCTTCCTTATCTTCTATTAGATACTTCTCCATAAGGGCATCGATAGGATTTATAACTATTTCGTGCTCACAAAGGATTTCATATTCAAGCGCAATATTCTCTGCCTCTTCATATGTAATCTCCTGATTCACAGTATACATCTGCCCCTTAAGGAATAATTCCTTAATAATCTGTGCTGGAGGCATTTTCATCTTATCTGCAAGATCCTTAATTGTTATAACTTCAGGTATAACGATTACTTTAATCTTTTCTTCTTCTTTTACTTCCTGCTTCTTCTGTTCAGGCTTTTCGAGCATCTTTACTTTATTGCCCTTTCCGCCCTGCTTTCCTCTGAAGCCATCCTCAAATTGATTTGTTTTGTCCTTATTTTTCTTGTCGTGATTACGTCTATTATCCTTACCTGAACCAGGTGCCTGATTCATAGCATTAGCCTGTGCATTGCCTGCAAAACCACCTCTATTTTGGTTTCCCTGGTTGCCTCCCTGCTGACGCATTCCCTGACCGCCAAAGCTTACTCTTGGCTTTCCGTTTTGTTTGTCTGTCTTTTCCTGAGGTCTGTCAGAGCGTCTACTATCGCCACCCATATTAGAAACATTCCTGCGATTATCGAAAGATTTCTGTGTATTTTCTTTGTTTCCCTGAACATTTTTTTCTGGAACACTCTTAACCTGCTCATTCTTTACTCCTTCAACCTTTTCATTTTCTACTGGAGCTTTCTTCTTTTCTGGTGCTGGCTGCATCTGCTGAGGTTTAACAATCATGTCTTCATCTGTTCGTCTCATTGCTGATGTACGAATGTTAGTTTTAATTAATCCTCCACGACCATTTCCAGATGGCTGCTGTTGGCGCTGCTGAGGCGCTACAGGTCTTTGACCATCATTTCTTCCTGCCTCTGGTCTTGCTCCCTGCACTCTGTTTTTCTGAGCCGATCCACCCTTTATAATAATTACACTACTTTTTTTCTTTTTTGGAGTTTCTCCCTGAGGTGCTTTAGCCTCAGGTGCCTTTGTTTCAGACGCCTTTGGAGCTTCTTTCTCTACCTTTTCTGGTTTGTTTGTTTCCTTTGCTGGAGCTTTAATCTTACTCTTCACATATTCCATCTGTTCGTCTGAAATAGTATTGCTTCCCTTAATTTCGTCTCCACGAGATTTAAGGATCTGAAGTACTTCAGCGGTTTCTTTTTCTATTTCTTTTGCAAATTTTGCTACTGTCAACTGCATTACCTCCTAATTGATTTCTGCTACTGATTACTCATTTCTGACAACGTCAGTATTTTATTAGCAAGTCCTTCATCAGTAACTGCAACAGATGCTCTAAACTCTCTTCCTATGAAATGGCCTATTTCGTCTTTGTTAGAATAAACAATAATAGGAACATTATAAAAATCGCACATATTCGAAAATCTCTTTTTTGTATTATCCGAAGCATCTGAAGCTATAATCACAAGCCTCGCCTGCCCTGTCTTTACAGATTCCTCTGTTTTAAACTCTCCAGACTGAACTTTTCCTGCCCTTTGAGCTAAAGACAAAAGCTGTAACGCTCTATCCATTTATTATTCCTCTGTGCTATCTTCTGTAGTTTCCTCATATGACTCTTCGTATTCTTCTTCATACTCCTCGTCATACTCATCATCATATCCTTCGTAGTCTTCAAGTCTGAAGCCTTCTGCATCTTTAGCCTGTTCTTCTGACTTAATGTCAATCTTGAATCCTGTAAGTCTCGCAGCAAGTCTTGCATTCTGTCCACTCATACCGATTGCCAATGATAACTGGTTGTCTGGAACAACTACCTTAGCTTCTTTTGATTCTGAATCAGCAAATGTAAATACTACGTTAGCTGGTGATAATGCATTTTCAATAAATAGTCCTTCGTTTTCGTTCCACTCAATAATATCTATTTTCTCTCCTCTTAACTCATCGTTAATAGCATTAACTCTTGCACCGTTCATACCAACACATGCACCAACTGGATCTACGTCAGGATTATTCGACCAAACAGCAATTTTGGTTCTTGATCCAGCTTCTCTTGCAATGGCTTTAATTTCTACTGTTCCATCTGCAACTTCAGCAATTTCCTGTTCAAAAAGCATCTTTACAAGTTCTGGATGAGTACGGCTTACGTTAATTCTAGGTCCCTTGCTTGAATCTTTAACTTCCAATACATAAACCTTAATTCTGTCGTTAACCTTAAATCTCTCTGTTGGCACCTGTTCGTTCTCAGCGAGGAATCCCTCTGCCTTACCAAGATCTATGCTTATATTTTTACCGCCCACAAAACGTCTTACAACACCTGTAACGATCTTCTTTTCCTTTGACTTAAATTTCTTAATGATAGCTGAATGCTCTTCTTCACGAATCTTCTGTGTGATAACATTCTTAGCATTTGATGCTGCAATTCTACCGAAATCCTTAGAGTCAAATTCTACATTAACTGTATCGCCTTCTTTTGCCTTCTTGTCTATAAGCTTAGCATCAACAAGTGTAATCTGTGTTACAGGATCAGTAACATCCTCTTCTGTCTTAACAACTTCTTTTACAGCATAAATTCTGTAATCACCTGTTTCTCTGTCGATTTCTACTTTAACATTATCAGACTTGCCGAAGTGGTTGTTGTACGCCTTAAGGAGTGAATCCTCAATTGCTTCAAACATAACCTCTTTTGGAATGTCTCTTTCCTTTTCAAAAATCTCAAGTGCTTCTAAAAGTTCTTTGTTCATTTTGTCCTCCTGTAACCGTTTTAAAATTCAACATGTAATTTGACACTTGCCAAATCACTTTTTAAAAATTCTTTATCTTCATCATCAATAGTTACTACTATTTTATCTTTATCATAAAGCTTAAGAATTCCAGTGAACTCTTTCACCTTATCAATCGCTTTATAAAGCTTCAAATCAATTTCCCTTCCAATTGATTTTTCATAGTCCCTATCTCTTTTAAGCGCTCTTCCAAGTCCTGGTGAACTGACCTCTAATATGTATTCCCCTTCGATAAAGTCATCTTCATCAAGCTTATCTGAAAGTTTTCTTGATACATCAACGCAATCATCAATTGTAATTCCGCCTTCTTTATCAATATATGCCCTCAGATAGTATTCAGAGCCTTCCTTAACATACTCAACGTCCCATAAATCAAATCCAAATTCCTCAAGAATTGGCACGAGAAGCATTTCTGTTTTTTGCTCGTAACTTTCTCTTTTTGACATTTTCCCTTCCTCATCTAAACCTATAACAATAAGAAAAGTGAACCTCGCGGCTCACTTTTCTAACTAAAAACATTTTACTCCTGTTCACATAATTTTGCAAGTGATAAGCATCATTTCACAAATTCATATGAACAGTAATATCAATTATTCAATCTCAGAATGGAACTGCTGAAGTGACTTTACTTCTGTTTTCTCACTCTGCATTGCCTTAATACCAGCAATAGATGCTTTTGCCGCAGCCATTGTAGTAACATAAGGAATTCTTGCCTTAATTACGCCCTTACGGATGTAGCTGTCATCTGCAGCACCCTTCTTATCATCTGGAGTATTGATAACAATTGAGACTTCATTATTTGTTATTGCATCAAGAACATTTGGACGACCCTGATTAAGCTTATAAATCTTAGTAGCAGGAATTCCAGCCTCTACGATCATGTCATATGTTCCACCTGTTGCTACAATATCAAATCCGCATTCATTGAATCCCTTAGCAACATCGACAAGTTCAGATTTATCTCTATCATTTACTGAAATGAGAACTGTTCCTTCTAATGGAAGTCTTGTCTGTGTAGCCTCCTGTGCCTTATAATATGCCATTCCAAAGTCAGAAGACATACCAAGAACTTCACCTGTAGAACGCATCTCTGGTCCTAATAATGGGTCAACTTCCTGGAACATGTTGAATGGGAATACAGCCTCCTTAACGCCACAGTGATTGAACTTTCTTTCCTTAAGCGCTGGAACTGGTGATTCCTTTCCTGTAATTGATGCGGTCATAATCTCTGTTGCAAGAGGCACCATCTTAATATTACATACCTTTGATACAAGTGGTACTGTACGTGATGCACGTGGATTAGCCTCTAACACATATACCTTATCATTCTCGATAGCATACTGCATGTTCATAAGACCAACTACGTTCATTTCTTTTGCTATCTTCTGCGTATATTCTTTAATTGTTGCAACGTTCTTCTCTGATATATTGATTGAAGGAAGAACACAAGCTGAATCACCAGAGTGAATACCTGCAAGCTCGATATGTTCCATTACAGCTGGGACAAATACGTTCTGTCCGTCTGAAATAGCATCTGCTTCGCACTCAAGCGCATTATTTAAGAATCTGTCAATAAGAATTGGTCTGTCAGGTGTAACACCTACTGCTGCAGCCATATACACTTTCATGTGTTCGTCGTCATGAACTACTTCCATTCCACGACCTCCAAGAACGTATGAAGGACGAACCATTACTGGGTACCCAATTCTATTAGCGATTTCTATAGCTTCATCAACAGTTACTGCCATTCCTGATTCCGGCATAGGAATTTCAAGCTTATCCATCATAGCACGGAATAGGTCTCTATCCTCTGCAAGATCAATTGTTTCCGGTGTTGTTCCTAAAATGTTAACACCATTCTTCTTAAGATCAGCAGCCAAGTTAAGAGGTGTCTGACCACCAAACTGAGCAATAACGCCCATTGGCTTTTCCTTCTCATGAATACTTAAAACGTCTTCAAGAGTGAGTGGCTCAAAATAAAGCTTGTCTGATGTATCATAGTCTGTTGAAACTGTTTCAGGGTTACAGTTAACTATGATTGTTTCAAATCCCATTTCCTTAAGAGCCAATGCTGCATGTACACAACAATAGTCAAATTCAATACCCTGACCAATTCTATTAGGGCCACCACCAAGAATCATAATCTTCTTAGGGTTTGTAGATGCACTAGCGTCTTTATCCTTATCGATATTATATGATGAGTAATAGTATGCACTATCTTTAGTTCCACTAACGTGAACACCTTCCCATGCTTCTACGATACCAGCTTCAGTTCTTGCCTTTCTAATAGCTGCCTCTTCCACATCAAGAATCTGTGATAAATATTTATCTGAGAATCCATCCTGTTTAGCTTTTCTTAATACGTCTACAGGTGGAACACTTCCCTTCATTGCTTCAAGAGCTGTTTCTTCTTCAACAAGTTCTTTCATCTGTTCAACAAAGTATGGCTTAACAGCTGTAATTTCATAGATTTCATCTACTGTTGCACCCTTACGAAGAGCTTCATACATAATAAAGTGTCTCTGAGATGATGGTGTATGAAGCATATTAAGAAGTTCTTTCTTAGAAAGTTCTCTATAGTTCTTAGCATTTCCAAGACCATACTGACCAATCTCAAGTGATCTAATTGCCTTCTGGAATGCTTCCTTATATGTCTTACCGATACTCATTACTTCACCAACAGCTCTCATCTGAGTACCAAGCTTGTCCTGTGCTCCTTTGAACTTTTCAAATGCCCAACGAGCAAATTTAATTACTACATAGTCTCCATCTGGAACATACTTATCAAGTGTGCCGTACTTTCCACATTCAATATCATCAAGATCAAGTCCTGCAGCAAGCATAGCTGATACAAGAGCAATAGGGAATCCTGTAGCCTTTGATGCAAGAGCTGATGAACGTGATGTACGAGGATTAATTTCAATTACAATGATTCTTCCTGTCTTAGTGTTACGTGCAAACTGAACGTTTGTACCACCAATAACCTGAATAGCATCAACAATCTTGTAAGCCTGTCTCTGAAGTTCCTTCTGAACATCTTCAGAAATTGTAAGCATTGGAGCTGAGCAGAAAGAATCACCTGTATGAACACCAAGTGGATCAATGTTCTCAATAAAGCAGACTGTAATCATCTGACCCTTTGAATCTCTTACTACCTCAAGTTCAAGTTCTTCCCATCCAAGTACTGACTCTTCTACTAGAACCTGTCCAACAAGTGATGCCTGAAGACCTCTCTCACATACTGTCTTAAGCTCTTCAACATTGTATACTAATCCGCCACCGGCTCCGCCCATTGTATAAGCAGGACGAAGAACAACTGGATATCCAAGTTCATCTGCAATCTTTAATGCATCGTCAACAGAATATGCTACTTCAGAACGTGCCATTTCGATTCCAAGAGAATTCATAGTCTTCTTGAACTCGATTCTATCTTCACCTCTCTCAATAGCATCAACCTGTACACCAATTACCTTAACACCATATTTATCAAGTATGCCTGCCTGATAAAGTTCTGAAGCAAGGTTAAGACCTGTCTGACCACCAAGGTTAGGTAAAAGTCCATCTGGCCTTTCTTTTTCTATAATTTTCTCAAGTCTCTCGATGTTAAGTGGTTCAATGTAAGTAACATCTGCAATACCTGGATCTGTCATAATTGTTGCAGGGTTAGAGTTAACAAGTACTATCTCATAACCAAGTTTTTTAAGTGCCTTACAAGCCTGTGTTCCTGAGTAGTCAAACTCACAAGCCTGTCCGATAATAATTGGTCCCGATCCAATTATCATGACTTTGTTAATGTCTTCTCTTTTCTTCATAACTATCTCCAAACTTTATTTTATATAACATAATTTTAGGACCGGATGTCGGTCCTAAAATTAATTGCCTTTATTATTCGGCACAAGCAGCATCAAAATCTCTACAACAAGATTCAAAATCTCTTCTTATTTCAGCAAGTCTCATATTGTCCTGCATTGTTGGCAATGGCATTGTTGCAGCAAATGCATCATATTCTGCCTGAAGATGAGCTAACTCCTCCTGCTCCTGTTTAAGCTGTGCAAGCTCTACCTGATATGCCTGATTAAGTTCATTAACCTGTGCAAAAATAGCTGGATTTACCTGTGCTAAAGCTGTCTGTGACTGAATTGCCTGCTGGATAACCTGAATCTGAGTAGTCTGTGCTGAAATAATAGACTTAGCGCCTTGAATCTTATCCTGCATTGGTCCTAAAGAAGCCTGATTTCTGAACTTCTCCTGCATTGATGCTAGGAAAATTTCAGAATCAGATCTTGTATTTACAAAATCCATAACACGTCTTGCTTTATTTAACTTATCTTCCTTTGTGTCAAGCTTTCTATAGCACTTATCAAGATCGTCATAAGCATCACTCAACTGACCACCTGATATACCACTGTTTCTAAGTTCATCTACACGTCTTCTTGCGTTGTCTAAATTTCTCTGAGCATCGTCTCTTTCTCTCTGAGCCTGACTAACTAAATCTCTAGCCTGCTGAGTAAGAACATAACCGTCTGTTGCTGCACTAACATTCTTTGCTGGAACTACTACGCATGCTATTGCAAGTGCTGTTACTGCTAATAAACTAATTATTTTCTTCATAAACGTTCTTCCTTCCTTAATTATGTTAACATTTCTGCTATATTCAAATACAAGCAATACCGTTACGGTATTGCTTGTACTAAATCAATATTATTTAACGATGTCATTGTCATCGAATGGATCACCACATTCTGGACAGAACTTAGGGATATTATTTATATCTTCTGGCTCCCATCCACATTTATCACATCTGTAAACAGGAACTCCTTCAGGCTTTTTTGCCCCACAGTTAGAACAGAATTTTCCTTTGTTAAGTGTTCCACATGAACATGTCCATCCAAGAGCATCTGCTGGCTGTGGCTTTCCACATTCTGAACAGAACTTACCAGTATTTCCTGTATGTCCACATTCGCATGTCCATCCTGTAACTGGTGTTGCCTGAGCTACTGGTGCTACAGGAGCTGTCTGAGCCTGCTGCTGAGCTGCCATTCCATATAAAGCATTGGCATTCATTCCACCTGCCATATTAGCCATGTTCATTCCAGCGAATGCCATCATTGGTCCTGTTGACTCATTTGCTGCTGCTGACTTCATAGCCTCTGCCTGTGCTGCTGTAAGTGTAGCTGCTGCCATCGCAGGGTTAGTAAGAACTGCATTCTTCTGGAGTTCTTTGATCATCTTCTCATCTTCTTCTGAAGCTGTAGCAGAAGAAAGACCAAAGCTTACTACTGTAATACCACGAAGACCTGACCACTTATCTGACATTTCCTCATTAAGTGCATCAGCAATTTCCTTAGTATGCGCCATAAGTGCTGAATATCTAACACCCATTTCAGAAATACGAGCAAATGCTGGCTGAAGTGATGTCATAAGTTCTGACTTAAGCTGCGAATCAATTTCGCTCTTTCTATACTCTGTAGTAACATTTGCTGCAAGATTTGTATAGAAAAGAATAGGATCTGTAATCTTATATGAATATTCACCATGACATCTAATTGCAATATCAACATCAAGACCAATATTCTTATCTACAACACGGAATGGAACCGGATTAGCTGTACCGTATTTATTTCCAGGAATTTCCCTAGTATTAACAAAGTAAACTCTCTGATCCTTAGCTGTATCACCACCAAATGTGAAACGCTTTCCAACCTGGGCAAATGAATTCTTAATATTCTCACCAAGTGAACCGTAAAAAATAGATGGTTCTGTTGATTTGTCCCAAATAAATTCACCAGGATCAGCACATACTTCAACTACCTTACCCTGTTCAACAATAATCATACACTGTCCATCTGCTACTGCAATTATAGAACCGTTTGAAATGATATTGTCACTTCCATGTACATTTGAACTGTTTTTATTTTTTCTCTTTTCTGCTTTTTTCATAAGTACGTCTACTGGAATTGCATCACAATAGAAATACTCACGCCATGAATCAGCAAGTGCTGACTGGGCTGCTTGTGATAACGCTGATATAAGTCCCATATTTTCCCTCCTATAATAAGCGTATTACTGATAAAAAGGTGCATACATATTGTGCACCTACTGCGTACTATTCTACCATATATCCAATAATTCCGTAAAGGAAAATTTGGATTAGCACAGTATAAACCTATCTATTATTTCTTTAATTCCACCTTCGTTATTTGTACGCTTTGTAATGTAGTCTGCTGCCTCCTTAAGACTATCCACTCCATTACGCATACACACTCCGGTTCCTGCCGCCTGAATCATCGGCAAATCATTTTCTTCATCCCCTGCTGCCACTGTATCCTTCATATCAACAGATAAGTAATTTGCCAGAAAACGAATAGCCTCTCCCTTGTTTGCTAATGGATTTGCATATTCTAAAAGTCTTGCATCAGAAAATGTTGAATATAAGCCATTCTTTTTTTCAAAAGGTTCTAGCTTATCCCGATATTCTTGCAGATATTCTTTTCCCTTTAGCGAGATTATTATGACTTTGGGAGCCTGTCCCTTTGTAACTGACGAAAAATCTTTAACCACTAGTTTTGGCATCTTTATTCTTTCTGAATAAAAATTGAGTTCTTCAGTATCTCTTTCTGATACAACATGGTCATCAATATAAGTATGCGCATGTAAGCCCATTTTATATGCTTCATCTAGGAGATATCTGACTATTTCCTCGGACAAAGTATCATTTTTTAGTTTCTCTTTTGTTACAGGATTGTATACTAGCCCACCATTGAATACCGATAAGTAAAACCCATCACGTATAAAGCCAAATTTCTCAGCAATGCCCATGGTAGAATACAATGGACGTCCAGTATTAATAATTACTTTATGTCCCTTTGCAATCATTTCATCAATGGCTGCCATATCCTCGCTATTTATTTCTTTATCATCATTTAAAAGAGTTCCATCTAAATCTAAAAATAAAAGCTTCAATGTTTAGTTTTCATCCTCTTCCTTCTGTGCTTCATATACGAAACGCTTTCTAGCCATTTCATCAGAAGCAAGGTACTCATCGTATGTAGTAATCTTATCAATCATAGTTCCATTTGGAAGAATTTCCATAATACGATTAGCTGTTGTTTCCACAAACTGATGATCATGGGATGCAAAAAGAATTACACCTGGGAACTTAATAAGTCCATTATTAAGTGCTGTAATACTTTCCATATCAAGATGGTTTGTAGGCTCATCAAGAATAAGTATATTTGCCCCGGAGATCATCATCTTTGAGAGCAGACATCTAACCTTTTCTCCTCCTGATAATACCTTAACCTTCTTAACTCCATCTTCACCTGGGAAAAGCATTCTTCCAAGATATCCTCTTACATATGTAATATCCTTAACTGGTGAATATCCCATTAACCAGTCTGATATTGTTAAATCATTATTGAACTCTTCTGTAGAATCCTTAGGGAAATACGCCTGAGAAGTTGTTACACCCCATTTATATGTTCCTTCATCTGGTTCCATCTCACCCATCAAAATTTTAAAAAGTGTTGTCTTAGCAAGTTCATTAGAACCGATAAATGCAGCCTTATCTTCACGTCTTAATATGAATGAAATATTATCCAAAACCTTAACGCCATCAATAGTCTTTGAAATGCCGTCTACTGTAAGTACCTCATTACCTATTTCGCGATCAGGCTTGAAATCGATGTATGGATACTTACGGCTTGATGGTTTAATTGTATCAAGCTCAATTTTTTCAAGAGCTCTCTTTCTTGATGTAGCCTGCTTTGATTTTGAAGCATTAGCAGAGAACCTTGAAATAAATTCCTGAAGTTCCTTAATCTTTTCTTCTTTTTTCTTATTTGCTTCTTTCATCTGCTGAATAAGGAGCTGACTAGATTCATACCAGAAATCATAGTTACCAGCGTAAAGCTGAATCTTACCATAATCAATGTCTGCAGTGTGTGTACAAACCTTATTAAGGAAATATCTATCATGGCTGACAACAATGACAGTATTCTCAAAGTTTATAAGGAACTCCTCAAGCCACTCAATAGCATCAAGATCGAGATGGTTTGTAGGCTCGTCCAAAAGTAATATATCAGGATTACCAAAAAGTGCTCTTGCAAGAAGCACCTTAACTTTCTGTGAACCTGTAAGATTTGCCATCATTTCATAGTGAAGTTCTGTTTCAATTCCAAGTCCGTTAAGGAGCATTGCTGCATTAGACTCTGCTTCCCATCCATCCATTTCTGCAAACTCAGTTTCAAGTTCTGAGGCTCTTATACCATCTTCATCTGTGAAATCTTCTTTCGCATAAATTGCATCTTTTTCCTTCATAATGTCGTAGAGACGCTGATTTCCCATAATTACAGTATCCATTACAGGAAATTCATCATATTTAAAGTGATCCTGCTCAAGTACTGATAGTCTCTGACCTGGTGTAATTGCTATATCACCATTTGTAGTATCAAGCTGCCCTGAAAGAATTTTTAAAAATGTAGACTTTCCAGCACCATTTGCACCTATAAGTCCGTAGCAGTTTCCCTCTGTAAACTTAATATTTACGTCTTCGAAGAGTGCTTTTTTTCCAAGACGCAATGTTACGTTGTTCGCTGAAATCATTTATCTTTCCTCCTAAATTGTTTCGTAAGCGTTATATCTATCCCTCTACAATGAGGTATCTTCCATCTCCAATTGCAAACACTTCCGAAGCCTCTAATATATCTCCGTCAACATCTGCCCCAAGTTCTTCAAAGTATTCCTTCACTTCCTTAACACTTTTTGCCACATATGCCATCATCATGTCGAGGAATTCATCTGCGCTTTCTAAATCATCTGCAACTGGTTCATCAAATAGCTGCCCCTGATTTTCTAAAAAGACCTTAAGAACTTTTTCATCATAATTATAACTTGCCATAAAATATCCTCTTAATTAAAATACTTCCACTCTCTCCTTTGGAATAAATACTCTCTCGTCTTTTAGTGTATCTTCATTTCCTTCTGCTTCGGTAGCCATTCTTTTAAATACTTCATGTGCGCACACTGATTCTTTACCTCTTCTGTCTTTCTTTTCATAGCTGCCATCTTCTAACATAAATGACGCCCTTACATTATCAGACAAGAGAACTTCAAGAATATTCATAACCTTCGCCTTTGCTTCCTTGCTTTCTATAGGATATAGAATCTCAACTCTTCGCTCAAGATTTCTTGGCATCCAATCTGCCGAAGCACAGAACAATTCATAATTTCCGCCGTTTTCAAAATAAAAGATACGGCTGTGCTCTAAAAATTCACCTACGATTGATCTAACAGTAATATTCTCAGATACACCCTTTATTCCTGTCTTAAGACAGCAGATTCCTCTGACAATAAGATCAATTTGTACACCAGCACATGATGCCTCGTATAGTGACATTATTACATCCTTGTCACATAAGGAATTTACTTTAGCTTTAATAACGGCTTTCTTTCCAGCTAACGCATTATCTCTTTCTCTCTCTATTAATTCGATGAATTTATCTTTAAGCCAAAGTGGTGCAAGACTTAACTTATTCCACCACATAGGTTCTGAATATCCTGACAGCATATTGAATACAGCTGTAGCGTCTTCGCCTATTGGCTCTGCACATGTTAATAAGCCAATATCCGTATATAACTTAGCCGTAGAATCATTGTAGTTACCAGTTCCTAAATGTACATATCTACGTATTCCGTCCTCTTCACGCCTTACTACAAGCGTAATTTTTGAATGGGTTTTTAAACCAACAAGGCCATAGATAACATGACATCCTGCTTTTTCAAGTTTTTTAGCCCAAATAATATTATTTTCCTCATCAAAACGGGCTTTTAACTCAACTAAAACCGTTACCTGTTTACCATTATCTGCTGCCTGCGCAAGAGCTGCAATAATAGGTGAATTACCACTGACTCTGTATAGTGTTTGTTTAATAGCTAAAACATTATCATCCTTTGCTGCCTGTCTAATGAAATTCACTACAGGTTCAAATGTTTCATATGGATGATGTAGTAATATGTCTTTCTTTCTAATGCATTCAAAAATGTCTGCATCCTGTTCTATATCCGGATTTTCTTTTGGAATATATTTTTCACTCTTCAGCTCATCGAAGCCCTCGAGTCCATAAAGTTTCATAAGGAAAGTAAGGTCCAAAGGACCACTTATCTTATAAACCTCCACATCATCAACTGCTAATTCCTTCTTTAAATACTTAAGAAGTTTAGAATCTGTATCATCTGCCACTTCTAGTCTTATAACCTGTCCCCAGGCTCTCTTTTTTATCTGCTTTTCTATTTCTTTTAACAGATCGTCTGCTTCATCTTCATCGATTGCTAAATCAGCATTTCTCATAATTCTGAATGGGTGTGCACACAACACATCATAATTAAGAAATAGCTTAGATATATTTCTCTCTATTATTTCCTCCAAAAGAATTATTGCAGTATTACCTTCAACTGAAGGAATTGTAATAATTCTTGGCAGGACAGATGGAACTTGAACTGTAGCAAACTCCACTTCATCACTTGACTCATTCTTCTTTGATAAAAGCGCCCCAATATTAAGCGATTTATTTCTAATAAGAGGGAATGGTCTTGAAGAATCAACAGCCATTGGTGTAAGTACAGGGTAAACATTTTCATAGAAGTATTTATCTACATAATCCGCCTGATCTTTTGTAAGTTCCTCATGGCTTGAAATAAATTTAATCCCTGCCTGTAAAAGCTGTGGAAGTAGTGATTTATTAAATGTTGTATATTGATTTGATACAAGCTTATGAGTTTCTTCCGAAATCTTCAAAAGCTGCTGCTCTGCGGTCATACCGGCAATATCTTTTTTTGTATATCCCGCATTTACCATGTCAGCAAGAGACGCCACTCGTACCATAAAGAACTCGTCAAGGTTTGACGCCGTGATACTTAAGAATTTAAGGCGTTCAAAAAGCGGATAGCTCTTATCTCTAGCTTCCCCTAACACTCTTTCATCAAATTTAATCCAACTTAATTCTCTGTTTGTAAAATAATCTGCATTGTCAAATTGTTTGCTCATTGATTATCCTCTGTTCTTCTTATGAACTAATACAGGTTTAATAGTAAACTCTTCTTCGAAAAGACCTGCCTTCCTTTCAAAGAATCCTCTTTCTAAAATTAGTGATTCATCGCAATCCGCATTTATGACAAGGTTCGAATCCTTAATGCTAACTTTGACATCATTTACTTTTGTTCTATAACTTCTACACACGCCATCTGCAAGTCTGAAAATAGCTGTTAGCTTAGCCATTGTGATATAGCTTTCCGCAGTCATCAACGACTTTTTACCCATTTCACCATAGTATTCAAAGTCTACCTTATTAAACTTCACAATGTTAGCAACAATTTCTCTTTCTGCATGGGTGATGCCTATCATTTCCGTTGCCATAATGATAACGTATGAACACTCTGCTGCGTCCTCTAATGACATATACTTTCCACATTCTGAAAGAATTGCCGCGATTCGTAGTAAAAGTCTGTCTCTTTTAGTAAGTCCATGTATCTTTTTAGTTTCGTCAAAGAGCTTTAATGCTATTTTTTCAACAAGTCTGCATCTCTCTACGTTTGACTTATATCTTTTTGCTACTTCAGTAGCACAATACACTACATCATCTTCAAAATCGTGACGATTTTTTATAAGCTTTTCATTCTGAGCATAGTCAAACGCCATACCATCCGCAAGACTTACACCTGGGGCCCATATTGTGACCGCATCCGCAAGCTTAACAAGCTTTCTAATAAGTATAGCTGATGGAACAAGTAGCGATGCATACTCTCCCGAAAGACCGTATTTTTTTGCCAAATCAGAAGGCTTTTCTTCTTTAACTTCTTTTATAAATTTCCTATATTCTTCTGTTGATACAATTTCTTTACCAAAAGCTCTCTGGATTATGTGAGAAATATAGTCATCTACAACTATTACACTTGATATCTTTGTCTTTGACAAATATAGCTCCTTAAAGTAATGAAAATGATTATCTACAAGTTCTGATACAAGGCTTGCATAATCTGTTGTCCTCGCTTCAAGGTGAGCTAATATTTCCCTAATACGTAAAATACCAAGTCTAATATTCTGAGTAGTCTTTAGGTGACTATCCTCATAAAGAGAAACCTGTATACTTCCTCCACCAATATCTACAATTGCTGCTCCGTCTTTTATTAATTCATCAAACCTTTCGCCCCTTGAAGCAACAGCCTTTGAATGTAGAAAACGCTGTTCTGAGTTCGACAAAACTTCTACCTCAAACCCAGTTCTTAATTTTATCTGCTCCGTTACAATAAGAGTATTCTTAGTCTCTCTAATAGCACTCGTTCCATACACTCTTAAATCATCAACCTTATACCCCTTCATAATAGTTTTAAATTCAAGAAGTGCATTACAAAGTTCATCCACTCTTTCAAGACTTATCTTACCTGTATTGTAAGTGTCACTTCCAAGCTCAATTCTCTTTCTTATATAATCGATTTCTTTAATAGTTCCCTTGCCTGAAATTTCATATATTTTCATTGCAAGTTCATATGAACCTATATCAATGGCTGCAAATGTTTTCATTATAGACTCTGACCTCTTAAATAATCTATGAACTGGCTTGCAGTTCTTCCTGATAATCCACCGTGAGCTATTTCCCAAGCATTCGCCTTAAGGATTAACTCATTTTCCTCCATAGAAATGTTATACCTTGCGGCTAATTCCTTAACTATTGTATTAAATTCTTTTTTCTCAGGAGATGGGAAATAAATAGTCACACCAAATCTTGATGATAAAGACATCTTCTCCTGCTTAGTATCTGAGCTATGAAGATCATCGTCGTAATCATTTCTATCATTAAAGCTTTCTCTTACAAGATGTCTTCTATTACTTGTCGCATAAATAAGCACATTTTCTGGCTTCTTCTCTAGTCCTCCCTCAATTACAGCTTTAAGATATTTATATTCCACTTCAAATTCTTCAAATGATAAATCGTCCATGTAAATAATAAATCTATAATTTCTATTTTTAATTTGGGCTATAACATCATTAAGGTCTTTAAACTGATGTTTATAGACTTCAATTATTCTTAATCCCTGATCATAGTACTTATTTAAAATAGCCTTTATTGAGCTTGATTTACCAGTACCTGCCTCGCCAAATAACAAACAATTGTTGCATGGTTTTCCGCTAATAAAGGCTTCCGTATTATCTATCAGTTTTTTCTTCTGTGATTCATAACCGATAAGATCATCAAGTCCTACATGTGCTATATTTGTAATCGGTAAAACAAGTGTTTCTCCATTAGTATTGTGATCAACTCTGAAAGCTTTATGAAGTCCAAATTTTCCAACTCCAAAATCTTTATAAAATGCCGTGACCATGTCTTTTATTTCATTTGGATTCTCTGCATCTTTGATTTTAGACGCAAGGTCCATAATACGATCTCTCACTCTTTTGTTGAAAACTCTTCCTTCATCATTACCGCCATCATAGTCTTTAATAAACTCATAACCACATGAGCCAAATGACTCAAACAACCCAACAATATCTATATCAAGAAGATTTTTAAATATACCAAAATCATGTAAAGCAGCTATATTAATGCTACCTTCCACTTCACCCCTAATTTCGCAGGCCATCGAGTATGGATTTTCATTATTTGCAAGAAGAAATGTAAGATATGTCGTCCATAAATCACCACTAAATCCACGCATATATGAAAATTCAATAAGTCCATTTACTACAAATGATATTTTGTCTTTTATCGTCTGCTCATTATCACAAATCTGACCATCCGTACAATTTGCATAATCATATATTTCTGAAACAGCATCAAGAATTGCACCATTAATAAATTTTTTATATAAAATAAGTTCCTGCGTAATCATTAGTTACTCCTGATTATAATTTTCCACACAAATAAAGCCCGAAGGCGCACACCATTTTATTATATTAAAAAGTTTGTAAACATTCAATGAATTAGGTATAATTATTGTATCTATTAGTGAGGTGCAATTATGGCAAAAACTAAAAATAAATCTAACAGTATCGGCATAATTTTATTTACAATATTTGTGTTGCTTATCATTTCAGGAATTATTGTTGTAAATGTAATTAACAGGCCTAAAGAAATCCCTGTTAGCGCAGTTGGTAACACCCCTGGAAATATTATTAATAAAGGGCTTTTCTGTGAGTCAGATGGATATGTATATTTCGCAAATACATACGATCAGAGAAAGTTATATAAAATGAAGGCTGATGGAACAGAACTTAAGCGAATTGCTGACGTTCCATGCGAATTCATTAATGTGTATGGCGATGACGTATTTTTCTATCAGACACCTGGTGCAGATGACCAGGTCTTTGGTCTTGGTGGTCTATACGGCGTGTGTTCAACTGACATTAAAGGTAAATCAGGTATGCACAACATTGATAAAACCATCGTTAATTCCTTGATTCTGTATGGACCTGAATTATACTACCAGCACTATGATAAAGCTGAAGGATTAAGGCTCTATAAGGCTAACCCTAGAACAAAAGAAAAAGCTGAAATCTCTGATAAAAAAGTTTATGTGTCTACCCCTGTTAATGGCAAATTTATGACTTATAACGAAGAAAACGGCTATTATTTAAGTCTTTATAATCCGGCAAACGACCAGATGGAACTATTCGATAATGATACTAGGGCCTACAATGTAATACTTGAAGACCAGTATGTATATTATATGAATATTGATGATAATTACAGAATTTACAGAATGAATTTGTCAAATCATGAGAAAGAAAAGCTTTCTGACTATACTGTAGATGTGTTCAATGTATATGGTGATAATATCTTCTTCCAGAGAAACTCTGCTGACACTCCTGCTCTCATGCATATGAAAACTAATGGAAGTGGAGAAAGAATTGTTGCCTCTGGAAACTTTACAAACATCAACTGCACCTCTACATACACTTATTTCTATGAATTTGGAGATGCAGGTGCCATTTATAAAGTTCCTACAAGTGGTGGAACTGCTGAAAAATTTGTTCCATAATCACTTGTTATTTAAATCGGAAAGCATTTCAGACATAGTCTTCATATAGATAGGATGTCTAAAATATGGTGCTATCTCGCACATTGGTTCCAATACAAAAGCTCTATTCTTGATGTCTGCATGAGGTATCGTCAGATTCTCAGTATCATAAACATCATTGTCGTAGAATAAAATATCAATATCAAGAGGTCTTGGTCCCCAGTGTTCTGTCTTAACTCTTCCAGCCATAGCCTCTAAGTTCTTACAGAAAATTAATATCTCTCTAGGTGTGAGAATTGTTTTAATTTCAATGCAACTATTTAAGAACTTGTCCTGCTGACTCATTCCGTATGGTTCGGTTTCTATAATAGTGGATTCTTTTTCAACTATTATTTTTTCATTTGATTTGAGCAGATTTATAGCCTTTCGAATATACTCTTCCCTGTCTCCCATATTTGATCCCATAGAAAGAAATGCTCTATGCCAACCTCTCTCAATTGTTACATTTACCTCTTCAATCGGAAGGCCTACAGGAGCCCATGGTTTTTTAACCGTTAAGTGGACATTAGAAATTGCAGGATATTCTATAAGGATATCCTCTGCAAGTCGCTCAGCAGATGTCTCGATAAGTTTAAAATCATGTCCTTTCATAAATGCATTTATAAAATGACATACCTTTGCATAATCAACCGAATTATCAATATCGTCTGTGACGCCTGCTATTCTTGTATCAATATAAAGCCTCACGTCAATTGCATACTTCTGACCAAGACTTCCACCATTCTCAAATACACCATGTCTTGAAAAAACTTCTAGATTTTTAATACTGATATAATCCATGACAGTCCTCTTTATGCGTTTCTTATGCTCTCAAGCATATTAATAAGTCTAACGTTTTCTTTAACATCATGTACTCTTACAAATCTAGTTCCAGTTTTAACTGCAACAGCTGTTGTCGCAAGAGTTCCCTCAAGTCTATCATCTACAGGCAAACCTAAAGTATTACCAATAAATGATTTTCTAGATGCTCCTAAAAGCACCGGATATCCTATTTTAACAAATTCTTCAAGGTTTTTCATCACAAGAAGATTCTGTTCTGTCGACTTCACAAATCCGATACCTGGATCAATAACTATTTTATCTTTAGAAATCCCAGCAGCTTCCGCTTTCTTACAGAGTGCTTTCATCTCTTCAATAACATCTTTTTCAAAATCACTATATGTGGCTCTATCCTTATTATGAGTAATTGCAACACTTACATCATATTGCTTGATAGTCTTAGCCATCTTAGAATCATACTGTAGTCCCCATATGTCATTTACCATATCCGCTCCAGCACATATTGCAGCCTCAGCAACAGCACTCTTATATGTGTCAATAGACACCGGAATATCAAGCCTTTCTTTAATAGCCTCTATCGCAGGTACTACTCGAGAAATCTCCTCTTCTGCAGAAATCATTGTGTAGCCGGGTCTTGTAGATTCACCACCTACGTCAATGATTGAAGCACCTTCCTGCGCCATCTGATTCGCATGCTCTATAACCTTATCCATCGTTACAAATCTGCCACCATCTGAAAATGAGTCAGGTGTAACGTTAAGTATTCCCATTACATATGTTCTGTTGTCATCAAATTTTTTTGTTCCTATTACCATACTATTTCCTCCTGACCATCTCTACAACAATTTCCTTAGCATCATTTAACCATGATAAAGAACCGAAGCAGCATATCACTGGGTGATTGCCATTCACATCTAATCTCACTATTGCCTCGCTATATGCTTTCTCCAAAGCATCTCTTATAGAGTCCGCAATCACTACGTTATTATTATACTGTCTGTAAACTTCTGCAAGAACACTCTTGTCCAAAGCTCTTACAGATTTTTCATTTTCTATTGTATATATTTTAATAGCTTTGTCGCCTGTTATGCGAGCTATTTCTTTATAATCTTTATCCTTAAATATTCCCGTTATGTATATATATTCTCTATCCGGGTAATTTAACTTAAGGCTCTCAGCAAACTGAACTGCTCCATCCGGATTGTGAGCTCCATCAAGAATTATGTCAATCGAGCTTTCTATTTCAATATGTTCAAATCTAAATGGTATCTCAGCGTTTTTTAACCCTTTTCTGATGTCTGATTCTAATAACCTATAACCCATATCCGCAAGTACTTCTGCAGCCTTTATAGCAATACTTGCATTTTCCGACTGATATGCCCCCTTCATAGTCAACTCTAGAGGGTTTTCTCTTGTATCATCTACAAGGTACAAATCCGCATCCATTTCTTTACAACGGTCGGAAAAAACTTTAATTACTTCTGTATAATCTGGGGGACCTTCTGTAGATTTTGTTCTGTCAAGCATCACTACTGGTGTACTCGTCTTTATTATACCAGATTTATTCTCTGCAATCTTTATTAAAGAATCACCAAGCACATTGGCATGATCCATACTTATGGATGTTACAACATGCAATACGGCTGTGTTTATTATATTAGTGGCATCATTAATCCCACCTAACCCGGTTTCCAAAACTACTATGTCACATTTTTCCATGTAGAACATAACAAATGCGACCATAGTTTCAACTTCAAATCTTGTCGGATGGCGCCCTGTGTCTGAAATATATAATTCACTAGCCTCTTTAACAATGCTCACAGCCTCTGCATATAAATCATCATGCACTATATCCATATTTATTCTGAACTGGTCAGTATCGGATTTCACTGCCGGAGAATTATATGTTCCAACCTTATACCCTGCCTCTTTCAAAATAGAAGTAATAAAAGCTGACGTAGAACCCTTACCATTTGTACCTGTTACATGTACAAATTTAAGACCATCCTGAGGATTATCAAGATAATCTGCCAATCCACGCATATTTTCAAGTCCTAGCACGCTTCCATAAACGTCCAAAGACTTTATATATAAAATTGCTTCATCAAATGTCATCACGGTCATTTAGCAAAAATCCACAATACCACAATATAAAGAATATGCAAATTGTGCTCCGTCTATATCTTGAAAATTATATACTAATACATTATACTACATACAACGTTAATTTTAAATAATTGGAGGTAATTATGGAAGCACTTGAATGTATTAAAACTCGTCGTAGTATTCGTGCATACACAGACGAACCAGTTGACAGAGAAACTATTAATAAAATCGTTGAGGCAGCTTCATATGCCCCTTCATGGAAGCACACACAGACTGCAAGATATACAATTATCGAATCTAAAGAATTAAAGGATAAAATTGCTGCTGAGTGTACTCATACATATCCAGGTAATGGCGAAATTATTAAGCAGGCTCCTGTATTAGTTGTTGTTAGCTTTGTTAAGAACAGAAGTGGCTTTGAAAGAGACGGTTCATTCTCAACAAGTAAGGGCGATCGTTGGGAGATGTTTGATTCTGGTGTTGCTACTGAAGCTTTTTGTTTAGCAGCTCACAGCTATTCACTTGGTACAGTTATTATGGGACTCTTTGATGATACAGTTAAGGAGGCTATTGAACTTCCTGATACACAGGACATTTCTTGTATTATTTGTCTAGGTCATCCGGCAGAAGACCCACAGGCACCAAAGAGAAAACCAGTTGAAGATTTAGTAACTTATAAATAGGGGCGTAACGCTCCTATTTTTATGTAGAAAGGACATAACAATGAAACATTTAATGTCTCCTCTCGATCTAAGCGTCGAGGAACTGGATAAATTATTAGACCTCGCAAATGATATAGAGGCTAATCCAGAGAAATATGCTCACAAATGTGATGGCAAAATACTTGCTACATGTTTTTACGAGCCAAGTACACGTACAAGACTTTCTTTTGAGTCTGCCATGATGAGGCTCGGTGGTCAGGTGTTAGGTTTTGCTTCTGCAGACTCTTCTTCCGCTTCTAAAGGCGAAAGTGTTTCAGATACTATAAGAGTAATTTCATGCTATGCAGATATATGCGCTATGCGTCATCCAAAGGAAGGCGCTCCAATGGTCGCCATGACAAAATCTCTTATCCCAATAATCAACGCAGGGGATGGCGGTCATCAGCATCCAACTCAAACACTTACTGATCTTCTCACTATTAGATCATTAAAGGGTCGTCTCGATAATCTTACTATTGGACTTTGTGGTGATTTAAAGTTCGGCCGTACTGTACACTCTCTCATTTCTGCGTTAATAAGATATGCTAATGTAAAATTTATATTCATCTCTCCTGATGAATTAAAAATACCTGATTATATAAGAGAAGATGTTCTTATAAAAAACAACATAGAATTTAAAGAAGTAGTTAAGCTTGACGAGGTAATGCCAGAACTTGATCTTCTCTATATGACAAGAGTTCAGAGAGAGCGTTTCTTTAATGAAGAGGACTATATAAGACTTAAAGATTTTTATATCCTTACAAAAGAGAAAATGGAACTTGCTAAAGATGACTGTTTAATACTCCATCCTCTTCCAAGAGTAAACGAAATATCTGTCGAGGTTGATTCCGACGACAGGGCTGCTTACTTCAAACAGGCTAAATACGGAGTTTATGTGCGAATGGCACTTATTCTTACTCTATTAGAGTTAGCTTAACAAACGATTATATATATTATGTTAACCAATATGAAAGGAACTAAAAATGCTTAACGTAGGACAAATTGAAGAAGGTTTTGTACTAGATCATATTGATGCCGGAAAAAGTCTTAAGATATATCACGACTTAAAACTCGATAAGCTCGATTGTACCGTAGCTATTATAAAAAACGCAAAAAGTAACAAAATGGGTAAGAAAGATATACTAAAAGTCGAGTGTGATATAAACATATTAGACCTTGATATTTTAGGTTTTATAGACCACAAAATTACAGTTAATGTTATTAAGGATGGAGAACTTGTCGAGAAGAAAAAGCTTCACCTTCCAAAAGAAATCAAAAATGTAATTAAGTGTAAAAATCCTAGATGTATTACTTCTATCGAGCAGGAACTTACACATATTTTCGTACTTGCCGACAAAGAAAAAGAACTATACAGGTGTAAATACTGTGAAGAAGCTTATACTGGAAAATAATAAATAAAAAAAGCTCTGACATATAAGTCAGAGCTTTTTTATTACCCTCTAATCTGGCCATCACCATATATTTTGTATTTATAAGATGTCAATTCTTTAAGACCCATAGGACCTCTTGCATGAAGTTTCTGAGTGCTTATTCCTATCTCTGCACCAAACCCAAATTCAAAGCCATCTGTAAATCTTGTAGATGCATTAACATACACACATGCTGCATCTATTTCATTAAGGAACTTGTCCGCGTTCTGTTTATTTTCCGTAATAATACATTCAGAATGATGCGTAGTATATGTATTTACGTGTTCAATAGCTTCCTCAACACTTCCAACAACCTGAAGGGAAATAATAGGTCCTAGATACTCTGTTCCATAATCTTCTTCTGTGGCCTTTTCCATATTAAGAGTAGGACAAATAGCGAAAGCCTTCTCTCCTGCCCTGATTTCTACTGCCTTTCCCGTTAGGGCTTCATATATAGCCGGAATAGCTTTATCTGCTATTTTTTCGTGAACCAAAAGCGATTCGCATGCATTACAAACACCCATACGCTGAGTTTTAGCATTCAAAATTATGTTAACCGCCATATCAAGATTAGCACTCTCGTCGACATATACATGACAGTTTCCTGTGCCTGTTTCTATTACAGGTATTGTGGCATTTTCGACAACTGATCGTATAAGTGAAGCTCCGCCCCTTGGTATTAAAAGGTCAATATATTTATTGAGTTTCATGAACTCAGTAGCAATCTCACGCTCCGTCTTCTCTATCAATATAACGCAGTCCTTAGGTAATCCACAATTTTCCAAAGTATCTTTTATCACCTTAACAATTGCTTTGTTAGAATTTATAGCGTCTTTTCCACCTCTTAAAACAGATACGTTAGATGACTTAAAGCAAAGGCCAAAGGCATCCAATGTAACGTTTGGACGTGACTCATATATAATGCCTATTACACCGACTGGCACCCTTACCTTATGAATATTAAGCCCGTTAGGTCTTGTAAATTCTTCTAACTCCTCTCCAATAGGATCTTCTAATTCAGATATTTGAACAAGACCCTCCGCCATTGCTTTAATACGGTCTTCTGTAAGTGTTAATCTGTCAATTAATGATTCTTTTACACCATTATTTCTAGATACCGCTACATCTAATTCATTTGCCTTTATTAAGTCTTCTGTACTATTTATAATAGCCTCTGCAACTTTACAAAGGACATCATTCTTTTTTTCTGTTGTAACTGTATTCATTACAGTCTGCGCTTTCTTTGCACTCTTTCCTATGCTTTCAAGGTACTCGTTCACGTTTTATTCTCCTAATACTATTTCATATTAATCATATACTCTGGTAAATATTTATATAACATCGAAGCTAGCTGGGCTGTATTTACAGGCTTAAGCAGAAAATCTGCAAATCCTTTTCCCATATAGTACTCTCTAGTATCTTTTGTTGCATTTGCTGTAACCATAACAACCGGAACACCGTGGCATTCATTTTCCGACTGTTTGATTCTTGAGAAAGTCTCAACGCCATCCATGCTTGGCATTCGATGATCCATAAATATAAGGTCGTAATGCTTTTCCCTAACACGCTGCAAACACTCATCTCCACTTGTACAAGATGATACCTTTGCTTCTAGTGGCTTTAATAATTCTCTAATAACCTTAATGCTAATAGGCGAATCGTCCACCACAAGTATTTCTGCCTCCGGGGCAGTGAACTTCACTTCATACTCAGTATAGACATTTATACCTTTTATTTCCCCTACCGTTTGATTACTATCTGATGCTGCCACAAGAGGAATTACTGCACTGAATATTGTTCCTCTTCCAACTTCACTCTTGAAGTTTAGAAGACCACCCATCATTTCTACTAGGTTCTTAGTAATATTTAATCCTAAACCTGTTCCCTGATCAGATGTGCTTACTCTCATATTGTTACGACCCAATCCGGCAAAGAGCTTGTCATAATCTTCTCTACTGATTCCTCTTCCCGAATCTTCAATTGCCATTATTAGGTCAATATCAAAATCGCTTCTATACTTAAATCCAAGTTTAAATTTAACATAACCTTCGTCTGTATATTTAACAGCATTAGACAAAAGGTTTGTAGCCACCTGCCTGACTCTTATTTCATCGCCAATAAGCTGCCTAGGTATGTCCTTATCAATATAATATTTAAACTCAAGTCCCCTTTGAGCACATCTAAATTCATAAACATTTAGAAGCTGCTCTAATAGTTCTAAAAGATCAAATCGTTCACTTACTATCTCAAACTTTCCAGATTCCATCTTTGAAAAATCCAAGATATCACTTATAAGGTCTAATAATGTTGTACTTGAATTCCTAATGTTATTAAGATATTCCTTATTAGTATCTGTCGAATGATCTCTTAAAAGTATTTCTGTCATTCCCATAACAACATTAATAGGCGTTCTAATTTCATGAGACACCTTTGCGAGGAAGGATGACTTTGCAATATTAGCCTCTTCTGCTTCATCCATGAGCTTTTTCATCTGCTCAATCTGTTTTCCCGCCTCTGTTATATCATAGAGGAGTACTGTTGTTCCTATCTCATAATTATCCGTCTTTACTGAATTTACGTTAACATCAAATTGTCTGTTACCAATACTAATCTGGCCCTCTCGCTTTTTGTCAAAAAGACTTCTAATCTCAACTTCTCTTATAATGTCACCACGCTTATAGCTTTTTAAAGCAGGGAACAAACTATTTGCCGTATTATTGGAATACTCATACCCGCCATCATTATTAACGATGATTATTCCATTTTCAAGATTTGCAAGAATTCTTTCTCCCTCTGCATCTGCTACATCAAATACATGATTTCTTAAAAGTGCCAGTGAAAAAATACCTACAGCCATAGCAGTACTAATTGGTGTTGCATCATATCCTCCAAACACTCCTGTTACGGATACTACGTACAAAACTAATGGAATAGCTGCTACTACCATAAGAACAATATAGTTATATCTCATATGCTTCTGGGAAGTCTTAAGAATTGATACTGTAAGAATAAAAATGCAGGCTATGAGTTCTATGACTGTTGTTCCTGCAAACACAAAATAAAGCCATCCATGGTCCATTGAAAGATGAGGTATTGCCCCCTCATTAACAAACCTAACCCCTGTGTAATAGATATGATTGTACTCCCATGTCCACACACCTAAAAGTACAAATATACCTTCCGAAATAAGAATTCCCTGTATGACTTTGTTAAATTCATGTCCGCAATACTTAAACATGAAAAAAGTAATGAGCCCAATCTCAAATGCTCCACCAAGGTACTCAGCCTTAACAGCCATCATACCTTCACCTGCATTAGTAGATACTAGTTCCAAAATATATGCGCCATTCTGAACAAATGAACATAGGAATGTAATTATAATTACATTAGAGTATGAACTTGGTTTCTTGTATGCGACAACTAATACAGATGCCAAACAAATAATTGTGGCTAATATTTGCACAAATATTGCAAGGTTAAGCATTTTTATTGATCTCCTGATTTCATATAAAAAATGAGTCTGACTATAAGCCGGGTTCTGTATTAGGTAATCATCTATCTACTCGTAATGTCGCCACTACGCTCTAGCAACCTACCCGGAAACGTGACGGGCAGCCACATAGTCCCCTGTTTGGTCTTGCTTCGGGTGGGGTTTACATTGACCTTTTCTGTTACCAGAAAAGCGGTAGTCTCTTACACTGCCATTTCACCATTACCTATGCCGTGGCATAGGCTGTATAATTTCTGTTGCACTTTCCTTCAGGTCACCCTGACCGGCCGTTAACCGGCACCCTGCCCTATGAAGCCCGGACTTTCCTCACCCTGTCCTTAAGACAGGCCGCGATTACCTGTCAGACTCATAAATTATTAATTTATACGTTGAATACTGATCCACCTACGAATTCACGAAGAATTGAATTATTTGGGAGATCTTCTGAAGTCACTCCTAAGAAATAATCCAGGAATTTAAGAAGTCTCTTTGCTTCATGATATGAAGGATCATCTTTCTTTATTCCAAAAAGAAGAGGTTCTGCAAATTGCTTAAGAACCGCTAATTCATATACAAGCGCAGAATTAAATACAGCATCTGCTGATTCTTGATGTGGGAAAATATATTTTTCCTCTCCTCTTCTTACTGACTCCCACATTGCAAGAGTTCCTGATGCTCCAGTACCTCTTGTTCTATGATCTCTTACCATACGTCTTATCAATCTAACGTCAGTTGTTGAAATTCTATTGTGTTCATCCACATTAAGACATGTCAGCGCACTTATGTAAACCTTGTACTTACTTTCTGAAGGTAATGTATATGACATTTTTTCATTAAGGCCATGAATTCCTTCAATTACTAAAATATCATTTTCCTTAAGTGTCAGGAAATTACCATGGTATTCTCTCTTACCAGATTTAAAATTAAATACTGGAATATCAACAGTTTCACCGTTGAGAAGCTTTGTCATATCACTGTTAAAGCCTTCTACGTCTAATGATTCAAGGCACTCAAAATCATAGTTTCCATTTTCATCCTTAGGACAGTTTTCTCTGTCCACATAGTAATTGTCAAGACCAATTGGATGTGGAGTAAGACCATGTGCCATAAGCTGCGTTGACAATCTGTATGAAAAAGATGTTTTTCCCGAAGATGATGGGCCAGCAATCATAACAAATTTCACACCATCTCTCTTAGCTATGTCTGAAGCAATATCAGAAATCTTGCCTTCCTGGAGTGCTTCTGTAACAAGCCTTAACTCTTCAAATCCACCTGAGCAAATTACATCATTAAGAGCCCCTACAGTTTCAACTCCTAACTGTCTTCCAAGCTTATCAGTATCTCTCATTGCTTTAAAAACTTTAGGCTGGTTAGAACGCTCTGCTACAACACTTAAATCTGACTTTGCAGCAAATTGAAGTACAAAGCCTTCATCATAAAGATAAATATCAAACGGAACTGCATATGATGTTGAAGGTGCCATATCTCCATGATAGTAATCTTTGTAATCGCCAATACTGTATATATTAACTGTTGATGTACGTCTATAATTGAAAAGCTTAACCTTGTCATTCATTCCAGCATCTGCAAATATTTTAATTGCATCTGCAAGCTTATATGATGTCTTAACTATAGGAGTATCTGCATCGATAATTTCCTGCATTTTTGACTTAACTTCTGATACGAACTTATCATCAACTTTTACAGATCCTTCAACTGTGCAGAATATACCTTTTCCTATAGCAAATTCAGACTTAACTCTGTCAATATTGTTATCGCCGTACAAATCATTTATTGCTTTAAATAAAATCATCATCATTGTACGTCTTAATACTTTATATCCTGGCTTATCCGCCATAGTAACAAACTCAACATCTACATCCGATGCAATTAATTTGTTAAGTTCCTGGTACTTTCCATCTACATCTGCAAGAATAATTTTTGCATCATACTGACTCTGAACATCCTTAGCAATTTCTTCGTATGTTGTACCTCTTTTATATTCATATTCTCTTCCTGAAATAGTTACCTTCGCCATAGTCCCCTCCTATATCACTCTAAATGGTGTACTTAATTCGTGTGTATATACTTTAATCTCTGGAATTTCTCTTCTTATAAATTCTTCAATATATGGCACGAATATTTTTTCGATTCCAAAATGGCTCGCATCAATCACATTAACGCCCTTTGCCACGCTATCAATTCCAGTATGGTGATCTATGTCTCCTGTAATTATGACATCTGCACCCTTTTCTATTGCTGCATCAATCATTGATTTCCCCGAACCAGGAATAATAGCGCATACATCGGCTATATCGTCGAGATTCCCAAATACCTTCACGGACTCAAGATCAAATCTTTCCTTAACGAAATCACATAACTCGTAAAGGCTCATTGGCTCTGAAAGTCTTCCAATTCTTCCAAAACCCTCTTTCCCAATTTCGTCTGCATATGTAACTTCTACCACATCTCTATCGACAAGATCTATCTCATCTGCTGCCGCATCAGCCATGCCCAATATGTCAAAATTAGTATGCATGGCATAATAAGAAATATCATGCTTTGCCAATTTTAAAATACGTCTTCCGATAAAGTCATTCGCAGTGACACTCTTTATAGGTGAAAAAATCATTGGGTGATGAGTAATAATCATGTCTGCTTCACACTCAATTGCTGCATCAATTACTTCATCCGTTGCATCAAGAGCAATATACACTGTGTTAACTTCTTTATTGTACCTTCCCACCAAAAGTCCTACATTATCCCATTTCTCGGCATATGTATTTGGCGATAGATCCTCTAACATATCACATAAATAAGCGCAATCCATATAATACCCCCTTTGTATTTGAATCTACTTAATTTTTCGTTCCATTCCTGCTGCAAATTCTGCTTCTATAAGTTCGAGAGCTTCGTTATTATACTTTAGTGTTTCCTCAACATCCCTAAGTCTTGCAACTACATTCTCTGTAGGTGATTGACAGCATAACTCGCTATACAGGTTTACATAAAAATCCCTCTCCTGAAGCAAAAACTGGTGTAATACTGGGTTTTGTTCCCTTAATAAAATCTTCCCATATATAAAATATATTTCCTGATCCCAGTTCATTTGCTCCTTACAGGCTTTCATCATTGGATAGTATTTGTCATCTTCATAAACCATAGCCTCTGAAATAATCATATAGCCGTTATCTTGAAGGTAGTGTCTTAATCCTCTTATTTCTGACTGTGGCTGTAAAACAAGTTCTTTTACGTCTTCTAATACAGTCTTTCCTCGCTCTAGGATTTCCATCATAAGATTTCCGCCCATACCAGACATTACTACACAATCGACTTCACCTTTTGAAATGTTACTAAGACCATCTGACAACCTTGTCTCGATTCTATCTTCCATTTCATATGTTTCAATGTTTTCTTTTGCCTTAGATAGTGGCCCTTTTCTTACATCCGAAGCAATAACTGTTTTCGCTATATCTGCCTGCATAAGATATATAGATAGATAACCGTGATCACATCCTACATCCGCAACGTTACGTCCCGGTGTAATCAAATCCGCCACATTCTGAAGTCTTTCTGATAGTCTTACCATTTTTTTAAGTCTGTCTTTTTGAGTTTTTCTATTGTCTGCTTAATGACAAATCCGCGGCTCATAGCCTCTATGTCACCATCGGCTGCTGCCTCATTAATACGCTGTGCAACCTGTTCTAATATTTTAATTATCAACCTTTTAAGAGCTTCTGGCTTTTCATCATCACTCATATCAAGCTTAGTTGATGAGAAAAGCGATGCTACTTCTGTTTGCTCATCTTCATCCGTGAAGCATCCAATTATTTTTGCCACATTTATTTTTCTTGCATCTTCTTCTATCTGCTCAAATAAAAGTTCTGCAGCTTTAATATACAATTCACCCGAAAAATCTGCTGGTTTAATATAGCTTTTGACTGTGTCAAATATTTCCGGTTCATCACATATCCATGTAAGAAGTGTCTTTTGTGTATTTCTTTTAGCTGTGTCTAATTTATCAGCATCCTTCTTGTCATGAATTCCAGATTTAATAATAGGTCGTGGCTCCATATTTTCTGTTTTCATCGCCTGCTTTGCCACAAGCTTTGAAAGACTTTCAACTGATAAATTGTATTTCGTACATATAGCTTCAATATAATTATTACGCTCTATCTCTTCTTCAAGTCTTAAAATTCTATTGGCTATTTCTGTGCAAAACCTTGTCTTAGACTCTGGATCATCTAGATCAAATTCTTTTTCTAACATTCGTATTTCATAGAAAAAGCTGCCTTCAGCATTTTCAATCCTGCGCTCATATTCCTCTCTTCCAAGATTCTTAATGAATTCGTCAGGATCCTTGTATGGCCGCATATCTATTACTTTAGCGCTTATTCCTGCCGCCTTGAGAATAGGTAACGCTCTTAATGCTGCTTTTACACCTGCATCATCCGAGTCATATGATAAATATACTTTCTTAGTAAATCTTCTTATGAGTGTAGCATGTCCTGATGTGAATGCTGTACCAAGCGAAGCTACAGCCATATCGAACCCAGCCTGGTGAAGAGCAATAACATCCATATAACCTTCACACAAAATCAAATATGCTGCTCTCGTCCTTCTAGCAATATTAAGTCCATATAAATTTCGACTCTTGTCAAACACTTCCGTTTCAGGAGAGTTTAAATATTTCGGAATTTTTTTATCTCCGGCTTCTATGGCACCTTCTGACATGAGTCTTCCGCCAAATGCTATAACTTTATTATTAGCATCCATAATCGGGAATATTACCCTATCCCAAAACTTGTCTCTTACACCGTAGCTTTCGGAAAAATTAAATATCCCGCTCGCCTTTAATACATCATCTCCATATTTCTCTGGGAGAGACTTAAGATAGTTATACAGATTTGCATTATGCGGAGCAAAACCTAAGCCGAAATTCCTAATGGTATCATCTGATAAACCTCTTCCCTTAAGGTAATCCTCGCCCTTTTTCCCATTCGGTGATTTTAATACTGAATAATAATATTTTGCCGCTTCTTTATTAACCTGCAAAATCTGTTGCTTGAGCTGATTTTGCTTTTTTTCTTCAGCAGTATATTCCATCTCAGGAAGCGCAACACCGGCTCTGTCTGCCAATACCTTTATTGCCTCAGGAAAAGTCATATTATCATACTTCATCAAAAAAGTAATAACATTTCCGCCCACTCCACAACCAAAACATTTAAAAATCTGCTTCTGTCCGTTTACAGAAAACGATCCTGTTTTTTCATTATGAAAAGGGCAAAGACCTATATGGTTAGCACCCGATCGGCTAAGATGAATATATGAGCCGATGACATCAACAATATCACTTCTTAATCGAATTTCTTCTACTAAATCGTCTGGATAATACAACTTCTAACCTCTTATATCATATTTACATCTATACCGTATCTTTCCATGAATCCGGCATAAAGATTTTCTGGAACTGATTTATTGCATACTTATCTGACATTGTAGATACGTAATCACATACTACTCTTTCCAGACTATCTCCTCTTTCGTTCATAAGGTAAACATATTTTTCAGGTAGCTTGTCCGTATGCTCCATATAGAATGCATACAGGCTCTTAACAAGATCTTCCGCCTTACCTTCCTCATGCTTTACAACAGGATTATGATAAACATTCTCAAACATAAACTTTCTCATGTCCACCATTGCTTGCTGTACTTCATCTGACATCCTAATGTCGTTAACTCCCTGAGAATTAGTAATTATATCGTGAACAAATTTATCAAATCTCTTTGTCGTAGTATTTCCAAGGGTATTTCTAAGTTCCTTAGGAATGTCATCCTCGCAAAGAACACCGGCCTTAATTGCATCATCCATATCGTGATGAATATATGCAATTTTATCTGAAAGTCTTACGATTTTTCCTTCAAGTGTGGAAGGCATTGATTTTGTCTGATGGTTTAAGATACCATCTCTGACTTCCCATGTAAGGTTAAGTCCTCTTCCATCTTTTTCAAGAACCTCAACTACTCTAACACTCTGCTCACTATGTTCAAAGCCACATGATGAAATATCGTTAAGAGCTCTTTCTCCTGCATGTCCAAAAGGAGTATGCCCAAGATCATGCCCAAGAGCAATTGCCTCCACTAAATCTTCATTTAACTTTAGCGCCTTCGCTATTGTTCTGGCATTTTGTGAAACTTCAAGAGTATGTGTGAGTCGTGTTCTATAATGATCACCTTCTGGAGTAAGGAAAACCTGCGTTTTATCTTTCAATCTTCTGAAAGATTTAGAGTGCAAAATACGATCCCTGTCTCTTTGATATACAGGTCTTATATCACACTCTTCCTCAGGATAATCTCTTCCCCTTGACTCTGATGAAAGGGATGCAAATTCACTTAAATATTCTTTTTCAGTCTGTTCAAGCTGTTCTCTTATTGTCACCGTAAGCACCTGTTCTTCCGTCTTGGCCTTTCCTTCTATTATTCCTTTCCATTCCAGCAATAGGTGCAGAGTTTGCACTTATCAATACCAACTGCATCAAGCATATCATCAAGTCTGTTAAATCTTAATGAAGTAAAATGAAGCTCTTTACAGATTTCATTTACCATGTTCTGATATTTCTCTGAATCAGGATCTGTGTACTGCTCTAATACTTCATCAGTTACAGCTCCATTCTCTAATCGCTCAATGACACGTCTTGTGATAAGTTCCATTTCTGACTTTGATCTTGAGAAATTAAGATACTTACATCCATATACAAGAGGTGGACATGCTGGTCTAATATGTACTTCTTTTGCACCAGCTTCAAAAAGATATTCTGTAGTCTCTCTAAGCTGAGTTCCTCTTACAATTGAGTCATCAATAATAAGCATGCTTTTATCTTTAATTAAATCCTCTACTGCAAGAAGCTTCATTTTTGCAATTAAGTTTCTCTGGCTCTGAATTGTAGGCATAAATGAACGAGGCCATGTAGGTGTGTACTTAATAAATGGTCTTGAAAATGGTACTCCTGATTCATTAGCATATCCAACTGCGTGAGCTGTTCCTGAATCTGGGACACCGGCTACAATGTCAGGCTTAACATTATCTCTTCTTGCCATTGCAGCTCCACAACGATATCTCATTTCTTCGACATTTACACCTTCGTACTTTGATGAAGGATATCCATAGTAAATCCAAAGGAATGTACAAATTTTCATATCATTGCCAGGCGCCTTAAGTGTTATGCAATTATCTGGTGTCATAATGCATATTTCACCAGGTCCTAATTCTTTATAATCTGCATATCCTAAATTCTGATATGCAAAGTTTTCAAATGATGCACAAAACGCATTTGTCTTTTTACCAATATGGATAGGTGTTCTTCCCTTTTTATCTCTTGCACAATAAATTCCGTTTTCATTCATTAAAAGAATTGATAAGGAACCATCTACCGCGGAAAGTGCATAATCTATACCATCTATAAGATTTTCTTTTTGGTTAATAAGGGCTGCGACTAGCTCTGTTGAATTTATTTCCCCAGTACTCATTTCCTGGAAATGAACATGTGAATTTTTCATGATTTCTTCAACAAGCTCATCTGTATTATTAATCTTTGAAACTGTTGTTATTACATATGTTCCGTGATTTGATCTTACAAGAAGAGGCTGCGGTTCATAATCAGAAATACATGCTAAACCAAGATGCCCCTGCATATCTTGCATATCCTTATCGAACTTTGTTCTGAAAGGGGCATTTTCAATATTGTGAATAGCACGATTGTAGCCCTTTTCACCATATGTAATCATACCCGCACGCCTTGTACCAAGATGTGAGTGATAATCAACTCCAAAAAACAAATCAAAAACGCAATCTTCTTTTGATGCTACACCAAAAAATCCGCCCATCTTTTTTCCTCTTTTCTCATCTTTTGTATATTGCACTAAGCAACCGTTTCCTCCCTATTAGCCATATATGCGATTAACGGCTATAGTTGCACGTGTCATTTTGACATAAAAACCCAACTATTATTATAACAAAAAATAAGGAGTCGTACAATCTTACGACTCCTTATACGTGCAGAAAAAGGGACTTGAACCCTCATGGTATTGCTACCACACGGACCTGAACCGTGCGCGTCTGCCAATTCCGCCATTTCTGCGAATATTAAGCCAAGCTCATGCACTTGGCTGCGGGTTTTATTTTAAATATAAACAACGATAATGTCAACTCTACAAACTTACAGATCCGCCCATGATCACTAAATATATATATAGTATTGCAAAAATCATTATAAGCAACAAAAAGAAAAATGCTCTATTTTTCTTTTTTCTCTTCTCACGCTTTTTTTCAGCCTTTGCTGCCATCTCTTTGAGTCTGATTTCACGCTCCTGTAATGTAACCTGCTGCTGTTTTTCCACAAAATCAAATACTGAGTCTACAATTGACTTTGAACTGCTATTATCGAACTGAGCCCCACAGTACTCACATTTTATTACTGGCTCTTCAGAATTTGTAGAAAGTGTAGCTCCACAATATGGACATTTTTCCGGAACGGCACTTTTTCCCGAAGCTTCAGGACCATTGTTAATACGATTAAGTCCTTTGTTAATTTCCTTAACACCTTTTTCCGCCAATTGTTTTAAATTATCTTGTAATTCATCTAATCCATCAATATCAAAATTCATCTTTATTCTCCCTTATTTTTACAACGTCTATTTAGATTCCACAATTTCTTTAAAATAATCTCCACGTTCTTCAAAATTCTTAAAATACCCATATGACGGAGCCGCAGGAGACAAAATGCAAGCTTTCCCTGGCTTAGTATTATCTTTTGCTATTTTTACTGCGTAATCAAGATTTATAGTTAACATAACATTATGTGGCAGTTCTTTTTCCTGCTCTTTTGGATTAGGCATATACGCAGTTGACATAACATTTCCAAACTCATCAGGATAAATACTATTATCCTCATAGTAAAAGCCCATCATCTCGCATATTCTACGTCCTGTTGCATAGCACAGTATAAATAATATGTCTTCCCTTTTAAGAATAAAATCAACTAATATATCATAGTCAATTCCTCTATCCATTCCGCCAACTATTACTGTTGCCGCATTTTCAACACTCTCAATTGCATTAATGCATGCCTCCGGAATTGTTGAAATTGAATCATCATAATATTTTACACCGTCTATTTCTGCAAAATACTCAAGCCTATGAGGTAGCCCCTTAAATGATGATATTGCTTTTTTAATAGACGCTTCGATAAGCAATTTTGTTTCATCCAGTAAAACTTTTCCTCTAGTTTCTATCCTTCCAGTTAATACATAGGCTGCAACCTGGTATACGAACTCGGCATTTGTTTTATTGTGTTCTCCTAATATTTGTAGTTCAAAATCTCTTAAAGGCCCATTTATGATTGTATCTTTAGACTTATGATCTATTTTAGGAACATTTTCTCCAACAAAGCAAATATCATCTTCTGTCTGATGCGAAATAATATTTGCTTTTGCTGCAAAATATTTATCCATCGTTCCATAATAATCAAGATGTTCTTCATATAAATTTAAAAAAACTGCCACATGTGGTGCCCAATTTATATGCAAAAGCTGATGACACGAAAGTTCAAAAACAACCCATGTATCTTTATCTATTTCATCAATCATATCGAAACATGGCTTTCCGATGTTTCCAAGAAGAACCGCTTTTTTGCCGCATTCATTTAGAACATGCGCAATCATAGCCGATGTGGTGCTCTTCCCCTTAGTACCAGTAATTCCTATTGTTTTTTCAGAAAATTCATCTAAAAAGAGTTCAGTCTGAGACGTATACTTTGGATTGTCCTCAAGCATAATTATGCCAGGACTCTTTATTATAAAGTCATAATCGTCCTCATTAATTTCTTCCATTTTACCCTCGAATACATCAAGACATTTATACTGAACATGATTTTTTATATATTGTTCAGTACTTTTTCCTTCTCTTCCGTATCCAAAGATTAATATTCTTTTGTCTGTAAGTTTATTAATTATACTGTTCATGTGTTTGCTACTTGTTTACATAATAATATTTATGTAAAGTACACCAATTCGTCTTCAGGTTTCTCTGCTGCTACAACCTTTTCTGCATATAAAACTGGTCCAAGACCTCTGTATTCTTTAGCAAATTCAATTTTAATTTTTCCGGTAAAGTCAACCCAGCTCTTATGCTTTAATGTATATGCTTCGTCGTACTTACATTTCATTCCTAAAAACTGAATATCATCAACACAGCAAGTCATTGCAAATCTTCCTGGAACGAATACATTGCGCTTAAGTGAGCCGTCTTCTGGATTATATACAAGTCCTAGAAAATGTACATGTTTACCCTCGTATTTCTTCGGCTTATCCATACAGTCAGTAAACCATATTGCATAATCCGCATCTGTAATTTCAATTACATCTGCGTCAATATCAAAAGGAAGTTCTTCTTCACTAGTATCAACTTTACCATCCATAAGCTCATATATAATTTGTGCTGGCCTATTTATAGCCTTAACGGCGCCCCTAAATTTGCGCTTATTTGTATTTTCATCACATCTGTTAAAAACAACAAGCTCTGCTCCAAACAAAATCTCATTCATCATAGCTCGCATATTGTTCTGATACATTTCAAAAGTCTGTGAATCCACTGTTGCTATAGCCTGAGCAAGAACCCAACCTGCTGGCATCTTCATCTCATATACAGGAGCCACTTCCCATGTACCATTATACTCAATAAATACATTGTCAGGATCGTACTCCTTTGCAATTCGCTTAAGATTTTCTTCATTAAACTCTTCTTCATTTTCAAGCATAACAAGCTTGGCATTTACAGTCTTAAGCTTTTCTTCATCATACTCAATCTCGCCATCTTCACAGCAGATTATAAGCTTCTTATCAGGTGTTCCTGAAAATTCGCTTCCATATAGAGTTTCATTAATAAGCGATGTTTTACCACTATCCATGAAACCTGTTATAAAAAATACAAGTACTTCTTTCATAATTAAAGTCCGAATAATTCCTCTATTTTATGTTCGTTAATTTCTGCACCAATAACAACAAGTCGGCCTGTATATTCTGGCTCTCCCGTTCTAAGTTCATATTCTCCGTCTACAAAGTCAAAGTAAATCCATGTTCCATCTACAGATTCAACCATTCCCTTTGAACGGATAATAACACCATATTCTTCGCTATCTGCAAATGTTTTCATTGCTTTTTCAATCACAGCTCTGTCAAACTTATGAGGCGTTTCGATTCCCCAGCTTGTGAATACGTCATCAGCGTGATGATGGTGATGATGGTCGTGATCATGGCAACCACATGTGCAATCAGGGCCATGGTCATGGTGGTGTTCGTGTTCATCATGGCCGTGGTCGTGGTGATGGTGTTGTTCCTCATGAGCCTTATCTGCAAGTTCCTTCATCTCACTTGTAAGTGTATTAGCACCTTCTATCGCCTTAAGTATTTGCGTTCCTGCAATCTTATCCCAAGGAGTTGTAATAATCGCAGCCTTATCATTATGTTCTCTTAAATGCTTAACGCAATCTTCAAGCTTTGAATCTTCCATATCCTGAGTACGTGATAGAACAATTGTTGATGCATACTCAACCTGATTATTGAAGAATTCTCCAAAAGCTTTCATCTGTTTTAAAGCCTTAGGACCGTTAACTACTGTTACAAGACCATTTAATTTAATTCCGTGGCTCTCTTCGAGCTTTGTAACTGAAGTCATTACATCACTCAATTTTCCGACACCTGATGGCTCAATAAGGATTCTGTCTGGTGTAAATTTTTCAATTACTTCACGTAAATTTTTATCGAAATCTCCAACTAATGAACAGCAAATGCATCCCTGGTTCATTTCTGTAATTTCTATGCCTGCATCCTTAAGAAATCCCCCATCGATTCCAACTTCACCAAACTCATTCTCAATAAGAACAACTTTTTCGCCCTTAAATACTTCATCAAGCATTTTTCTAATAAATGTAGTCTTTCCCGCACCGAGAAATCCTGAAATAATATCAACTTTTGTCATCATGTCCTCCTTCGCCTGTCATTACCACTTCTTTTGTAGTATTCTTCCTTACAGGCATACATTTTTTTATCTGCTTCTTTCATAATCTCTAGAAAAGAATATCCTTTATAATCAAGCGTTCTTACATACCCATACGATAACGAAAGGCCACTTACAAGCTTACCTTGCCATGAATCGCACAAGTTTTGAAATTCCTGCATTATATCAGCTATTTTGCCCCCATCTGCCTCAATTACAGCAACGAATTCATCTCCACCAATTCTATATACTTTACCATAGCTTAAGAACCCCTTCTTCAGGCAGTCAGATGCTCCTATAATTAATTCATCCCCCGCCTCGTGACCCAAGGTATCATTTGCATCCTTTAATCCATTTACATCTATGGCAATAAGCGTTATATCTGAAATATTTACAACTGGTTCAAAAAGCTCTTTTATATCATTATCATAGGCCCTTCTGTTAAGTAGGCCTGTGAGTTCATCGGTCAGTGCTGTTTTGACAAGCAGCTCTTCCCTATGTTTCTCATCATCTATAATCTGTGTGGCATAAAGAACTTTTTTCAGTTTACCTGAGTTATCACATTCAACTTCTATGAAAGAGCCTTTGGCCCATCCCGCATATCCTATAAATTCTGTCGAAATAATTTTTTTATCATGCATTCGTTCGTTCAAGGTTGATAAATCAGTGAACTCCCTCATGTGATCTATATATTTCTCATCCGTTGTCTGATCGATTGCCGCTGATATTGTTTTCTGACAACCTTTTCTGTAATTTTCGCTATGTATCTTATGAATCAAGTTTTGAGTAGATACTTCCGTGACCGTATCTTTTTCTAAGTCAAAAAGATGTAGGGTGAAATATATGTCTGCCAGTGACCTTATAATCCTCTGCTGTTCATCTATTGCATTTTTTTCATCATCAATTATTTGCGTAGTAAAAACAAGCCTTACAGGTACTCCTGCCTCACTTCGTTCAAGAACAATAAATTGCGCTCTAAACCAGCCAGCATCGTTCCCAATAAACTCGCTGTCAATAACATTCTTGTATCTAAGTCTTGGCTTTATCGTGTGAACATCACAAAAAGTCAAAGCATCATATAAATGTTCTATAACAACTGTATTACGAAGGAAATTCTTTAATATTTCAAAATAATTTTCGTCTTCATTAAAGAATCTCTTTGTATTTTCATCATGATCTAACTGGGAAATAGACCTTGCTTCTAAATCGATTAGAAATATCGACTTATAGATACTAGACATTCCCCTCATAATAGAGTCATACTTTTCTATCATTTTATTTTCATTACTAATATTGCTAGACATACATAGTAATTTTACCACGAAAATGCAATCTTTTATAGCAAAAGAACAAAAAAATGACACCGGAATCCCGATGCCATAATTTCTTTCCTGTTGGCAAATTAAAAGCTTGCCCTAAGACAATTATACTCTTATTAGCCGTTAATCATGAAGTTTACAAGCTTCTCTACATCAGCTGGCTCTGCTGCAATGATTTCAAGTTCACCAATCTGGCCATCTGAAAAAATATTAGCAAGTGAAACATACTGTGAAAGCTTTGACTTAAGGTTAAGTCTATCTCCCTCACCTGTAACAAGTTCAACCTTTCCTTCACATGAATCAATTACCTTAAAAAATTTTTCAATGTTTGTAATGTTCTGTACTTTCATATTTTTTCCTCCTATTTGCGGTTAACTCTCATCTTACCGCTGCTTCTAAAGGTTCAGGCCCTCCTCAAAGCCATCCACCTTCAACTTAAGTGACACGGATTAGTTCTTTCCTAACCCTCACCATCATTATAGTAATGTTGCATAAATTTTGCAACCAAAATTTGTACAATATTTTCTGATAATACACCTCATTTTTGCACAGATGTACTAAATTAGTAAAAGTATAATAGTATATTATACCCATTCATGGTAAACTATACTCTAGTTACAAATCAGCAAAACATCTTAAAATAAAATGAAAAGGAGCTATTATGAAGAAAAATATAGTATATGCCATAGGCATAATTCTTATGCTCTCCTTATGCGGTTGCAATAGTAAAAAAGCTGAAGAAGAAGCTAAAAGAGCTGAAGCTATAGCAGAGGGAGAAGCCAAGAAAGCTGAAGATGAAGCTAAAAAAGCCGAGGAGGAAGCCAAAAGAATTGAGGAAGAGGCTAAAAAGCTCGAAGAAGAGGCTAAGAAACTTGAAGAAGAAGCCCTAAACGCTGAAAACGAAAAATCTTCGGATGAAAGTTATGATTCGCTTGCCGATTTCGTTAATGGCTCAGAAATGGCTGCATCCATCGAGGAAATCAACAAAAATCTAATGGAGTCAGGTCTCTGCTGCACAGTAGAATCTGAAGGCGAAAATATTATAGTATTTGAATACACCTTTTTAAACCAGCTCGATATAGCACCCGACGCAATGGACGATTTAGAAAATACTCTGGACGCAGAGCTCGCCCCTATCCTAGCTGAACAAGGAATAAAAATGGCTGACGAAATAAGTTCATATGGCTTTTCGTTAAAAGGCGTTCGCGTTTTAATAAAGAATGCTGACTCAACAGAGTTTTATAGCAAAATATTTGATATCTAAAATTGTAACTTTCAATATTGAAAATTTAAATATAATAATTTAAACAATAAAAAATCAGCTAATACCTTATAGATATTAGCTGATTTCTTTATATCAATAATTAATTTAAACTAATGACTATTCAAATTAACCCTGCATCTGCTTAGCAACTTCTGCAGCGAAGTCTTCGTTCTTCTTTTCCATACCTTCACCAACTTCGAATCTTACCATCTTTGAAACCTTAAGATCCTTGTTAACTGATGAAAGATAAGCTGCAACTGTCTGCTTTCCATCTTCTGCTTTTACATATACCTGATCAAGAAGGCTGATTTCCTTAACCTGCTTTGAGATACGTCCCTCTACAAGTCCTGAGAAAATCTTA
>JAUNIR010000221.1 GCA_030523345.1 Lachnospiraceae bacterium
ATAACCTGAACTAATTACTATACTTTTTGTGCTATTATTTTCCGTTATTTTTGTTTAAGTATTTGTAATTCCAATGATTTTTTACTATACTACGGTATATACTTATTATAAATATTATATTGTACAAATAAAAAACCCAGTTATTTTACTGGGTAAATTTTCTATAATTTATTGCCATATATACACTATTGAGAAAATCTTTTATCAAATAAACCGTGAACTTTGCCTATCTCAACCACCGATATAAAAGCGTTAGGATCAACACCTCTTATCTTATCAACAGTATCTTCTAATTCATATTTTGTTACTATAATATTACTCATATATGTTGGTGTTCCAGTATAGCCACCTTCTGCCTGCCATGTTGTAACCCCTCTATGTAGAGCTTCAGATAAGTTTTTTGACAAATTAGGAATCTTCGTATAAATAGTAACCTGCATATAATGATTTTGATAATGCCATTTATCCATCGCCCAAGAAAGTACTGCGGCAAACAATATTGAGTAAATTGCGTTTTCTAATCCATATGCAAAAGCGCAAATCGTATAGATACATATATTTATTATCATATTCATCATACCTACGCTAAACCCTGGCTTTGTGCTGGCAAATACCATTCCTAAAACATCACCTGCTCCACAGCCTGCACCGGCGGTAAGCACAAGTCCAACTCCAATTCCGCCAAATACTCCTGCAGCTATGCAGCCCATCACCTCATTCTCAATTATTGAATGTGCGTATACGGGAATTAGGCCAACGAATACAGATAAAACCGTTATAGAAAAAATTGTATATAGCAAAAACTTTTTCCCAAGTTTCTTTGCTCCATACAATAAAATAGGAATATTCAACGCCCAATACACTATTCCCAAGCTTTCAATTCCTGGGATTGTAGGAATATGAAGAACATCAAATAATAAAGCATTAATTAATTGTGCAACGCCCATTGCCCCACTACAATATAAATTAAATGGTGTAATTACAAAATTCATAGCAACTGCTAACATTGCATTTCCAACGCAAATCATCAAAAGTTGCTTCACCATCTTTAAATTTTTATTTTCTTCTACAATACGGTTAATCTTGCTCAATTTTTGACCTTTCATAAATATGGCTGCTCATAAAGAGCAGCCATATTTGATAATTATTTTTTGAAAATTTAACTAGATTGTAAATCCTCTTGTCATCTTGTCATCTTCATCCATGAACCATGTTGCTTCACCACAAAGATAAGCAGCACCTGTAACCTGTGGGATTACAGCATCAAAATCACCAACCTTAGCTGTATCAGCAATTCTACCAACAAATCTAGTACCGATGAATGATTCATAAACGAATGCTTCACCTACACCAAGTTCACCATGTTTATATAACCATGACAACTTAGCTGAAGTACCAGTTCCACAAGGTGATCTATCAATTTGTGGATCTTCATGCTCACCAAATACAAGTGTATTTCTAAGAGCAAACTTAGCATCTGGACATGTCTTCTTATATTCAGCTTCACTTAGATCTGATGAACTGTAGTTCTCGATTAAGTCAACTGAAGTGATATCAAGTTCTGGATGCTTAATATCATATTTTTTGTTGATTTCCTTAAGTGCAAAGCTTGACCATTTTGTCAAATATTCTCTAGTCTCTGGGCATGACTTAAGTCCGAAGTTCTTTTCTGCATCAACAAGAGCAAAGAATGAACCACCGAAGCAAATGTCAAATACAACCTTTTTGCCATCGTATTCGAGTTCGCAGTTCTCTTTGTAAACGAATGCAGGTACATTAGTAAGAGTTACACCAGTAACTTTACCGTTCTTGCATGTTGCAACTGTTTTGATAATTCCAGCTGGAGCTTCTAAAATAACTTCTGTTTCTGGCTCCTTCATTTCCATCAATCCAGCCTCT
>JAUNIR010000222.1 GCA_030523345.1 Lachnospiraceae bacterium
TGGTAGAGTATGGATTGAGCATCTTCGTGCAGTTGATGCATCTGTTGACGAAAAAGCTAAGGCTGAAGAATTTGGATGGAAGTATTATCTTCCGGAAGCAGAGCAGGAAGCTGATGTTGCTTCCCAACTTATTGAAATTAGAAAGAACTATAGAGAATTAACACCTCAGGATATTACCTGTATAGATCCTTGTATGGGATCTGGCCATATTCTTGTTTATATGTTTGATGTTCTTATGGATATCTATCGTAGTGAAGGCTTCAGTGAGAGAGAAGCTGTTTTTGACATACTCGAAAAGAATATCAGAGGTCTTGATATAGATCGCCGTGCGTACCAGCTCTCTTACTTTGCACTTATGATGAAGGCAAGAGGATATAACAGAATCTTTTTCCGTGGAAAGGAGAACATAGACGGGGAACGAGTACAGGCAGAACCTCAAGTCTATGCTGTTGAAGAGAGCAATAATGTCAATAAGAATCAGTTAAAGTATTTTGGAGAAGGATTGTCAGAAATTGAAATTAATGATGCATTAAATCAGCTAAATGGATTGCTCAGTCAACTTGTAGATGCAAAAGAATATGGATCCATTCTAATACTAGAAAAATATAATTGGGAATTGCTTTTAAAATTTGTTGATAATTATTCTATTCCAGGGCAGATGGATTTTGAAATGATTGGAATAGAAGCTAATCAAAAACTACTTCGACGACTTATCCGTATCGGGAAAATCATAGAAATGAAATATGATGCGGTTGTTACTAATCCTCCATATATGAACTTAGGGGACAGTAGTGTAAAGTTAAATGAATATACAAAGAAGCATTATCCGGATACGAAATCTGACTTATATGCTGTTTTTATTGAAAAATGTATGGAAATGGCTAGTGAAACAGGATTTGTTTCTATGATAACGCAGCAGACTTGGATGTTTCTAGGTGCCTTTGAAAAATTGCGAATTAAAATTTTGAAAAAACGTATTTCTACTTTTTTGCAGTTAGGACCAAGATCGTTTGATGATATTGGCGGTGAAGTTGTACAGAGTGCATCATTTGTGATTAATAATGCATATGTTCCAAGTTATAAAGCACGATATTTTAAACTAACAGAGGAAGGTTCATCTGAAGACAAAAAAAATAGTTTTTTAAAAGGTGAGCATGAACATATCGCCTTACAGGATAATTTTAATAATGTACCTAGTAGTGAGTTTGCTTTTTGGTTATCTGAGGAAATGTTTTCACTGTTTGCAAATTCAAGGCTAAGTGATAAGGCGCAAATAAAAAGTGGAATGTCAACTTCAGATAATAATCGTTTCTTACGTGTTTGGTTTGAAGTTGAAAGGGGAAAAATTGGTCTCTCAACTGAAAGAATTGATGATACAGAAGATGGAAAATACAAATGGTATCCTTATAACAAAGGTGGAAGTTATAGAAAGTGGTATGGAAACATAGCATATGTTGTTAATTGGGAATCTAACGGCAAGGAAATTAAGTATTTTGTAACCCATAATCCTAAGGATCCTAATACAACATCGTGGTCAAGAAGAATATTTAACATTGAATATAGTATGCGAGAAAGTCTCTCTTGGTCGAAAGTTTCATCGGGAATGTTTGCATTAAGATATTATCCTCAAGGATTTATGTTTGATGTTGCAGGACCTGGTATTTTTATCGATGATGAGAACAGATTATATGTAATGGGATTACTTAACTCCAAGTTAAGTGTACCATTAATCAAGGAGTTATATCCGACGTTAAATTATGAAACGGGGCAAATTGTGGCTTTTCCTATATTAATTGATTATAATGAAAATAATATTGTAAATGAAAATGTATCAAAATGCATTGAGTTAGCGCGAGATGATTGGAATTTATT
>JAUNIR010000223.1 GCA_030523345.1 Lachnospiraceae bacterium
ACTAAAAGAAAAGCAATTGACAAAATCAAAGCCATCAATGGATTTTTCACATAAAATTTCCATACCTTGAGGAATTCAAAGCCAATACCACTTGTCTGATCAAATAGTTGAGCTTACTGCTACAACATCAGCAATACACTTGGAAATACCTAGGTTCCAAATATTATATAATTTAATATATTTTTACCTTTTCCTTTTATAAAATCAACTATTATGAAAATTAATATACATAGTGCAAAGCCAAACATAAAGTTTGGTTTAAACCAAGTTGTTATAAACAAGGAAAAAGAAAAACATAACCACTCTACCAATGAAATTGGTTTAGGATAATATTTATCAAACAATTTAAAAAATATTATTATTGATAATAATGCAAATGGCCTCATAGCTATATATGTTAAATTATGAAACAAATTAAAACAAAACATCCCTTGCACTGGTCAAGTATTAATGGACAAATGTATATATTTTTATTTGCAATACTTATCTTTGTATTGTTTTGGAGTTAAATACTTTAAAGAATAAGCAGGGCGCTCTTCGTAAAAATATCGAATGTAAATGTCTATAAATTCATCAACGTTGTCACAGTCTCTGATATTGAAGTCAGTGAATAATTTTTCTTTGATCCATCTATTAATAGCCTCCATAGCTGGATTATCTGTAGGGGGACCAGCACGAGACATCGAATGTGTAATATTGTATAATGGTAAGAGGTCGTTAAAGGCCTTTGAGGAATATACGGAGCCTTGGTCTGTGTGGAGAATTAACTTAAGGTTCCCGTATTCCTCTTTTTTGTTTATAAGATCTCTTAAACCTTCGAAATATGTATTACGGTTGCCTCTGATGTCCGAAAGGCCATATGAGACGATTTCGTTATTGAAAAGATCCATATAAAGTGTAAGTTCATAGTGATTCCGACCAACCCAGAAAGCTGTCATATCGCTGACTACTCTCTGAAAAGGTCTTTCAGGAGTGATCTTGCTTAACAGCAAATTAGGAAAAATACGAGACTGATCCCTTGGACGTCTATACCTGTAGTACTTAGCTTTTGAACGTATTTCTGCGAAACTGCAACAGTGATGGGCATAATTATCGGAAAAACACAATCCTGTATCCAGTCGTATCTTAGCGTTTAACCAACGGTACCCATGAGATGGATAAGCTTCATGGTAAGTAATGAATAGCTGGGTGTTATCCAGTTTCTGCAGTTCTTTAGCTGACGGATTTTCAACTCGAGCTTTCCATGCATAAAAACCACTTTTAGATACTACCATTGATGCGCATAGTCTACAAACAGGCCACCCGCCAGATAATGCATAAATCACTTCATATTCACATCTTGTATAAAAACGAACTCCTTTTTTGCACCAACTCCTTCCACTGCATAGCCTTTTTTTAACCGTTCAATCTCGATATCTTTGTTCATCAATTCATTTATAAGTTCTTTTTTTGTCAAAGAGGAGTAATCCTTTACTACAGAATTGGATGATGGACGCAAACCTTTTGGAGCATTGATTGTAGCTTTATAAAGATTTACGTAAGTAACAATTGTGGGTCGAGCTACATTAAACATATCCATTGCTTCTTGATATGATATCTCTCGGCTATAAACTTTTTTACCTATGTCTATTCTTTGTTCGCGTGTGTACATAAATCGCATCTCCTTGTCCATTATCATACATCTATTGTCCATATTTAGAAAATGTATGTCTACTTTTTAATTTTTGTTGTCCGTAAAAAATATACTTACTGTCCTCATTTAGTATAGTAGTGCATTTGGCATCGAAGAACTCTTTAGGATATATACCAAAATAATCACATATGTATATAAACGATGTCATAGAAGGTAAAGATTTATGATTTT
>JAUNIR010000224.1:0-507 GCA_030523345.1 Lachnospiraceae bacterium
AGTTATCTTGATGCCGACCACGGTTTGTGCGTATCACAAGAAAGTATGATGATTCTTCTGCTTGACCCGACTATTGCGGGGTGGTCACTAAAACAGGTTGATGCCGTTAGAAAGGCTATTGCAAAGAAGAAGCGCGAACTTTATGATAAGATGACTGAAGAATTCAATGCCAACATTATTGAAAAAGGTTTGTCTGAAAAATTGTGTCGCTATGTTTGGGATGTTTTAATTGCGCCTCAGCGTTCTTATTCATTCTGTTCTGCACATGGACTTGCTTATTCTCTTGTGGCATTACAGGAAATGAATCTTGCATGTAATTATCCGTCAATTTTTTGGAATACAGCCAATTTGATTGCAGATAGCGCAGGCGCCGACATAGATGATGATGACGACGACGAAGAGGCAAATGACACTTCTGAGGAAGATGTTGTGACGGATGGCGAAGAAGACCTGAATGCGCAAGAAAAAGTGAAACGTGCAGAAAGAACAGTTGACTATGGAAGAACT
>JAUNIR010000224.1:517-1859 GCA_030523345.1 Lachnospiraceae bacterium
CTGCCATTGGCAGATTTAAATCATGGGGCATTAAGATAGCGCAGCCAGACATTAATAACTCCGATGTAACATTTTTACCAAATGTTAATACAAATACTATCTTGTATGGCTTGCGTGGCATTACTAATATCTCCGTAGATTTGATTAAAGAAATCATAAAAGGCAGACCCTATACCAGCTTTGAAGATTTTAATAACCGAATTCCCACAACAAAAGTACAAATGGTTAACTTAATTAAAGCGGGTTGTTTTGACTCTATCTCGGGGATTCCAAAAACCGACTTGATGTATAAGTATTTGGATAGTGTTACAGACAAAAAAACTTCGTTATCTTTGTCCAGTATGGCCACAATCTTGGAGTATAATTTGCTACCAGCCAATATGGCCGCACTTCGCAAAATTTATGCATTTAACAAAGATTTGAAGACTTGGAAGAAGGGCGAAAATTACATCTTACCTGATAATGCCGTAAATTTTATTGGGAAAGTGTTTACAATTGACATGCTCCTTAATGGCAACGAATTACCTGTAAAGACATGGAAGAGCGCATATGATGACGCAATGTCACCATTAAAGGAATATATCAAAAATAATAAGCAAGCCATGCTTACCACTATAAATGCCCGTCTATTAGACGATATGATTAAAAAATATGCTAATGGCACGACAAATAAATGGGAAATGGAAAGTTTATCCTTCTATTACCATGAACATGAATTAGCGAAGTTAAGACTGGCAACTGCTGTTTTTGATAACCTGCCTAAGAAACCTACCACGACAAATTTTGTTAATACGCGCAAAGGGGACAAAATCCCAATTTATGATTTACAACTAATTGCAGGCACGGTAATTGACAAAAACAAGACGAAGAATACGGTAACGCTATTAACTACAGACGGCGTAGTTCTTGTGAAAGTCTATAAAGATAGTTTTAGTGAATATGATAAACAAATTTCTAAAATCGGTGAGGATGGTAAAAAGCACGTAATAGAAAAGTCATGGTTCACTAAAGGCACATTATTAGTAGTACAAGGCATTAGGCGAGATGACAACTTCATCTTAAAGAAGTATAAATCATCTTACTATCCGACTATCTCAAAGATTGCCGAAATAGCGGCGGATGGTACGCCAAGCTTAATATTCGCCCGTGCGGAGGCTGACGATTAAATGATAGGTTTTTATGACCCACATTTATTGCAATCTCCAAAAGGCACACTAAATCCGCCAAATGTCGACTTAATGAAATTAGCTACCTACTATAGAAATCAGAATGTTGTCGGCAGGCTCATCCTTCCAAATGAGCCTGTCGCCCCCTATGATAAAATATATTGCTTTTCAGAAAA
>JAUNIR010000076.1 GCA_030523345.1 Lachnospiraceae bacterium
GCTTGTGACGAAAAAGGTATTCAGCTTGGAATGATGATTATGCCTAATAAAGAGCAGGTGTATCCGGAATATATGCCTAGCTATACAGTAAAAACTTCAAAGAAGAGAGAAGATATATTTACAGAATATATTAATAACAATACGGATGTAGATTTCGTATATCCTATAGAGGAGCTTAAGTCAGGTAAGAAATACTATGAGATGTATTTTCCATATGATACTCACTGGACACAAGCTGGTGCATTTGTTGGAACAATGGCATTATATGAAAAAATGGGTATAGAAACTACAAATCTGAATGATTTAGAAGTTCTTCCAACTAAATTTACTCAAAAAGGGTTGATTGATACAGGAAGTCTTGATGCTGATATGTATACTGAGGATACGGATTATGTTATTTTTTATAAACCACAGTATACTGTTAATTGGTTCGACGGTGAAAAGAGTTTCATAATGCCAACGAATGTTTACAGATCAACATCAGATAATCCGGATAATAAGAAAATACTTATGATTGGCGATTCTTTCAGACTAGCTATGATTCCTTATTTATCACAGGATTACACAGAACTCTGTGTAGCACATAGAAATGCCCTTGATGACGTTAAGGATGATTTTAAAGATACCGATGTATTAATTGTTGCAAGTGTCGAGAGATTCGATAAATATATGTTTGAAGTACTTCCTAGAATTATTCAGTATGTTAAGGATAGATAATTATTAGTTAGATGTTCTAGGTAGTTATATCTTCAAGAGGAGCTTCTTCCTCTGAAACTGTGTAACCGGTTCCCTCAAGGCGTTTTGTTAGCTCTCTAATGAGAGATGGTTTTAATACAGAATTAACATTTTCCGCATTTTTAATAAGGGCTACAATTTCTTTATACTGCATATTCTGTTCATAAATATCAGCTAATAAAGTGTAGTGAAGTTTTAAGTCGGTACCACACTTGATGCCGTACTCCAAGAATACTCTTGCATCTTCTATATTACCTGCATCATAAAGACGTCTACCTATTTCGTATAGACATCTGCAAAGGCTTGTGAAATTTTGATCATATTCTGTAAGAATAGTTAAGTTAGCAACACCATATTTGAGCTTTAAATCAGTGTTGGTATAAGCTGAAAGATTAACGATTTTAGTGTCTTCTCCAGAGAGAACATTTAAAGTGTTTAATCGTTCCTTTATATATTCATCATCAGTATTTATTTCAGGAAGCTCATTTAAGTTTATTTTTATATAGTTTAAATCTGTAATAGGCTGTTTACGAACACTATTAGCTTCTCGCTCTTTTTCAAGAAAGTTTTCTTTTTCCTTTGATAGAGAGGAAGTACTTCTGTTCATATAAATAAATGTGAAAATTGCAAATATTACAAAAACGGTAAAAATAGGATACATATTGTCCTTCTTTCAAATATAATAACTACGAGGTATATTTTATGAAAAAGAAAAAACAAAAGCAAATAATTTCTGCAATTATTGTAATAATTCTTGTTGTTGCAATGGTTGTTCCACTTATTGTTTCTATGGCAACTATGTAGAAAAAAGTGTTATACTAATACATTATGAAACTTTTTGGGAAACTAAATGCAATTTTAATTGGATCTTTTGCATTATTTATAAGTGTGGGATCAGTTAAGACAGCTGCATCTGTTGATATTATGGCAGGTGGAGCTGGTATTTTGGACCCATTAAGTATCTATTCTGAATATGCAGGGTACTTGGACGATTTATACATAGAAGATTATGCTAAGAAAGCAGAAGATGAAATTGATATTCCAGGTAATATAAGAGACGGAGTTTATATCGGTGATGTAAATGTATCGGGTATGTCTTATAGACAGGCAGTAAAAGCAGTTAATGACTATGTGAATACTCTTTCAGACAGAACAATAACTCTTAATTCAGTAAACGATAATCAGTCAGTGTATACCCTTGGCGAATTAGGAATAAGCTGGGCTAATACAGATGCTGCAGTTGATGCTATTAGCCTTGGAAAGGGTGGAAATCTTATAGCGCAGTACAAAGCTATATGCGATCTTAAGAATAACCCTAAAAAATACGATTTACAGCTCGAATATGATAGAGAAAAAGTAGCAGGAGTTGTTGAAGCTGAGGCAGAGAAAAGTAACATCAAGCCTACTAATGCTGTTGTTGAGAGAGTTGATGGACATTTTCAGATAAAGAGCCAAGGTAATAACGGCGTAGAAGTTAATATAGCTAAGTCTGTAAGTGACATAATTGCAGCTCTTGACTCATGGGATAAAGGAGAATTGTCTGTAAATCTTGTAACAGATGTAACAAAATCTAATCTCGATGAAGAAGCTTTATCACAGATGACAGACATTTTAGGTTCATATACAACAAGTTTTAAATCATCATCTGCGGATAGAACAGGAAACGTAAGAACAGGATGTAAGCATATTAATGGTACGATTCTTTATCCAGGAGAGCAGTTTTCGGCATATGGTACGGTTAGTCCATTTACTGAAGATAATGGATATTTTATGGCTGGTTCTTACTTAAACGGTATGGTTGTTGAATCACTTGGTGGTGGAATATGTCAGGTAAGTTCTACATTATATAATGCAGTTATTCGTGCTGAGCTTCAGGTTGATGAAAGATCACCACATTCTATGGTTGTTACATATGTTGATTTAAGCTCTGATGCTGCTATTGCAGGAACATATAAAGACTTTAAATTTACAAATAACACAGAATATCCAATTTACATTGAGGGATATACAACAGAAGACAAAAAAATAACATTTAATATATACGGAAAAGATACAAGACCTTCAAATAGATCTGTTACATTTGAAAGTGTTGAGACGTCCAAGACAGAGCCGGAGGGAGAAAAGATTATTGCAGACTCATCACATCCTGTAGGATTTATTTCTACTCAGTCTGCACATATTGGTTATACTGGTGAGTTATGGAAAATAGTTAAAGTTGATGGAGTTGAAACAGAAAGGCTTAAGATTAACAAGAGTACTTATCATCCATCACCAAGAACAGCAACAGTAGGAACGGGAGCCGCAGATGCTAATGTTGTGGCCACTATTAGTGCTGCTATAGATTCAGGAAGTATTGATTACGTAAAACAGACAATTGCATCACTTACTGCAGCCGCCCAGGCAGCCGCGGCGTTAGGACAATAATGAAAATAGTACTTGCAGGATATATAGCTTTAGAAGCTACACATAAGCTAATTTTTAAAGAGAGACCTGCATTAAGTTGCAGGTTTTCTAATAGATTTCTAAACCTTACAGATGAAATGACTGGAAGAGAAATGCTTTCTCATGATAGTATATGTAAAATAACTGATGTATTATCGAGCTCTGAAGTTGTAGAAATATCAGATATGGGTATTTTTGGTGCTCTTTGGGATATGGCAGAGAGGAATGGAACGGGTTTAGTTGTTGATTTGACTAAAATAAGTATAAGACAGGAAACCTTAGAAATATGTGAATGGATGAATGTTAATCCTTATACTTATCCATCAAAGGGATCATGGTTAATCAGAACAGAAAACCCATATGATATAGTAAATTTATTTGAAAAGTCCAAAATAGTGGCATCGGTTATAGGCGAGGAAACAGATAATAATGATAGAATAATAATCAACCAGGATGAAATAAGATTTTTAACACCGATTGACAGACTGCTTAAGGATGAGCAGGGTTTTACAAATTATAGATGAGCATTGCTTAAGGAAAGGGGATAGAGATGAGAGAAAAAATTCTTAACTACATCGAAAAAAACTCAAGAGTAGATTTAAAGGAACTAGCCGTTTTATTAGGAATGAATGAGGTAGATGTCGCCAATGAATTAGCCGCCTTGGAATCAGAGGGCATCATTTGTGGATATCATACTATTATTGACTGGGATAAAGTTACAGAAGAAAGAGTAAATGCTCTTATCGAGGTAAAGGTTACACCTCAGCGTGGTAAGGGATTTGACGAGATTGCAGAAAGAATTTACAAATATCCAGAAGTAACTTCTTGTTATTTAATGTCTGGAGGATTTGATTTAATTGTTTCTATAGAAGGAAAGTCACTTAAGGAAATTTCAATGTTTGTTTCTCAAAAGCTTTCTACACTTGATTCAATTCTTAGTACAACAACACATTTCATACTTAAGAAGTACAAGGATCACGGAACAATTATGCATCAGCAGTATGAAGATGAAAGGATAATGATGACACCATGAGAAATCCATTATCAAAAACAATTACAGAAATAAAGCCTTCGGGAATTCGTAAGTTTTTTGATATTGCCAGTGAAAGAAAAGATACTATATCTTTGGGTGTTGGTGAACCAGATTTCGATACACCATGGCATATTAGAGACGAGGGTATATATTCTCTTGAAAAAGGAAAAACATTTTATACTTCCAATTCTGGACTTTTAGAATTAAGAGAAGAAATTAATAACTATCTTACTAGAAGATGTAATGTAAGTTATGATCCAAGAACTGAAATACTTGTTACGGTTGGTGGTTCTGAGGCTATAGACATCGGGTTAAGAGCAATGATAGATCCTGGCGATGAAGTACTTATTCCTCAGCCAAGTTATGTATCATATGAGCCATGTACGATTCTTGCAGGTGGAACACCAGTAATTATTGAGTTAAAGAATGAAAATGAGTTCAGACTTACTAAAGAAGAATTATTGGAAGCGATTACAGACAAGACAAAGATATTGATTCTTCCATTTCCAAATAATCCAACAGGTGCAATTATGGAAAGAGAAGATCTTGAGGATATTGCAAAGATTTGTATTGAAAAAGACATTTTTGTAATGTCTGATGAAATATATTCAGAGCTTACATATGGTAAGGATCATGTAAGCATTGCTTCTCTTCCAGGAATGAGAGAAAGAACCATTTTAATTAATGGATTTTCTAAAGCGTTTGCTATGACTGGATGGAGACTTGGATATGCATGTGGACCTAAGGAAATTATTGAACAGATGATGAAAATTCATCAGTTTGCTATTATGTGTGCACCTACGACATCACAGTATGCAGCTGTAGAAGCTATAAAAAATGGTGACGAAGATGTTGCAAACATGCGTGAGTCATATAATCAGCGTAGAAATTTCCTTATGAATGCTTTTAAGGAAATGGGATTACCATGTTTTGAACCATTTGGAGCGTTTTATGTATTCCCATGTATTAAAGAATTTGGAATGACTTCAGAAGAATTTGCGTTTGCACTCCTTGATGCTGAAAAGCTTGCAGTTGTCCCAGGTACCGCGTTTGGTGATTGTGGAGAAGGATTCTTAAGAATCTCTTACGCGTATTCTATCGAAAAGTTAAAAATTGCAATGGATAGAATCAATCACTTTATTACAGGACTTAGAGAAAAGAATAAATAGAAATTGGAATTATGAACATAGTATTATTTGAGCCGGAAATACCAGCAAATACTGGAAATATTGGTCGTACCTGTTATGCAACGGGTACGACTTTACATTTGATTGATCCAATAGGATTTTCACTTACTGAAAAAGCACTACAAAGAGCAGGAATGGACTATTGGAAAAATCTTGATGTACACAGATATATTAATTTTGCAGATTTTTTAGAAAAAAATAACAATCCTAAAATATATATGGCCACTACAAAATCAGAACAGTGTTACACGGATGTATCATATGAGGAAGATGCATATATTATGTTTGGGCCTGAGAGTAGAGGAATTCCAGAAAAGATTTTAGTCGATTACGAGGAAACTTGTGTAAGAATTCCTATGCAAGGGGAAACAAGATCCCTAAACCTTTCTAATTCGGTAGCAATCATATTGTACGAAGCTTTAAGACAAAATGATTTTTTTGGTATGAATAAAGTGGGAAAGCTCCATAATCTTACATGGAATCATTAGTTTATAAAAAAGACCAGATTAAATTATCTGGTCTTCTTTTTTTGATCTTGGAAGTGTAAATATAAATTCTGTTCCAACGCCTACAGTAGAAATTACATTTATATTTTCATGATGGGCTTTTATTATCTCCTTTGTTATCGATAAACCAAGACCGGTTCCTTTTTTATCTTTTCCTCTAGATAAATCAGTTTTATAAAATCGATCAAAGATATTTTTTAGACTCTCTTTTGGAATACCTATTCCCTCGTCTTTCACGGATACAAATATTGTCTCGTTTTTTTCTGTAGTTTCTATTGTTATTGTCTTGCCATCTTCTGAAAATTTAATTGCATTATCAATAAGATTGTAGAGCACCTGTTGAATTCGTGTCATATCTGCTGATACATATAATTCCTCGCCTGATAGAACAAGAGACATTTTTAGCATTTTATTTTTACAAGCCCCTTCAAAAGTGGCAATTGTATTTTTAATAGTCTGGTTAATATCAAAATCAGAAATATCCAAAACCATCCCTGTTGTGTTGAGGTTGTTAAGTGTTAAGAGTGAATTAGTGAGTTTTGTAAGGCGGTCTGTTTCATTTAGTACTATATTTAAGTATTTTTCATGCATTTCTGGTGGAATAGTGCCATCCACCATTGCCTCCAAGTATCCGCGTATTGAAGTAAGAGGAGAACGAAAATCATGAGAAACATTTGCTATGAATTTTTTTTGATTATCTTCCTGCTCTGATAGTCTACTAGCCATGTAATTAAGCTGTGCACATAGATATCCCATTTCATCTGATCTGTTGACATCGAAAGTATACTTAAGATCTCCTTCAGCATATCTTTCTGCAGCAGTTGTAACCTGACTTAATGGAATATATACTTGATCAGCAAATACAATAAGAATAATTGATGAAATGACGAAAATGATAGCAAGGCTTATGTAAGCAATCATCAATATATTCTGTTGTCTTTCCATAATGCTACTCATAGGATAATGAATTACAACATATCCGGGAATAGTATAGTCATAAGATATAGAAGAGAATACACTAAGTGTCTTTTCAGGAAAAGTACCATAAAAATCACCTATTATATAATTATTACTTATGGAAGCAGGGTCAAAACCTTCAATTGTGTCATTAGGTATCCTTGTATCTCTTGAAGTATATATTACATGTCCATTAGCATTTACAATCCACACAGCAGCTGATGTCAGAGTATCTATTGCGTTTAGCTGATCTTTAATTTCATCAGCATTTACTTCATTATTATAAAAATTAGAAGCATATTTGTTGGAAATCAAAGTAGCCTCTTTCAAAAGAGAAGAGGCTTCATTTTGAATTAGATAATCAGTTGTTTTCTGCGAAGTAAAAGTGGAAATAATAATAAAGGACAGAATACCGAAAATCAAATAAGTGATTATGAACTTAAGAAACAGTGTTTTTCTTTTCTTCATTATAGTTTTTATTTAACTTCGAATTTATATCCTACGCCCCATACAGTAAATACTCTCCATGATTCGTGGTCTGGGAGTTTTTCACGTAGCCTTTTAATATGAACATCGACAGTTCTCGTGTCGCCGATATACTCATAGCCCCATATATTGTCAAGTAACTGATCACGTGTAAATACCTGATTTGGACTTGATGCAAGGAAATATAAAAGCTCTATTTCTTTAGGTGGCATTTCCAAATACTGACCTTTATATATAACTGTATAGTTAGTAAGGTTTATATCAAGATCAGGGTATGAGACATGCTTAGTGTTATCATTAGCTTCGATAATTGGTTCATCCTTTTTCTGAGGTGCACATCGTCTAAGAACTGCCTTTATTCTTGCAACAAGTTCCTTAGGCTCAAAAGGCTTTTCAATGTAGTCATCGGCGCCAAGTTCAAAGCTTAATACTTTATCAAATACCTCACCTTTGGCAGATACAGTAATAATAGGAGTATCATATTTACTGCGTAACTCCCTACAAATCTGATGGCCATCCATGCCAGGAAGCATTAGATCGAGAAGCATGAGGTCAGGCTTATATTTTTCAAATTCAGGAATAGCCAAATCGCCATCGTTTACAATATGTGTATCAAAGCATTCCTTTGTAAGATAAAGAGATATAAGCTCTGCAATATTATTATCATCATCAACGATTAAAATTTTCTGTTTTGCCATAGGGTCTCCTTATTATTTAAATTCTACTATTGTTACACCAGCGTCGCCTTCACCATATTCAGCAAGTCTGTATGAATCAACATAGGATACTTTTCTTAAGTAATTATGAACCGCGGTTCTCAGTGCACCGGTTCCTTTTCCATGAACTACTCGTACTGAAGATAGATGAGAAAGGTATGCATCATCAAGATATTTATCAAGTTCTGCTAAAGCCTCATCCACTGTACGTCCAAGAAGATTAATTTCCATGGACATTGTTGATGCTTTGGACAATGATTTTCCATGGCTTTTCGAGGAAGAACTCTTGGTAGAAAACTTCATTCCAGGTGCAATTATATTAGGCTTATCAATGAATTCAATGTCATCCATTTTTGCCTGCATTCTCATGATACCACACTGTACATAAAGATTGCCTTTATTGTCTGGAAGAGAATTAATTGTCCCTTCCATATTAAGAGAAATAATTCGAACGTCTTCTCCAAGCTTAAAATCTGAAGGCTTATATTTTTTCTTAGGGCCTTCCGATTTACTCACTGACATTTTGGAGTTTGTTTTGTCTATTTTTTCACGAAGCTTCGAACGATTTTTTTCCATTGATCTGACGTCGCCACGATTTTCCTTTTTCATAAGGTCTCTAATAGCTTCATCAGCTGTATTTTTAGCTTCTTGAAGAATACTTCTTGCCTCTTCATTTGCTTCTCTAATTATCTTATCTCGTGAATCATTAAGTTTCTTTTGCCTGTTTTCGTAATCTGATTTTAGATTTTCAATTTCACGTTTATATTTTTCAATTTCAGCTTTTTCGTTTTCAATAATGACACGATTATTTTCAAGCTCTGTTAATACATCCTCAAAGCTTTCATCCTTTTCAGATATACGTGTCTTGGCATCATCAATAATATATGATGGAAGTCCAAGCTTTGATGAAATAGCGAAAGCATTACTCTTACCGGCAATACCTATAAGTAATCTGTAGGTAGGTCGTAATGTTTCTACATCAAATTCACAGCAAGCGTTTTCAACTCCAGGTTCTTTAAGTGCGTAAACCTTAAGTTCACTGTAGTGTGTTGTAGCAACACAACGAACTTTTCTCTTATGAAGATCTGACAAAACAGATATAGCAAGAGCAGCTCCTTCTGTTGGATCTGTACCTGCACCTAATTCATCAAAGAGACAGAGGGACTTTTCGTCGGCCTCTTCTAGTATTTCTACAATGTTTTTCATATGAGATGAAAAAGTAGAAAGAGACTGCTCAATACTTTGTTCATCACCAATATCAGCATATACACTGTCAAAAATAGAAAGTTCTGAAGTATCAGAAGCAGGAATAAAAAGACCGGCCTGCCCCATAAGGGATAATAGTCCAATAGTTTTCAGAGCGACTGTTTTTCCACCTGTATTTGGACCTGTTATTACGAGAAGGTCAAAGTCATATCCAAGCTTGATATTAATTGGAACGACTTTTTTCGAATCAAGCAATGGATGTCTTGCTTTCTTAAGATTTACATGTCCATATATATTATAGAATGGTCTTGAAGCATTCATCTGAAGCGCAAGATTTGCTTTTGCAAATATGAAATCAAGGTTAGTGAGAGCTTTTGAATTTTCCTTTATTTCAGCAACATGATCACTCAAATCGGAAGAAAGCTTTGCCAATATAACTTCAATTTCTCTAGCTTCATCTATAGATAACTGCTTAAGATCATTATTTAAATTAACGACCTGAGAAGGTTCAATGAAAAAAGTAGACTGTGAGCCAGATTGATCATGAATCATACCAGGTACATTTGATTTATATTCAGCTTTAACAGGAATACAATATCTTCCATCTCGCATAGTTATAACGGTATCCTGCAAATATGTGCGATATGTTGTATTAACCATTCTAGTTAGCTCAGTATGAATTTTGTCATTTGTAATCTTCATATGACGTCTGATGGATTTCAATTCACTGCTGGCATCATCTGCTATTTCATCTTCTGAAATGATAGCTCTTCTGATTTCGCTTGCATGAGAATTAAGAGGTTCTATCATATGGAAAAAATGGTACAGAGAATCCTCTTCATCATCAGGATGTTCTTTTTTAAGATATGATTTAACTCTTGCACAAGCTTCTAGGAGATCACAAATATCAAGTAGTTCTCCTGATTTAAGTGAACTTTGCTTTTCCAGTCTCATCACAGAAGATCTGACATCCTTATTACCAGCAAAAGAAATATTACCAGCGCGAAGAAGTCTTTTTACAGCATCATCTGTATTTTGAAGAGAGCTTGTAACTTCTGAAAAGTCGTTAGAAGGCTTTAGAGATTCGCAAAGAGCCTTACCTAACTGTGAATGAGCCTTATCAGAAAGCATAGATATTATTTTATTATATTCAAGTATTTTTAGTGATTTTTCATTCATATTATTTGTATCTATTTTTAGGTAAATTATTTCCTTCATATTATACCTTTTATGCGTGTTTATTGCTATATCCATTTATATTTAGTATACTAACTTTGTGTGTGTTTACGAGTGTTTTGCATAATAAAGACACTTTAAAAGCAATCTTTAAAGAGAAAGAAATCAGATGGAAGAACAGAATAAAACTGATTATGAATTTGTCACAGAGACAATTAAGAAAAAACCAGTAAATAAAAAAAGGCTGGTGCATAGATTAATTCAGAGTGTTGGATTTGGAATCTTAGCAGGTATTTCAGCTTGCCTTATTTTTGCAGTATTTGCACCAAAGATTTATAAAAGTATAAATCCAGATGAGCCTGATTTAATAACAATTCCAGAAGATGAGCAAGTAATTGAAAGTGTTCCGGAATCTATAGAACAGAAAGAAGAAGTTAAGGAAGAACCTATAGAGGAAACACCTGACGAAGCCACAGATGAGGTTAAAGAAGTAAGCATTGCTGAAGATGAAGTAACAGATCCATCAGAAAATACAGAAGACTCAGAAGAGGG
>JAUNIR010000077.1 GCA_030523345.1 Lachnospiraceae bacterium
CCTGATCCACAACATAAGCCTGAACTAAAGGTTTCTGCTCAATGAGCTTATCTCTACATTCAGTAAGTTCTTTTTCATCTGTTGAATTCATTGAGTATCCAAGAAGCTTTTCAGCAACCATAAATGCATCTCTTACTGAATCCTGCATAAGGATATTGTCTACATACTCATCGCTCCAAAGATCAGCCCAACTTTCAGGTGCTTTAGAAACCATAGTTTTGTTATAAAGAATACCTACAGTACCAAAACAGTAAGGAACAGAGTATTTATTGTTCTCATCAAAGCCCTTTGATTCTTCAATATACTGAGCACCAATATTTTCATAGTTTGGAACTTTTGAAAAATCAATTTCCTGTAATAAGTCATTGTCAATCATCTTTTTAATCATGTAGTCAGAAGGGCATATAACATCGTAAGCAGATGCTCCAGCCTCTACCTTTGGATACATAATTTCGTTTGTTTCGAACTCATCATAAATGACTTTGATACCTGTTTCTGCTTCGAATAAATCAATTACTTCTGGGTCAATATATTCGCCCCAGTTGTATACAACAACTTCGCCTGAAGCAGAAGAATCTTTCTTGCCACAACCTGTAAGAACAGCAGCAACAAGAGCGCAACATAATACGCATGTGATAAACTTTCTCATCTTTTTCCTCCTCAAAATAAATGTTTATTTATTTTTATTATCTTCCTTTGTTTTATCTGGAAGAGAGTTAACTAATATTAAAAGAACAAAAACACTTACAAAAATAATAGTTGAAAGGGCATACATCTCTGGCTTAATTCCCTTTTTAACTTCTGTATAAATCTTAGTGGACAAAGTATCGAATCCTGGGCCTTTATTAAAGTGAGTGATAATAAAGTCATCAAGAGACATTGTAAAAGCCAACATAAATCCTGATAAAACACCAGGGAAAATATCAGGGAAAACGACCTTGAAAAATGCAAATAAAGGTGTCGCCCCCAAATCCAAAGCAGCTTCATAGGTTGAAACATTGGTCTGCTTTAGCTTAGGCATTACAGATAATATTACATATGGAATATTAAATGTAATGTGGGATATAAGCACAGTGCCAAATCCAAATCTTACAGAGCATGCAATGAATAAAAGCATTAATGAAATACCAGTAACAATATCTGCATTTAACATCGGAATGTTTGTAACACCCATATAAATGGATCTCAGTTTACGATTCATGCTATTGATTGCAATAGAAGCGATAGTGCCAAGAATAGTTGCTATGAGTGATGAAAGTATTGCAATTATTATAGTTGTGTATAATGCATTCATTATTTGATCGTTTTTAAATAATGAAAAATACCACTTAGTAGTAAAACCTCCCCATTTAGCACGTGTCTTTGAAGAGTTAAAGGAGAGTACTACCAATGTAACTATTGGCGCATACAAGAAAATAAATATTAGTGTTACATATAATTTTTTAAGAAAGTCGGCTGATTTAGTTTTCATTAAATAATAGAGCCTCCTTCCTTATCATATTTATTTGTGATGAATATGCTAATGACGATAAATATCATAAGCACAAAAGATAAACCTGATCCTGTATGCCAATTATTGGCCTGTTTAAATTCTTGTTCGATTACATTACCAATAAGTAATATCTTTGCTCCACCGAGAAGGTCTGATATTACGAAAGTTGTAAGAGCAGGAACAAAAACCATTGTAATTCCTGAAATAACACCAGGTAGCGATAATGGGAAAATAACTCTTGATAAAGTCTGAACATTATTTGCGCCTAAATCATGAGCAGCATTAATTACATTTATATCAATTTTAATTAAGCTGTTATATATTGGTAAAACCATGAAAGGTAGGAAATTATATACCATGCCAAGAATAATAGCGTAAGGAGTATTTATAATATTAAGAGCAGGCAAATTTAAAGATTTTAAAATACTGTTGATTACACCAGTTTTTTCTAGTAATGTCTGCCAAGCAAGTGTTCTTAATAAAAAGTTCATCCACATAGGAAGAATAAATATAAATACCATAAAGCTACTTTGATTTACTCCAGATGATGCTAAAATCATTGCAAGAGGGTAGGCAAGAATTAGACAAATCACAGTACTAATCAAAGACAGCAAAACAGAGAGCCCTAATGCTTTAATATTAGTGCTCGACGTAATAGCGGTAATGTTGTCGATAGTAAAACTTCCGGATTTTGTTGTGAAGGCGTAGTACAATACGAGAACAAGAGGTATTAAGATAAAGCCAGCAGCCCATATAGTATAAGGAGCAGCTAAAAGATTCTTTTTATTCTTCAACTGGAATTGCCTCCTCATCCTCGGATTCAGGTTTGTTCATAATCTGAATATCAAATGGATCTACATGAATAGATACATTGGTGCCTACAGGGAACATATCTGTAGAATGAACAAGCCACTCAAATCCGTCAGGAGTGGTTACTTCCATTTCATAATGTACGCCCTTGAAAATAATATGTGTAACGACACCATCTAGAGTACCTTTGCCTGGCTCTAATAAATCGATGTCTTCTGGTCTTATAACTACATCAACAGGAGTCATAGTTCCAAAACCTGTATCAACACATTCGAATTTAGCACCTAATATTTCTACGAGTTTATCCTGAATCATAATACCGCCAATGATATTACTGTCTCCGATAAAGTCTGCAACAAAAGCGTTTTGAGGCTCGTTGTATATATCTTCAGGTGTTCCAATCTGCTGAATATAGCCTTGGTTCATTACTACAATTGTATCAGACATGGTAAGGGCTTCTTCCTGATCATGAGTTACATATATAAATGTGATTCCAAGTTCATTTTTAAGACGAATAAGTTCATATTGCATATCCTGTCTTAATTTTAAATCAAGAGCACCAAGAGGCTCATCAAGAAGAAGTACTTGAGGCTCGTTAACAATAGCTCGGGCAATTGCAATTCTTTGCTGCTGACCACCTGATAATGAATCAGGCATTCTATTTTCGTAACCATCAAGGTTAACTAATTTCAATGCATATTTAATTTTATCATCGATATATGACTTGGTTTTATTCTTAATCTTAAGTCCAAATGCAATATTATCCGCGATAGTCATATGAGAGAAGAGCGCATACTTTTGAAAGACAGTATTTAACTGTCTCTTATTAGGTGGCACATTAGTAATGTCTTTGCCATCAAATAAAATTACACCTTTATCAGGTTTCTCAAAACCACCAATCATTCTAAGAGTGGTAGTTTTACCGCAACCAGAAGGTCCAAGTAATGTAATAAATTCGTTCTCTCGGATGTACAAATCAAGCTCGTCGATAACGAGTTGACCATCGAATGATTTAGATATGTTTTTAAGCTCGATTAATCTTTTGCTCATCGCTTACTACCCCGTGTGTTTCGTCCATGGCCATAGTTAGTGGCAAACAGCTTATTTGGTACCGCATGTACCTATTATAAAGCAACTTAGAAAATATTATTTTATATTTATGTAAAAGTCAATGAATATTTATATATTTTTTAAAATATGATAATATAAAAAAGTCTTGGTACGTAATTAACTATTTAATTTAGAGGTGAATAATGTCAAAAAGATACATCGCATATGTTTCAACATATACAAGAAGTAATGATAAAGGAATCAGAATTTACGATGTTGATGCTGAAAATGGAAGATTAGTTGAGAGAGAAGAAATTGCCATTAAAAATTCTTCATATTTAACTATTTCTCACAATCAGAAGTATATATATTCAATTACGGATTTTGGAGTAGAAGCATTCGAGATTACTGAAGATTTGGGACTTAAAATGATTAATATGGCCTCAATCAACGGTATGAGAGGTTGTTATATTTCTACAGATTATACAGACAAGTATATGTTTGTGGCTGGTTATCACGATGGTAAAATTACAGTATTGTCATTAAATGATGATGGCTCAATAGGGACAATCACGGACGAAGTATTTCATCAGGGAATGGGAAGCATTTCAGAAAGAACGTCAAGACCTCATGTTAGATGTGTAAAAATGACTCGTGATAATAAGTATTTGTGTGCAACAGATTCTGGAATAGATCATGTAAAAATATATAAATTCGATAAGAACAATGGAACAATTAAGCTTGTGGATGCAGTAAGATGCGAGCAGGAATCTGGACCAAAGTATATCAAATTTACGAAAGATGGAAAATTCGCATATATAATTCATGAGATAAATAATACAATCGTTTCTTATTCATATAAGGATGTAGATGGAAGACCTGAATTTGAAAAGATACAGAAAATATCAACTTTAAATGATTACCATGCGGCAGATTCGGCTGCATGCGCTATGAAGTTCAGCTCTGATGGTAAGTTCATATTCTGTTCGAATGCAGGAGATAACAGTGTTGGAGTATTTGAGATTAACGAAAAAACGGGAGAACTTACAAAGAGATTTGTATTACCAATAAGTGGAGATTATCCTAAGGATATAGCTGTGTTCCCAGATAACAAGCACCTTATAAGCCTTAATCACCAGTCAGGTACAATGACATTCTTTAATGTTGATCTAGAAAAGAACATCATTGTAATGAATGGTAAAGAATTAAAAGTAAAAGAAGGAAATACAATTACACTTTTAGGGTTTTAAAATTGTAGTTCCCATGTTTTCAAGCATAGCATCAAGAATTGTAAGAGCGGCCATAGCTTCGACAACTACTACAGCACGAGGCACAATTATTGGGTCGTGTCTTCCTTTAATAGAAACGGTGATATCCTCACCGTTTTTATTTATTGTTCTTTGAGGTGTAGCAATAGAAGGAGTTGGCTTTACGGCAGCTCTAAATACAATCTGAGAACCATCAGACATGCCACCTAGTACACCACCAGAATGATTTGTCTTTTTAGACACATCTTTAATCAAATCAAAAGTAAATTTGCTTACTTCCTTATTCATATAGAATTCATCGTTGTTCTCACTACCAAGCATATTAGCAACATTGAAACCTTCGCCGAATTCAATTCCTTTAATAGCACCGATACTCATAATGGCATAAGAAAGTCGTGCATCTAATTTATCGAAAACGGGATCGCCAAGGCCTGGATATACACCGTCTATTTTACATTCTATAACGCCACCAACAGAATCTTGATCAGCCCTTACCTTATCTAAATATGCTTGTGCTTTTTCAGATGTTTCTTTATCAGGCATACGAAGAACATCATTATTAATGTTGTTTTCGTCGAATTTATCCATGTCAATTTCGTATGGACCAATAGATTTTGCGTAAGTTGTAAATTTAACACCAAAAATTTCAAGAAGTTTTATTGCAATTGCACCAGCGGCAACGCGGCCGATTGTTTCACGTCCTGAGGAACGTCCGCCACCTCTGTAATCTCTGAAACCGTATTTAACGTCAAATGTATAATCAGCGTGTCCAGGACGGTAGTAAGACGCAATTTCCGAGTAGTCAGAAGAACGCTGAGATTTATTATATACAATAAGAGAAATTGGTGTGCCGGTTGTCTTGCCTTCGAATACACCTGATAGTATTTCTACTTTATCATCCTCGCTTCTAGGAGTTGAGTATTTGTTCTGACCAGGCTTTCTGAGGTCGAGATATTTTTGAATATCTTCTTCAGAGAGTTCAAGTCCAGCAGGGCATCCGTCTATTACGACGCCTAGAGCTTTTCCGTGAGACTCACCCCATGTCATGATTTTAAATTTCTTACCGAAAGTAGATCCAGCCATAATTTTCTCCTGTGAACACTGTATTTTAACCTTAGAAATTATACTATATATGTATTTCCTTTGTAAAATATGATAGATTAAATAAGGAAAAATAAAAATAAAAAGGGAAACAATATGTACAAAATAATTGCAACAGAAGGAAAAGCAAAAAGTGCTGAGTTTAAAACAGTTCATGGAACGGTGCAGACGCCTGTATTTATGAATGTAGGTACAGTGGCAGCAATTAAAGGTGCTGTTTCTACAGAAGACTTGCAGGGCCTTAAAACACAGATTGAACTGTCAAATACATATCATTTACATGTTAGACCTGGTGACAAACTTATAAAAGAGGTAGGCGGTTTACATAAGTTTATGAATTGGGATAAACCGATTCTTACTGATTCGGGTGGATTCCAAGTATTTTCATTAAGTTCTCTTAGAAAAATAAAAGAAGAGGGAGTTACTTTCAATTCACATGTCGATGGACGTAAAATTTTTATGGGTCCGGAAGAAAGCATGCAGATCCAGTCTAATCTTGGATCAACTATCGCTATGGCATTCGATGAATGTGCTCCGGCTCTTGCAGACAGAAAATATGTGCAGGCATCTGTTGAAAGAACCACAAGGTGGTTGAAGCGTTGCAAAATAGAAATGGATCGTCTGAATTCATTAGATGATACAATCAATAAGAACCAGTTGCTCTTTGGAATTAACCAGGGCGCAATTTATGGGGATATTCGTATTGAACATGCAAAAGCTATCTCAGAACTTGATTTACCAGGATATGCTATTGGTGGATTAGCTGTTGGAGAGTCGCATGAACAGATGTATGAAACAATTGATGCAGTTATAGATTATCTTCCAAAAGAAAAACCAGTTTACCTTATGGGTGTAGGTACTCCTGCCAACATTTTAGAGGGTGTAGAAAGAGGAATTGATTTCTTTGATTGTGTATATCCATCAAGAAATGGAAGACATGGCCATGTTTACACTAACAATGGAAAACTAAACCTATTCAATGCGAAATACGAAAAGGATATGATACCTATCGAAGAAGGGTGCGGATGTCCTGCTTGTAGGAAATATACAAGAGCATATATAAGACATTTGCTTAAAGCAAAAGAAATGCTTGGTATGAGACTTTGCGTAATGCATAACTTATATTTTTACAATACAATGATGGAAGAGATAAGGGATGCAATTAGAAATGGTAATTTTAAAACTTATAAGGCGAATAAACTTGAAAAAATGAATGCTCAGGACTAGAACAAAATATACATATTTATACATTATAAACTTGTGAAATATGTATAAATATTGTATTATTGGTAAAGTGCGATAAATATAGCATATTTCATTATATTTGTATTATTGAGGAGGCAAAAATGTCAGTTTTACTTAGTGGAACATCAATGTTAACAGGTCAGGGCGGATTAGTCCTTATTATTTATGTAGTTATAATCGGTGGAATGTTTTATCTTCTTTCAAGACCACAGAAGAAGGAACAGAACAGAATTCAGGCTATGCTTGCAGAACTTGAAATAGGAGATACAATTCTTACAACTTCAGGCTTTTATGGTGTTGTAATCGATATTCAGGAAGATACTGTAATTGTAGAATTTGGAAACAATAAGAATTGCCGTATTCCTATGCAGAAGTCAGCTATTATCCAGGCAGAAAAGCCAGGTGCAGTTTCAGATAACAAGTAATTATTGGAGATAAATCATGAAAAGTGATGCAGTAAAGAAAGGTGCAGCTCAGGCACCACACAGATCATTATTTAATGCTTTAGGGTACACTAAAGAAGAAATGGAAAGACCACTTGTAGGTATTGTTAGCTCATACAATGAGATAGTACCAGGTCATATGAATATTGATAAAATTGTTAACGCTGTAAAGATGGGCGTTGCTATGGCAGGAGGAACACCGGTTGTTTTCCCTGCTATTGCTGTATGTGATGGTATTGCAATGGGACACACAGGTATGAAATATTCCCTTGTTACAAGGGACCTTATTGCAGACTCTACAGAATGTATGGCTTTAGCTCATCAGTTCGATGCATTAGTTATGGTTCCAAACTGTGATAAGAATGTACCAGGGCTTTTAATGGCGGCAGCAAGAATTAACGTGCCTACAGTATTTGTATCAGGTGGACCTATGCTTGCTGGTCACGTTCATGGAAAGAAGACATCATTATCTAGCATGTTCGAGGCCGTAGGTGCTCATGCTGCTGGAACAATTGATGATGATGAACTTGCATATTTTGAAGAAAATGTATGTCCAACATGCGGATCTTGTTCTGGCATGTACACAGCAAATTCGATGAACTGCCTTACAGAGGCTCTTGGAATGGGTCTTAAAGGAAACGGAACAATTCCAGCTGTATATTCAGAACGTATCAGACTTGCAAAACATGCAGGAATGAAAGTAATGGAATTATATGAAAAAAATATTCGTCCAAGAGACATTATGACAGAGAAAGCATTTATGAATGCTCTTACTGTTGATATGGCACTTGGATGTTCAACAAATTCTATGCTTCACTTGCCTGCAATTGCTCGTGAGGCTGGTATTGAGCTTAATGTTGACATAGCTAATGGCATATCAGCAAAGACGCCTAACCTTTGCCATTTGGCACCAGCAGGTCCTACATATATGGAAGATTTAAACGAAGCCGGTGGCGTATATGCTGTTATGAATGAACTTACAAAGAAGGATCTGCTTAATCTTGATTGTATGACAGCTACAGGTAAGACTGTAGGAGAAAATATAAAGGGATGCATTAATATGAATCCTGAGGTAATTAGACCTGTGGAAAATCCATATTCAGAAACAGGAGGAATTGCAGTTCTTAAGGGTAATCTTGCTCCTGATTCAGGTATTGTTAAGAGATCTGCAGTTGTGCCTGAGATGCTTGTGCATGAGGGACCAGCTAGAGTATTTGATTGTGAAGAAGATGCAATTGATGCAATTAAATCAGGTAAGATTGTTGCAGGTGATGTTGTAGTAATTAGATATGAAGGACCTAAGGGCGGACCTGGAATGAGAGAAATGCTTAATCCTACATCCGCTATTGCAGGTATGGGACTTGGTTCAAGTGTTGCACTTATAACAGATGGTAGATTCTCTGGCGCATCAAGAGGCGCATCAATTGGACACGTTTCACCAGAAGCAGCTGTTGGCGGACCAATTGCGTTTGTAGAAGAAGGCGATATTATTAAAATCAACATTCCTGAAAATACACTTGATTTTGTTATTTCAGATGAAGAGTTTGAGAAGAGAAAAGCTGCTTGGACACCTAGAGAGCCAAAGATTAAGACAGGTTATCTTTCAAGATATGAAAAGCTTGTTACATCGGGCGATAAGGGCGCTACACTTAGAATTCCGGACTAATTGATTGGCTAATTCGTAGCTTGTTAATTAACAAATATATGGAGAAAGAGATATTGATATGAAACTTACAGGTTCACAAATTGTAATGGAATGTCTCCTTGAACAGGGAGTTGATACTGTATTTGGCTATCCAGGAGGAACTATTCTTAATATTTATGATGAATTGTATAAATATAGCGATAAAATTAAGCATGTATTGACAAGTCATGAGCAGGGTGCCAGCCATGCCGCTGATGGTTATGCAAGATCAACTGGAAAAGTTGGTGTGTGCATGGCTACAAGTGGCCCAGGAGCTACTAATCTTGTAACAGGTATTGCAACAGCATACATGGATTCTGTTCCGATAGTTGCTATTACTTGTAATGTAACAGTTCCGCTTCTTGGTAAAGATACTTTCCAGGAAATTGATATTGCGGGCGTTACAATGCCTATAACAAAGCATAATTATATTGTTAAAGATATTAAAAATCTTACTGACACTATTCGTAAGGCTTTTGCTATTGCTAAAAGTGGACGTCCAGGCCCTGTACTTGTAGACATCACAAAAGATGTTACAGCAGCAACTTGCGAATATGAAAAGATTGATCCAGCTACATATGAGCTTGAAAAGAAGATTCCTGTAGCAGATGATGCTTCAATTGAGAAAGTAGCATCTATGATAGCAAAGGCTAAGAAGCCTATGATCTTTGTCGGCGGTGGTATTAATATCTCAGGGGCAAGTGATGAATTAAGACAATTTGCAGAAAAGATAAATTCCCCAGTATGTGATTCAATGATGGGAAAAGGAGCTTTTTCAGGCAAACACGAGCTTTATACAGGTATGCTTGGAATGCATGGAACAAAGACTTCTAACTATGGTGTTACAAATTGTGATTTACTTATAGCTGTTGGTGTAAGATTCAGTGATCGTGTTACTGGAAATGTTAAAAAATATGCGCCAAAAGCTAAGATTGTTCATATTGATATTGACCCAGCAGAAATTAATAAAAATATATGCACAGACGCGCATATAATTGGAGATGCTAAGAATGTATTAGGCAGATTACTTGATAAGGTTGAGAAAAATGACCATTCTGAATGGGTTAGAGAGCTTAAGGACCATGCTAAGAATAATCCGATTCCTAGTCCTAATCCAGATAGACTTGATTGCCCATATATTCTCGAAACACTTTCTGATAAGACAAGTGGAAATGCTATCGTATGTACTGAAGTAGGACAGCACCAGTTATGGACATCCCTTCATTACACATTTACAAAGCCAAGAACACTTTTAAGTTCTGGCGGACTTGGAACTATGGGATATGGACTTGGCGCGGCTATTGGAGCACAGGTCGGAAATCCAGACCAGAAAGTAATAAATATAGCAGGTGATGGCTGCTTTAGAATGAATATGATAGAACTTATGACAGCAGCAAGAAATAAACTTCCAATTATTCAGATTGTTGTAGATAACAGAGTTCTTGGAAATGTTCGTCAGTGGCAGACACTTTTCTATGGAAAGAGATATTCTAATACAGTATTAGATGATGGGGCTGACTTCATAAAAATAGCTGAAGGAATGGGCGCGAAGGCAAAACTCATTACCACAAAAGAAGAGTTTGATGCGGCAATTGATGAAGCACTTAAAGAAACAGATACACCTATTGTTCTTGACTGTATGATTGATCCAGATGACAAGGTATGGCCAATGGTTGCACCGGGAGCACCTATTAGTGAGAATCTTAATGAGAATGATTATTAATATAAAGTGATAGGAGATTATGAAAATGAGTAGAGTTTACAACTTTTCAGCAGGTCCAGCAGTTCTACCTGAAGAAGTATTAAAAGAAGCTGCAGCAGAAATGATGGATTATGAAGGCAGTGGACAGTCTGTAATGGAAATGTC
>JAUNIR010000078.1 GCA_030523345.1 Lachnospiraceae bacterium
CATCATCTGCTGCTCTGTTGATCTTGTAACCTGAAGATAACTTCTCTGTGTTCTTTGCCTGTGTTGATGTTGTGATTCCTAACATTCTGTTAGAATTCATTGCTGTAATGTTGTGCTGTACTACCATAACCATTTCCTCCTTGAAATTAAAACTAGTGGAATCCTTTCCACATTTACAACATTGCGGAACGTTTTCATAATCTATAATTTTTCAGCCCGTACGCTACATCAAATTGATAAATTAATAAGTAGTTCCTTCACTTGTTTATTATATCGGAAGCTAATACAAAAAGTTAACCCCCATTTATAATTTTTTTTATTTTTTTATTTTTTACTGTCTATCTGTGATGAATCTGTAGCTGCTGAATTGCCATACATAGAAGCAATATAACCACTAGTTGCTTTTAAATTTTTGCGAGCTTTTCCAATACCAGCCTTAGCCGCAGTCATTATTCTTTCTATTTCTGAACGGTTTCTTTCTTCTATAGATGATATTTTAACTCCTGTATCTGTTAATTTAATAATGCAATTCTGAAGTGCTTTAATCTGATCTGTATATTCATCTTTGTTGTTATCAAGCTCTGTTCTAATTCTTTTAAACATACTGTCAAATGCAGAATCAATTTCATCTATTTTCTCAATGGCACTGTCTTTTTCGATCATAAGGACCTCAAACTGTGACCAATTTGCACTATCCTGATCCTTACCCGCGATACATTCATTTTGTCTTACAGTTTTTTCCAGAAGCATATCTAGCATTCCCTGTTTTTTCTCTAATGTTTCTACCATAATATTTAGATATTTTACTGTTTCACTGTTTTGCATATAAAGCCCTCATAGTTAATTAACTAAAAACCGGACAGATTATATTCTGCCCGGTATACTTTTGTTATCTTGCTAATCGCATAACTTCTTTCCATGTATCTCTCATAGTACGGATATGACCGTTAACCTCTTCAAGGATTTCCTTGTCCTTAGTTATATTCGCTTCACGAAGCCTTTTAATAAGATATGTGTAGACATTATTAAAGTCATTAGCAACTGGGTACTTAAAATCTAAGGTTATCTGAAACTCTTCAATAATACGCTGTACTTTCATGATATTATTATGAGCCTTCATTATATCCCCATTTTCTATTGCCATAATAGCAATATTACAGAACTTAATAGCCCCCTCATACAGCATTAATGTTAGCTCCGCTGGAGATGCTGTAAGTATTTTATTGTTTGCATACTGTGAATATGCGTTATTAGCCATAACTGCCATAATATTTACACTCCGTGTATTATTCTAAGTATTACATACCAAAGTAGTTACTGAGCTGTGTCTGTGTGCTATTTAGCTTAGCCATAGCCTTTTCCATCTGAGTAAACTGCTTATAGTATTTGTCCTCTATTCTTCCAAGATATACTTCAAAGTCTGAAACTTTCTTTTCATATGATGTCATTTCTTCCTTAACTTTCTTATCGTCATAGAAATTACCATACGATCTTCTTGTGCTTGAAGTGGATAACGTATTGAACTTATCTGATATATCAGTCATAAGCTTAGAGAAAAACTTAGCAACTGTATCAGGGTCAGTTGATAACATCTGCTTAAGCTTATTTGTCTCGCCTGATACTGCTTCATCATCTTCGTCACCATTAATATGGAGGGCACTCTTTTCATTCTCACCAGCAGCGAAATAACTAAGAGTTCCTATACCAAAATCGGATAATGAAAGTTTCTTTCCATTTACTTCGTAAGACGCAAGTGTAGGGTTTTTCATTGCATTCATTACAGCTGCAACATTTTCATCTCGTCTAAGAAGAGAATCCTTAATCTTTGTCTCCCACTTCTCTACTTCGTCATCCGTCATAGCATCCTTCTCTTCATCTGTAAGAGGTTCGAACTTACGGGCTGTACCTGCATTGTATAACTTACTTAATTCATTAATAAGCTTTGAATACTCAGATATGAGACCCTTAATATTCTTATATATTGCTTCTGTATCTGTTTCTGTTGTAAGAGATAATACCTCATCATCAGATCCATCTGCACTAGTTCCTTTAGCAGTAAGGCCTTTTACTGTAATAGCCATACCGTTAATATCAAATGAATTAGAGCTTGAAGTAAATGTGGCACCGTTTAATACTATTTCAGCATCAGTTCCCTGGATTCTCGATACTCCTTCGCCCGATAATCCCATTGCACCTAATATATCATTAGTAGCTGCCTTATATTCACCATCTTCACCTTTTTCAAGAGCAGCAAATGAAAAATCACCTGCTGTGCCTGAGTTCTCTGCACTGATAAAGAATCTTCCATTCTTTTCATCAAATGATGCATCTACACCTACGTCTTTAGCATTAAGTGCTTTTACAAACTGACTTACTTTAGTGTCCTTATTAGCATCAATATATGTTGTCTTACCGTTGACTGTAATAGCTACTTTACCATCTTTAGATGTAACACCAAGTTCCTCTAAAGTAGAGTCTGCTGTAATATGTCTTACAGTTTTTCCCTCTGCATCCAAATTAACATTTTTACTAGTCAAGTAACCTGTTGTAGCAAGACTATTAACCTTGATTGTCTGAGTACCTCTTACAGCATTATCTCCAGCTATAACTGAAACTTTGCTTTCGTTGGAAGAAACTGTCTTCTTCTGATTGTAGTTAGATGTGTACTGCATACTCTTAACTTTTGAGTTAAAAGATTTAATCTTTTTATTAAGGTCAGCCCATATTGTCTGCTTCCACTCATGCTTTGTCTTATTATTTTTTGTTTTCTGGCCCTTTTTCTCATATGCATTGACTAATTCCTTAACCATTGCATCTGTATCTAAGCCAGAATTCATACCAGTAAGTCTAATCATAAGTTACCTCCTCTCATCTACCATGAGACCTGCGAGTTCCCACGCCTTGGCAATCATGTCAAGTGTCTTCTCTGGAGGGAGTTCTTTAATAACTTCCTTAGTCTGTTTATCAACAATCTTAATAGTAATTCTATTTGTTCCCTCATGAATTCCAAACTGGGCAATAGAATTATCCATATTTTTGTTAATTTCGCTTACTGCTTTTTTAACTCTTTCGTTTGTCTTCTCAATGAATTCTTCGTTGCTATTTGCCTGACCTTCAGAAGCACCTTCCTCTGAAGACTCAGCAACATTACGAACTGAAAGTGTCTTAGGATCAACCTGAGGCACCTCTGATGCGCCTACCGATACAAATTCATCTGCTGGCTTCTGTGTACTTGTCTGAGAAGCATTACCATTAGATGATTCTGTTACTTTCTGAACAGGCTGTGCCTGTATAGTCATCATACTGCTAATTGGTTCAATTGCTGCCATAATCTTTCACCTCCGTGTAATTTCCGGTCTATATAAGACCTCGCTTTAAACATCCTTGTTCCTGCGCCGATTTTAATGTACTCGAGTGAGTTGGCCTTACATTAAAACCGGTACAAATCCATTTCTGGTAATTATATCGTCATTTTATCACAAAAGTTTACATGTGTTTATTATTTTTTGAGATGTTTTTTAATATACTTTAAAAATCTATAAAAGGGCACTCCTTTGGAGTACCCCTTTATCAAATATCATATAATTACTATAAAAGTCCCTTAAGTGCTTCAAGTCCTTCAGGAACCATAGCTGCTTTGTTAGCTTCCTGAATCTGTACATACACTTCCTTACGATAAATAGGAATCTGCTTTGGTGCAGAAATACCTATCTTAACCTGATCACCTTTGATATCTAAAATTGTAATCTCGATGTTATTGTTAATTACAAGGGCTTCATTTTTCTTTCTTGATAATGCTAACATATCATTCACCTGCCCTTTCCTTAGCTGCCTTAAGAATCTCATAGATAGGGAATTTAACTTCGTAACCTTCCTGATCTACAATAATCTGGTTAGCTTTTCTTGTCTCACCACTGATAATGATTGGTGCCATTAAATTAACAGACATCTTCTCAATTTCTCTAGGTACTGTAACTGTTACAAGTACGAAGAAATCTTCAGGGTTTCCAATTCCAAGTGGCTTTAAAAGCTCATCTTCGATTACAGGATTGAAATCTTCCTTAACTAGCAATGGGTTCATAACAGGCATAGCAAATGCTGGTTCCTGTACTGACTGAAGCCACTGGATGTTACCATTTCCTTCGCTGTCATGAATCAAAAGGAAATCTGTTAAGTCAGGAAATCCTACGATTCCGTTTACGAATCTGATAAGTTTTGACTCATCAACTCCGATTTCGCCAAATAATTTTGTTTCAATTACCATTTTTACTCCTTTCGCCGGCTCCGCCGGTATAAATAAATTATTATTACGGAGGTTTATCGCCGCTCCACGGCTATTACTCTGTTACATGATATAAATATATTGTGAAGAAACTATAGTCGTTTCAATACACACATTTATTATTAGATATAATTAAGCAATGTCTGGTTAGCAATTTTTCCTGCTGCCATTTGTGCTGCTTCAAGGGCTAACTGGGCACTCTTAAAGTCAAGAGCTGTTTCTGAGATGTCTGCATTAATATTTTCATCAGCAAGCTTCTTAACATTATCTTTCTGATCCTTGACTCTGTTTTTAGTCATCTCAAGTCTTGCTGTTAATGCACCAACATTAGAAATCTGCTTATTTACATCATCTGAATATTCCTTGAATGATGTTATTGCTGCTGTGTACATCTTATGCATCTGATCCTTGAGAAGAGTGCTCTCTTTCTTTAATGCTGCTAATGTTGTTTTTAAATCATCAGCATCTGTTCCTGTCGCTGTCTCTAAAAGTTTCTCAACACTTGCAATCTTAGTGTCAGAATTAGATACTTTCTGTGTAATAGCTATAAGCTCATCAATATCTCTTCCAACATCATGTGTATATACGTCACTTGCATGTGTATTAATTATTATTGACTGGTTAAAAGCTATTTCATATGTAAGATCCTGTTCTACAAAACCATTAATTTTAGCAGTAGCTGCTGGATCTGTAGTTGGATTTCCTTTTGCATCTTCTCTATTATAATTGTACTCAATACCGTTTGGATAAGTAGCTGAGTAAGTTCTAGGATCTGTCTCCACTTTAGGTGTATCACACATGAAGTAATGTTCTGGTCTTAAATCACCCTTCTTCCAGTTTTCTTTAGAGTAATCCATAGATATAGAATCAGCTGTCTTTAATTTGTCATACTGAGCTTTAGTAAAAATAACCTCGCCGGTTTCTTTTATAAGTCTTGCTTTTGTAACAGAAGCAGCAGGGGCATATATATCATCCACTTCTGAAGGCTTCATTCCAGTTGTACTTACTACCTCTACCTCAATTTCTTCTGTTGTTCCGTCTGGAAGCTTAACCTGAATCTTATTATCTTTACCTACATAATCTGATATGTCTTCATATGGAAGTCTAATTCTATATGAATCAACTGCTTCAACGCTTTCTTCCTTATATCCAGCGATAGTAGATGTTCCATCTGTAGGCTTTCCTTCATGATCAACTAATACAGAGCCTTTAACATATGTCATTTTCTGTACGTCAGCTTTAGTGAATTCCTGATGAATATTATACTTAATCTCATCACCTTCAGTAAATGTAAGCATTTCTCCTGTACGGAATCCTGTAAATACTGTACGTCCTGCTGTATCTGTATTTCCAAGTGCATAGAACTGGTCTCTTAACTGTCCTAATTCCTCTAATATATCTTTAACATTAGATGTAACATTTTCTTCTGAAGAGGCCTGATTAAGCTTTTCACGCATGCTTGATAATATGTCATCTGTCTGTGAAAGCGCTGTCTCAGTATCAGTAAACCATGCATCTGCATCTGGAATATTTTTTCCATGATACTGATCTAACTCTGTGAGAGATGTGTTAAGTCTCATAGCTCTAATTGCAATAACTGGATCATCCGATGGTCTTGTTATCTTCTGACCAGATGCAGCCATTGTATTAAGCTTGTCTTCGTTTGCCTTATTGATATTAATGTTAGCCTTTGTGTTGGCTGTCATCATTGAATTAGTTATTCTCATTTACTAAACTCCTGTTTGATTAATTAACCTATCATATATTTCGGTCATAATCTGCATAACTTTAGCGGATAAATTATATGCTTCCTGAAATTTTACAAGATTGAGGGCTTCTTCATCATTGTCAACACCTGAAACAGATAATCTTGACTGTGAAACACTCTTAGTAATATTTGTATAATTCTCTGAAAATGTTTTTGCATTATTGGCTGATAATGCTACATCAGAAATTATGCACTGGAGGAAGTCTTTAGCTGAGCAGCCTCTAAATTGTGCCTTTGTCTTATCATTTGCAACTGTGAGAAGCTGTTCTGTAATGTCCTGAGCATCTCCACCCTTTTTAATATCTACAGTAGTACCAAAGTAATCAATATTCTTAATCATCTTTGAGTTTACCTGAAAATTAAGGGCTGTGAGTTTATAATAATCATCGCTTGTAGAGCTGTATGTCTTATCTGTATCATATGTATTACTATGATTGAATTTAAATTCATTACCTGATACTGCATCTTTAGCTACAAGTAATGCCTCTGCCTTATTACCTTCAGCATCAACAGCTTCTTTTTCGATGTTATTCATAGCCTTAGCAAGAATTCTAACCCATTCATTCATCTGTTCCTGATAATATGGGATACCTTGATAATCTATGTTATCTCCAACTCTACATTCTTTTCCCTCAAAAAGCTCTTTAATAGCTGGATCTGCCTGATCTGGCTTGCGCTCAATTGTAAATGTATATACACCTTTCGCGCCTGAACCATCAAATGACCATTTTGTATACTTATAATCAGTGTTTACAAGAGTAAGCTGTCCTTCAGGGGCCAGTGTATTTTTATTCATATCTAAAAGATATTCTTTATTTGGCACTTCAATCTTAACTTCATATGTACCATCTGCATTCTTAGTAATCTCCTTTGTAGTACCATTAAAGTACTCTCCGTTATTACCATCACGAACTTCTATAAGTCCCTTAAGTTCTCCACCTAAGTTCTTTCCATATAAATTGAAATCAAGACCATTTGACCATTTAATATCAAATAGTCCTACGGCATCTGACTGGTTGACTGATTCATCCATCTGTCTTGCTGTATACTGAAGCGTGTTATATTCATAACCCTGCACAAGATTCTGGCCACCAGCAATATTAACCTCATATGTGAAAATACCTGATTTCTGTGTTCCGCCAGGTGTAGTATAAATAGGTGTTTCTTTTATCTCAACATCAACAATCTTTGAAAGCTGATCTACCAATAAATTTCTCTTATCTCTAAGTTCATTGGCATGCACCTTATTAACTTCAATTGTATTAATCTGCTTATTAAGAGTGGAAATCTGTTCTGCAATTGAATTGATTTCGTCTACTTTATTTCTAATTTCTTCATTAACACTAAGCTGAAGCTTCTGAAGATTTGTTGCCATGCCATTAAAGTACTCGCATAAATCTCCAGCAGCACCTAAAAACTGAGTTTTTGTGGAATTTGTTCCAGCCTGCTTATATACTTCCTCAAGTGTATTGAACATATTTGAGAAAAGTGGCTCAAAGCCTTCTATATTATCCTTATCTGTAAAGTAATCTTCTATCTGGTACATGTAGTATAACTTTGATTCATACTGACCGAGATTTGTCTGTGACTGCCAATACTTTACATCATAATACTCGTTACGTACCTGAGTAATATCAGTAGTAGTAACACCTGTTCCCGCCATACCATATGACTGAGAAATTCTTAAGGCCTGTGAAGCTACCTGATTTGCTTCCTGCCTTGAATATCCCTTTGTATCTACGTTGGCGATATTATTTGCTGTTGTATTTACCTTGGCATTAGCTGCCTGAACTCCTGTATATGCTATATCTAATCCAAAAAATGTTGAAGGCATATTTCTCTCCCGATACCATTACTGAATTACTACTCTTTACTGCATTGTATTAATGATAGTTTCAAGCATATCATTAATTACATTTATATATCTACTTGATGCATTATATGCATTTTGGAACTTAATAATATTCTGAAGTTCTTCTTCTGAAGAAACTCCAAGTACCTGCTGTCTTGAATTTTCAAGAGAATCAACTGTTACTTGCTGGCTTGATACAATACTGTTATATACTGAACCAATATTCGCAATTGATCCTACAACTCCATCATAGAAAGCAACATATCCATACTTAGAACTTACATTAGGATTGATTGTCCATGCTGAATTAATCCATGTTTCTGTATCTTTATTTAAATCTCTTACATCGGCTGTTCCCGCAAATACTTCTACAAGCTTTGTTGCTTTTTCAAAGTCTACCGACTTGTCATCCTTTATAAAACTATTTAGTGTAGGCTGTTTTAAAAGGTCAGGGTTAACACGAATATTTGATACTGTGTACATCGTTGACACATCACTTGGTGAGTTATCGGTATTCTCTTTGACATACTTACCATCCTCGTATCTGTCTGTACCTAATCTCTCAAATATTTCAATACCTGTTGCTTTACTTTCATCAGGTGTGTTTCCACAAATCACATTATTAATAGATGTAACAATATTATGAATAAGTCTATCGAACTCACCTTGGGCATTCATTACAATCGAACTTGCAATTGGAATATCATTTTCATCTTTAGTTCCATAATTGTAATAATCAAAAATTTCCTCTTGTGTTGTACCTTTCTGAAGGTCCGAATAATTTGCTTTGTGATCACCTCTTGCCATAAGAAGTGCTTTTAATTCACCTATATCTGTATTAAATTCTGAAGCAACTGGCTGATGGAAATTGAACACTTCCTGATGATTATAGAGGCTGCCCCATGTAACTTTAGAAAATCCATTTTCATCCTTAAGGACTTCTAAATGATTAACTGAATCTCCAATAAGAAGCGGTGACCCCTCTGCATATACTTCTACGCCACCATTAATATTTTCTACAGTCTTGATGTTAATTAACTTGGATAATTGGTCCAGAATGTAGTTTCTTTCATCACGATAGTCATTAGCTTCTTCAACACCAATTTCATTCTTCTGTATTAAATTATTGAGCTGGAAAAGTCTATCTGTTTTTGTATTGATATCTTCAACCATACTAGAAACTCTTGAATCCAGATTTAACTGATATTCATTAAGTCCCTTAGATACAGCCGAAGCTCTCTCTAAGAACTGTGCGCAAGTAGAAACAAAAACACCCTGAGTAACAGAACTTGAAGGATCTTTCTGAAGCTCCTGTACAGATGTCCATAATTTTGCTAAGGAATCCTTAAAAGAAGCTCCTTCCATTTCTCCAAGGAGAGTTTCAATCTCACTAGTAGACTCAGAGCATATTTCATAGAAGGAAGACCTGCCGTTTTCCTTCCTATATGAAGCGTCAAGAAAAGCATCTCTTACCTGACGACATTTTGTATAGTCAACACCAATACCAACCTGCATATCTGATACAGATGCGATACCGATTTTGTTATAGAATTTATTTCCTTGTAAAATCTGCTGTCTTGTATAACCCGCTGTCTCGATATTAGCAAGGTTATGTGCAGCTGTATTAAGCGAATTAGAGCTTGTTTGTAATCCGGATGAACCGACGTATATGCTTCCCATTAATGGCATAATTCTTGCCTCTTTCTACTACTGTTTAGCATCAAAACCGCCGACGGTACCTCCAAGAATACTTCCATCATTTATGGCTGTTCTACCATAATTGTTAGTCTCTGGTGCCTGTCTCATTGATTTAATAAGATTTAAATCGAACTCTACCATCTCTAATGCGTGAGCGATTAATTCCTTATTCTGATCATTGATCATTTTGACACTATCAACAACAGTTTTTAATCTGTCCTTTATATCTGCAAGCCTTTTTTGTTCTGCAGGCTGCTTATTTAATATTTCTATTAATACTGACAGTTTTAAGCTTTCAACATCCTTGTTTATTACGTTTGCAATATCTTTTGTCACTTCGATTCTCTTAGACTCAAGTGCAGCTAATGCATCCATAACGCTTTGTTCTTCATCCGTGATTAATCTCAACTGTTCCGTGTCCCCCTGTACTATTACAGGAGTTTTTTTCTTTGATAATTCAAGTAGCTTTTCATACTCCTTGATCTGTGACTCAAGAGTTGTCATTAAGTCTTCAATTAAGCTTGCCACCTGAATATCCCCCCCCTTTAGGTGAAAAGCTGGGCTTCCACTCAATATAAATTAGAAGCCCATCTTCTCCTCATATTTTGCAAGAAGCTTGCTTGCAAAATCTTCACCACTCACAGAATATGTACCTGCATTAATGCTAGCCTTAATAGGAGCTGTTGCTGACTCTCTAACATCAGGAGCATCCTTGACTGCCTGCTTTGCGACTGCTAAGTCCTTACCAAAGCTTGAAATCTGAACTTCGTCCATCTTACTAACCTTAGCAGTACCCTGTGCCTTATGTGGTTTCTGTGTGCCATAAACCTGTGACACCATGTTATATGCTTCTATACGCATACTTATCGCCACCTTTCCTTCCGTGGATAAAATGTGCTATCATCCGTGATAAATCTGGCTCAGTCCGTGAGCCTTACTTATTGTTACACCTAATTTATCGGACAAATTGATATAAACTTTACCCTTATTTTTAAAAAAAAATAAAAAAATACGCACCAGATATTTCTGATGCGTACTAATATATACTCTCTAGCTTAAATTAGATTTCTACGCTTCCGTGGAACTCATCATTTACTACATAGTAAGCTCTGCTGTCATCAATATTTACATATACATTGATTGTCTTTACAGCTGCTTTATTCTTTGTAGCCTTGTATGCATCCTTAGCAAGCTTCATGATAGCTTCTGCTGAGTAGTCCTTACCAGCGAACTGTACTGCTAATGTTTCCTTAGCTGCAACCTTCTTTGCTGGAGCTGCCTTCTTTGCTGCTGGCTTAGCTGCTGCTTTCTTTGCTGGAGCTGCCTTCTT
>JAUNIR010000079.1 GCA_030523345.1 Lachnospiraceae bacterium
AACCCATGAAGAGCTCGATTGTCTGTGGAGCGTCTGGTGTAGCACCACAGTTGTCTACAATATACTTACCAATTGCTGTACCAACACCCTTGTTATCGAATGTTGCGTAGTATGAAACAGCATCTGTATCCATAAGAAGTCTGTCATAAGCGATAACTGGAATACCAGCATCCTTAGCCTGCTTTTCAACGTTTACAAGAGCTGATGAGTCGATTGAAGCGATAACTAAACAGTTAGCACCTGAAGCGATCATGTTCTCGATCTGTGAAACCTGAGCCTGTACGTCATCTTCTGCGTACTGAAGGTCAACTGTGTAACCAAGCTCTTCAAGCTGTGACTTCATGTTTGAACCATCGTTGATCCATCTCTCTGAAGACTGAGTAGGCATTGCTACACCAACCTTCTTACCACCCTTGCCGCCTGCAGCCTTACCGCCACAACCAACAAGAAGAGTTGCAACCATTGCTACACTCATAAGTGCGCATAAAACTTTCTTTCCCATTGTAATCCTCCATTTTTGTTATGTACAAGTTGTACATTTTTTTACTATTGTGCACAGATTATCTGTGCGATGTGTCCTTATTGTATACGAATAGTATACAAATGTCAAACACAAAAATACAAATTTGTACACATTTATAGGTGTATTTGTATATGTACAAATTTTAAAATGTTGTATTTACGCAATCTTAATCGTTTTCGGATTTTTTGAAAAATTTTTAATATTTTTTTATAAAAAAAGAGAGTCCTTTGATGACTCTCTTTTATAGCGTTACATAGTGACAAAACAAGGTTTTATAGAGGCTTTGCTCCAGCCTTTTCTTGAGCCTTTTCAATAGCCTGTTTAAAGAAACCTTTTTTCTTCTGTGGAACATTATTAGCTATGCTTCCGTGAATTCCTTTAACACCTGTTAAATAAATACCACTTACAGTCGCCTTAACTTCTTTTTTAAGTGGAACCTGGTCAAAAATCTTCTCATCACATACTAGTGTAACAATCTGTGGGCCCGCTTTTGCCTTAACAATTGGAAGTTTTGATCCTCTTAAATACTTAGGTGTCTGGTCAATAACAGCTTGAGGAAGTCCCGAATCTTTAATCTTAACCTTCTTCTTGTCTATAATCAGCATAGAAACTGTCTGCTTCATGGCATCAATCTGTGCCTGCTGTTCTGCCTGTTTAGCCTGAGTTTTCTTTCCAAGGAAATATAAAACAACTAAAGCAGCAATTAATATAACTGTTATTACTATCAACACAATAGTAAGTGTTGAAGGTGCAAGTAATACTGTCTGCATTTTTATCCTCCTTATATTAAATATCACAATTATTAACTGTTCTTGGGAATGGTAATACGTCACGGATATTGCTCATACCTGTTAAGTACATTACACATCTCTCAAATCCAAGTCCAAATCCTGCATGTCTTGCTGAACCATACTTACGAAGATCTAAATAGAAATCGTAATCTTCTGGATTAAGACCTAATTCTTCCATTCTCTTTGTAAGCTTATCATAATCATCTTCTCTCTGTGATCCACCGATGATTTCACCAATTCCAGGAACAAGACAGTCCATAGCAGCAACTGTCTTACCATCTTCATTAAGCTTCATGTAAAATGCCTTAATGTCCTTTGGATAATCTGTTACAAATACAGGACGTTTAAATTCCTCTTCTGTTAAGAATCTTTCATGCTCTGTCTGTAAATCACATCCCCAGCTTACTTTATAATCAAATTTGTCATTATTTTTTTCTAAGATTTTAATTGCATCTGTGTATGTACAACGTGCAAAATCTGAATTCATAACATGATTAAGTCTATCTAAAAGACCTTTATCAACAAATGAGTTAAAGAAATTCATTTCCTCTGGAGCATGCTCAAGTACATACTTAATGATATATTTAATCATTGCTTCAGCAACATCCATATCGTCTTCAAGGTCTGCAAAAGCCATTTCTGGCTCAATCATCCAAAATTCTGCTGCATGACGTGTTGTGTTAGAATTTTCTGCTCTAAATGTTGGTCCAAATGTGTATATATTCTTAAAGGCCATAGCAAATGTTTCACCATTTAACTGACCTGATACTGTAAGATTTGTAGGCTTGTTAAAGAAATCCTTGCTAAAGTCAACTTTTCCATCTTCTGTCATAGGTATTTCTGAAAGTGGAAGTGTTGTTACCTGAAACATTTCTCCAGCACCTTCACAGTCACTACCTGTAATAAGTGGTGTATGAACATATACAAAGTCTCTTTCCTGGAAAAATTCATGAATAGCCATAGCAATTAATGAACGCACTCTAAACGTTGCCTGGAAAGTATTTGTTCTAGGACGAAGATGTGTAATTGTTCTTAAATATTCCATTGAATGACGCTTCTTCTGAAGAGGATAATCAGGAGTAGAATCACCTTCAACAATTATCTCATCTGCCTGGATTTCAAAAGGCTGTTTTGCTTCTGGTGTAGGAACTAACTGTCCACGAATAATTAATGCAGCACCTACATTAAGCTTTGAGATTTTCTCAAAGTTATCAAGTTTATCAGCATATACAATCTGAAGTGGCTCAAAAAAAGTTCCATCATTAAGTACGATAAAACCAAATGTCTTCGAGTCTCTGACACTTCTTACCCATCCACCAACTGTTACTTCGGTGTTAAGGTATTTTTCTTTCTGCTTGAATAATTCTCTTACAGATACTAATTTTTCCATAATTTTCTACCTCGTTTAAAATATTTAATCCGTAAAAACGGCTATTTACATATTTACAAATCTTTCTGCACTTCTGCTTTGTCTTGCTGAAATAATCTTCTCAATAGCTTCAGATAATTCGAGAGTTTCCTGTGTTCCCTCATTCATATCCTTAAGAGATACCTTTCCAGCTGCTATTTCATCTTCCCCAAGAAGAATACAGAATGGTATAGAAAGTTTATTTCCATATGTCAGTTTCTTTTTAAACTTTCCTTCTTCAAGATATATCTGAGTACTTATATCAGCATTTCTAAGTTTAGTTGCTGTATCAACAGCTACTGATACATCTTCTGTGAATGGAATAACAAGTACTTCAACAGGATTCTCAAAAGATCTATTTAAGAATTCATTTTCCATAAGTACATAGAATAGTCTAGTAAGACCAATTGAAATTCCTACGCCTGGTAAAGATTTCTTTGTATAATATTCTGCAAGGTTGTCATATCTTCCTCCACTGCAGACACTACCATACTCAGGATGATCTTTGATAAATGTCTCATATACTGTACCTGTATAGTAATCAAGACCTCTTGCAATAGTTAAATCAATCTTAAAATAGTCCTCAGGTACGCCAAATTTACCAATATAATCAATAACCTGGACAAGCTCATTTACTCCAGCATCAAAGACTTCATTCTTACCACTGTATTTTGAGAGCATTTCAGCTACTTCTGAATTGCTTCCCTTATATGTAAGCACTGAAAGAACTGTATCTACAACATCCTTACTGATTCCCATGTCTACAAGTTCTTCCGTTACATTTTCTACACCTATTTTGTCTATTTTGTCAATAATACGCATAACATCAGCAGCATTATCTTTAAGACCATTCATTTCGAAAAGTCCATTAAGTACTTTTCTATTATTAATACGGATAACAAAATTATCTATTCCGAGACCATTAAATAATGTATAAATGATGCTTGGAATTTCTGCATCGTTTAAAATATTTAACTCACCATCTCCGATTATATCAATGTCTGCCTGATAAAACTCTCTAAATCTTCCCTTCTGAGCTCTTTCTCCTCTATAAACTTTTCCAATTTGGTAACGTCTGAAAGGAAATACAAGATCAGAATAATTCTTAGCAACGTATTTAGCCAAAGGAACTGTTAAGTCAAATCTCATTGTGAGATCTGAATCTCCCTTGTTAAATCTATATATCTGTTTTTCAGTTTCTCCACCTGCTTTTGCAAGTAATATTTTAGAATCCTCAAGTATAGGTGTATCCAATGGATAAAATCCATAATTTGAATAAATGTGCTCAAGGGTATTTCTGATTTTGTCAAAAATTACCTGGTCCTTAGGTAAAAGTTCCATAAAACCTGACAAGGTTCTTGGTGTGATTATTTCTCCCATCTTTTCTTCTCCTTTTATCTATTCAACTGGTACTAGCCATGGGTTTTCCGGAGTTAAATCTTTTGGATCCCAATTTCTGTACTCAGATTTTGTATCTAATTCAATAGGTTTAGGTGTTCCAAGAGGATCTGTACTTGCAGGTCCTGAATATACCTCAACCTCAGTTCCTCTTTTACAATTGTCAAATATCCATTTGGCATCTGCCACAGCAAGTCTTATACAACCAAGAGATGCTGGTTTTCCAAGTTTATTATAATCCTGCCACTCTAGAGAGTCCTTCTTTGAATAATAATAAGGTACCGAATGGAACATGATTGAACCATTAAATCTCACTGCATATCTACCAAAGGTATTATCAACCATAAGTCTCCAGTCATAATAATCTGAAGTTTTATATCCCTTTCCCTCCGGAGTATCATGGCCTTCTCTTCCTATGGAACATACCATAGCTTTAAACGGTGTTAAATCACCATTTTCTTCTTTTTTATAGATTGTAACAGTACAAGTTTTTTTGTTTACTTTAATACTGTAATCATAATCATTAACAGGTCTTTTTCTTCTTCCTTGCCATTTTGGATAGTGTCTACGATTTTCTTCTACCTCTGCCTCTTTGTCCTCATCAAAAACCTGTTCAAGAGATGCTCCTGGATTTTTTTTAAGTATTTCTTCTGGCTTTTCTATAGGTACCTGTGACTGTGGCTGCTGCATAAGTATTTCAGTAGTATTAAAAACTACTTCATCATCTAGCGTTAAATCTGCTGCCATAACAGACATATTCAACACAATGCCTGAAACTACAGTCCATAAAACTAAGCCGATTCCTTTTTTTATTTTTCTTTTGTTTAAAAACAAACTCATCTTTTTCTCTTTCATGTTACCTTGAAGCCTGCTGAATCTTTAGTGCAATTTTACAATCAGCTAAAAATTCAAAATTCGCATCAATTGAATAGTCCACATTTACTTTGATTTCATCATCTTCTTCATGAACATCAATATTCGATGCATCAAGCCCAATTACAATGTTCCCAAAAGGTGTTTTGTAATTTGTTGTATTTCTTTTATTTTCTTCAAAAAGCATCGTTGTATTAATAGCGCCACTTCGTGAGAGTAAAAACATATCCTCATCAAATTTAATAGTATTTTTTGTTACGCCATTTATACCTTCTATGAGTTCATCATATATAACGTAATGCTTATTATTCTTTTTATAATAAGTGCCTCTTGTTACGAGTTCAATTGCCTCATCCTGGGGATTCAGGTCATTGAACTGCGTACCAGCAATATACACCATTACATCTTTTGTCATAAAACCTCTTCTTCTATAAATTTATCTCACATATTATATATCTCAAATATTTCGTCCGTATATTTTCCCTGTTCTTTGTATACAATAAGAGGCTGAAGCGTTTTAAGTCTTGGTTTTGCCCCCTTTATTGCTTCTATAAGAACCATATTAGGTTCTTTATTGATAAATGGGTGAACCATTCTCATCGTTTTAGGCTCCAAATGATATTTTCTGAAAGTTTCAAATATTTCCACAAGTCTGAAAGGTCTATGAACCATATAAAACCTTCCGTTAACCTTTAATAGCTTTGAACCCTCTCTAATAATATCATCAAGCGTACATTTTACTTCATGACGAGCTATTGTCTTCTCATCATTCTCGTTATCAATACCTGCTGAATCTATCATATATGGAGGATTTGATGTTATAACATTAAAACTCTCTCTTTCAAATAGATTCAAAGCATTTTTAATATCACCCTCAATAATGCTCACTTTATCTTCAATATTATTGAGTTTAACAGAGCGCATAGCCATCTCTGCACTTGCTTTTTGTATTTCAAGACCTGTAAAGTGCTCACCCTCAGATTTTGCATATAAAAGAATTGGAATAATTCCTGTGCCTGTTCCTATATCTAAAACTTTTTCATTCCTTTTTACATTTGCAAAATCAGACAAAAGAACCGCATCAATCCCAAAACAAAATTTCTCGCCATTCTGAATAATTCTCAGACCGTCTCTTTGTAAATCATCAATTCGTTCGCCTTCACGCAACAAATTTTCTGCTGATTCAATATTACTCAAGCTTTGAACCCTCATCTTGCTTTTCTAATTGTCTAAGCTCTTCCATCTCTTCTTTTGTCAGCTTCTGACTGTCCTTCTTATGTCGTGGCTTGAATTTAATCTGATCAACACTATACTCTCTGATTTCTCTTTCATCGCCCTCTTCGATTACAACCTTAACAAGCTGTCTTAAGACATTCACGCCACTAACTTCACCCTTATATCCATCATCCGTTGTGACTCTATCTCCAATATTCGGAAGCTTTTTATTTAATTCTTCATATGTTTCTTCTTCATTCTTAAGACAACACATAAGTCTGCCACAAATACCAGAAATCTTAGTAGGATTCAATGATAGTGACTGTTCTTTTGCCATTTTAATAGACACAGGTACAAAGTCTGAAAGATAGCTGTGACAACATAATGGTCGTCCACATACACCTATTCCACCAAGAATCTTTGTTTCATCTCTTACACCAATCTGTCTTAACTCGATTCGTGTTCTAAAAACAGCTGCTAGATCTTTAACAAGTTCTCTGAAATCAACTCTTCCATCTGCTGTGAAATAGAACAAAACTTTATTATTATCAAAGGTATATTCCGCATCTATAAGCTTCATCTCAAGGTTATGCTTGTTAACCTTTTCATGACAAATCTTCAATGCCTCTTTTTCTTTTTCTCTATTTTTTAAATTTGTTTCTGCATCTGCTTCTGTAGCTTTTCTAATAATAGATTTAAGCGGCTGAACTACCTTATCATCTTCAATTTCACGATTTGAAAGTATAACTGTTCCGTATTCAATACCTCTTGCAGTTTCAACTATAACGTGATCATTTCTTTTAAATTCTATATCCTTTGGGCTGAAGTAATAAATCTTACCCGCTGTTCTGAATCTAACACCTATTACTGTTGTCATTTACTTATCTCCTGTATATTGATTAATAGAAGCTCCATAGTTGCTTCATAGTTAATATATGAACTGACTTTTGATTTTGCGTCAGCAATTTCCCTAATTACCTTTTCCAAGCCATCATAACTAAAATAATTTGCCTGAAGTGCAATTTCTGTTGCCTTGTTTCTGAAAATAAGACCTTCTATGTCATCTGTTGCTTTATACAAAAGCACATCTCTGTACCACAAAGTAAAAAGGTCAAATATGTCATCAGGACCATACTTTTTTTCTTTTGACTTGTCTTTATCTCTTTCTTTTTTTATTTCTGAAAACCTAATAGCGCTTTCTCTTGCCATGCGATATCCGGTCTTCGGAAGATCGATTAGTACTTTTACTATTTCTTCTTCAAATTCATTAAATTCCTGATCTTCCGATAATAGTTTTGCTTTTCCTACATTACCAGAAGCCATAGCTGTAATGATATCTATATCTGTTTCAAGATATTTATTCTTTTCACGAAGATACTGCTTTATTATCTTGTCTTCCACCGGCCTCATATTAAGGACAATGCACCTTGAAATAATAGTCGACAATAATCTTTCCGCATTCTGAGTGAGCAATATTAAAGTTGCATACTCCGGTGGCTCTTCTAGCGTCTTAAGTATTGCATTCTGAGCAGGAATATTCATTTTATCAGCATTATCAATTATATATACTTTATGATCACCATTATATGGTCTTTCATACATACTATCGATTATCTGACGTCTGATTTCGTCAATACCAATGATGTCAGATTTCTTCTTGCCATCTCTAACAAGATTAATAACATCCGGATTTGCATTTCTAATTACGCTTGTACAACCACTGCACTGACCACATGGCTCGGAACCTCCGACTTCACACATTATTGCTGTTGCAAATGTCTTCGCTAACATTGCTTTTCCAGTGCTCTTTTCACCATTAATTATGTATGCATGACTAATGGTTTTATTTACTACAGCACTCATGAAATGCTCTTTAATATGAGATTGTCCGATTATATCCGAATACTTCATGTTTGTAATTATTATTTATGTAAAAATATCAAGCAAAAGACCTCTTATCTCATCTACTTTTTGCAAAATTGCAATATTGTCTTTTTCTTCTTTCATAAGTTCTGCTGCCAACTCGTCAAGATTTTGATCAATCAACCTAATGATTCCATAGACTCTATGTCTACCTCGTCTATCGAGGAAATTTTCACGTGAAAACTTATGAGATCTATTCACTACTTCATTAAGAAAATCTTTAATTAAGGCTCTGTACCTTTTCATATCCTTAACGTCTGTATGCTTGGAAATCTTCTTTCCCTGCATTGTTATATCTTGAAATAAAAGGTTAAGTCTTTCCTTAAGCCCTTCTTCATCAATCTTACTAATAAGCGTGAATTTAAAGGCCTCATCTCCAGCCTGTTCCACTTGTCTTGTATCATTAACTTGATTTATTGGTGTTGCACCTGTGATTTTCATACCATCCATAAAATCACCTGTTCTTTCTAATGAACTCCTTTACCTCGCTTATACATGTAGCAAGATCTTCATTTTCAAACCGTTTATTTATGCCTGCATTGATAATTTTCTCATCAGCAAAATCTTCGCTATCTGCAAGATATCTTCTGCACATTTCTTTAAATCTTCTATTTTCCGGTTTCTTTTCCCTATCTAAAGCTCTCTGAAGGCGTACTCCATCTTCTACTTCTATGTATATAGGAATTACCTTATCGCTACCAAAATAATCTCTTGTATCCTCATATGACTTAAGTACACCGATAATAATATAATCATTACTATCTAGATTAATCTGCTCATCCTTTACCGTAAAATATCTCCATACACCATGCATTGTATCATAAGATCGTTCCTCAATAATGGCACCTGTTTCCTTAATTCTTAAATATTCATTCTCATCCACAAAATGATAAGACTTTCCATTAATTTCTCCATCTCTTATTGGACGTGTAGTATATAGAATAATATCTTTAAGATTTAGTTCTTTATCCTCTAATATTTTTTTGTAAATCGTATCCTTGCCTGTAGAACTTTTTCCAAGAATATAATAAATCTTTCCCATAAGCCTCTCTAATCCAACAGCTTTATATCAAGTTTACTATTAACAGCTTTTTTTATTTCTTCTTTTGCCTCTTCAGTTACCATCTCATCCTTAACTAATATAGGAATTCCTGGTGGATAGGCAAAAACAGTATAAAGAGAGCTTTGACCTACAATAAACTCTTCTAACTCTATTACGTCAAATTCATCTTTTTCTTTTATATAATCTAATGTCTTACTGCCTATATTTTCATCTATATCTTTAATGGCTCTGATTAATCTATCGATTCCTTCATCGCTATCATAAATCGTAGTCATAAGTAGAACATAATCACCTGCTGCCATTTCTGGCTGTAATGAATATTTTTCTACTAAAATGTTATATAGTTCTTTACCCGTTACTCCTGTATTCGCCGTTGTTATAAGAACCTTACTTTCGTCAAAATCAAAAACACCTTTTTTAATAAGACTATCTTTAGTAACAAGTCTTAAATTTTTAAGCTTATTAAGCTCTTCTTTTATTTTTACAGTTCTTATACAAAAATTTCTGTAAAGACTTTTCCCTTCTTCTTCCATCACTTCCATTGTGTAGTCAATACTACCCATTAGAATATAAGATGGAGAGCTTGTCTGATATATTCTTAAATATTTTCTGACTTTACTTCTATCTACAAGATTACCATTAATATGAAGTAATGCTGTCTGTGTAAGAGCCGGTAGTGTTTTATGAACTGAATTAATTACAATGTCTGCTTTATTTATGACGGCGCTTCTGCCTTCCATAAAAAACAATGCACCGTGAGCCTCATCAACAATAAGCGGTTTATCATATTCGTGACAAATCTTTGCAATAGCTGCAACGTCCGACAATATTCCATCATACGTTGGAGATGTTATTATGACAGCTACGGCATCTTCATTATCAATAATCGCTTTTTCTATACTTTCCTTACTTATCCCAGATAAAAGCTTAAGTCCGTTTTCTTCAACTACATCAGGATATACATATACAGGTCTTAAATCATTTAGAAAAATTGCATTATATACAGACACATGACAATTTCGTGCAACAATGATTTTATCCCCTCTGTTACATACAGAAGAAATGGCTGACAATATTCCACAAGTAGAACCATTAACAAGAAAATGAGTCTCATCTGACTTATAAAGAATACTTGCTCTTTCTTCAGCATCCTTTATAAGATCTTTTGCATCATGTAAGTTATCAAAACCATCTATTTCTGTTATATCAGCTTCATACATGTTTTTAAGCACACCGCCAAAAGAATAATTCTCCTTAATATTTCTTTTGTGCCCCGGCATGTGGAACGGATATAGTCCAGTATCTCTTAATTCAATTAGCTTTTTATTAAGCCTGTCACCCATTATATTTCTAAATAAATACTACTTCTGTTTATTGTTCTCATCTAATGTGCTGGCATATTCATCAATAAGATAATCATATTTTCCAGTATTTATATCAATAATTGCCTTAATTCTGTTTTGATCAAATAAATCACCATGAGTTATTAATTTAATAACATCATAATATTCACTAGCTGCTTCGTTTCTAATCTGATTTTCTGAAAACATAACGCTTTCAACATATCCCTCAGGTGCTTCCCTATGCATATGTCCAATTCTCCAACCAGGCTCTTTAACTGCAGGAAGTTTTGAGAGGAATGGATCACCAAGTGCATATAAATCATTTAAATACATATCATTATGATCATATTTTGTAATTCCTGGTACA
>JAUNIR010000225.1 GCA_030523345.1 Lachnospiraceae bacterium
TTTTTATTTCTATTTTTGAGGATCTCACTGATTCACATATTTTCGGTTTCCCTTCTATGTCATGGATTTTGTAGTATATATTTTAAAATGCTTAAAAAAAAGAAATCTCCAAACTTTTTGAAGATTTCTCTGGTTTTTTATTTATATAACTACTAATATCTGATTATGTATCCTCTTTTCAAATCCTACTACCAACCTTCATACTGAATTGTTTCTACCCTATCATTTCATCCTCATCTATATCATCAAACTCTATCCCTAAGTCTTTTTCTTCTGCATATTTATAAATAAAAACATAGTCTTCTTTAGATGGTAGATTATTAAATCTTCTAAGTGCCTGGGTAATAATTCCGTCCTCTATCTCCATTGTGATATAAGATTTTTGTGGTAAATTTTTCTTTCTCACAAATGCTATGTTTGTTTCACCAAGGGCTACCCTGTCAATATAGCCAGAAACACAATTTGACTGATGTACACCTTCCATGAATATTTCATAGCTAGTCCTTGGTAATATAACGACATACTCTCCATCCTCATATTCATAGTATTCATTGTAATTATTCTCTTCTATTCTCACATCTAGATAGTCGGATCTATTCAATATGTCTACAAGCCTTGTCAGTGTATTATATCTGCTTCCTACCTCGAAGACTGATGGAACCTTTTTACTATATGGACATAATTCTCCCAGTTTAGAAGCAAGCTTCATATATCCCTTAATCTCTAAGTAATTTGACTGTGTCCAAAAATGTTCCCCAAGTCTTTTATAAATTGTCACATTGAATTCAGCATCATTTGTATCATTGAACTCTTCATATTCTTCAAGATATTTCCACTGATATTTCTTGGGCAATACCTTTTTAACATTTATAAAATCAGAGAATTTTTCGTATACACACCTCGCTTTATTGCGAGAAGCCTCTGTATACAGTCTGTCGACTAATCCTGCCTGGTTAAGAATTTTAAGAAGTTTCAGAGGCATATCAAATATATCTGTTGGAGAGCTGCCAATAATGTTATAATCCTCCATTTCGTATAATTGATAAGCTATATTTACCAAGTTACTCTTATACAATATCTCACGAACTCCTGACCTATGAAGTGTAAAATACAAATTTTCAAGGTAATGTCCTGGATTCTGTAGACAATGATTTTTTATATTACATTCTGGATAAGCCTCATCTACATCTATTTGAAATTCTGCAAATCTCTGAAGATCCACCTTCAGGCGATGTTCTCTGATTACACGAAGGAAATCATTCTCATCGTCTTGAGACATACTAAAGTCCTTCTTCCATACAAGACGTACTATTTCTGTTTCAAATACTACTGGACTGTACATATAAATATCTACATATGGTTCTCCATCAGAATCTGTTCTTAAATAGCATTCTACAGCTACAACATTTAATGAATTCTCCTGGCTATACTCTAATTCCAGCATGATTTTAGCTGTATCAACAACAGGAGTTGTATATTCGTTATAAACCTGTCTACGCGTAAAATTATTTTCTATAATGTTATACTCATCTAACATATGTTTTATCCCCACAATATTACAAAAACACTAGATAAATATTTATTATCAATAATATTTACAACGCAAAAAAAGAAGAATTCTCCATCATATCAATGGAAAATTCTTCCTATATTTTTAATTATTATTCGCGTATATTTCTTTTATTATTTTTATATTGTCATATGTGAATTCTCTGTCATCTGTGTATATTTTTTCAAGAAACTCACAAGCAGTTACTTCATCTATCATTAATGTTGACCTGTCATACAGCTCTAGCCAGTCCGGAAATTTTTCATTATAAAAATTCAATA
>JAUNIR010000226.1 GCA_030523345.1 Lachnospiraceae bacterium
GTTATAAAGCTATCAAGCATTTCTATTCCGGGTCTTTTTTCAATTACCTATTTGTATCTTCTTTCACCAACAAAGACTCTCTAAAACAAAATCAATAATCTACTCTTCCCATCATCACAGTATATATGTTTATTTTAAAGTATATTGTCAAATTTGACAATTATTCCCTTATTCCCCTTCGTGTAAACTAATTGCGGAAAGGAAAAATAAAAGGTAATCTCTTATAATTTAATTTGGACATCAATTAGAGAGGATTACCTATGGACATTTTATCACGTATTTTTGACAGTAAACAGACAGCTGACTACTTATCAATATTAAACAACAGGATTGAAGAGTTATTGTCACCTATTGTGTTTGATCCCAGCGCTATGAACTATGGCGAATACATAAGCTCTTTAGGTTATTATATTCATTCAAGAGCCAGAGATATTATTAGAAAAACCCTGGAAGAAATGGATGATTATTTCTTTAAGTTGAAAGGTAGAACTTCAAGGTATTACTCTAAAGGATATCGGAAACGAGAAATAATAACTGTATTTGGTCATATTATCTACTACAGGCATGAATACGTTGATAGAAATACAGGAAAACCGTTTATTTATGTTGATGAGAAAATAGGCCTTCACAGAAAAGACAGATATGATCCCACAGTGTGTAGCTTAATATTTGAAAAATACGCTGATGATAACTCCATGATTAAAGTTGGAAAAGATATAGGAACCGTTTTAAATTCACCATTCTCATTAAATGAAGACAGAATCTTAGAATCTATACCAAGACAAACAGTATGGAAGATATTACACCGTTTTAAAAAGATTGAGTTTCCAGTTAAGCCACTAAATACTCCTGAAACTCTATATATCATGGCTGATGAAAAGTATATCCCTGCACAAAGAAGTGATACAGATAAACTGATGTGTAAAGAAGTAATAGTTCATGAAGGAATTGAAAATGTATATAAATCAGTTGATTCTGAAACTGGTGAGGTTTATATAAGAAACAAGCTTATCAATCCACATCGTATTATTGCCTGCAGCGAAGACATATACGATCTGGTTGATGACTATATCAATGAAGCATATGATATTGACGAAATAAAACAGGTTTATCTTATGGGAGATGGTGGATCCTGGATATTTAATGGCCAGCTTAAATTATCATCATATTCATACAGTGTAAAATGTGGTTTAGATAAATTTCATTACTGTCTGGCTATAAATACTATATCTAAAGATGATACCTATAAAAGTCTTCTATATAACTATTCAATAAAAAACAATAAAAAAGATTTCAAATGTTTAGTAGATATAATCATTTCGCAAAATGAATCAAGAAAAGAAACCATATCAGAAAAAGCACAATACATCATCAATCATATGGCTCAAATCAAGACAATGTATAAAGAGATCGGGATTGGCTGTGCTATGGAACAGGCAATATCTCACGACATAGCCAGTGAATTCACCAGTGTCCCTAAAGCCTATTCAAGTAAATGGTTACCATTCTACCTGAATCTAAGACAGAATCACCTAAATGGTTATGACATTAGAAAAGCATATATAATCGCATCAGATAAAACATCATTAAAAGCAGAACAAAATGAAATATCACTTAAAGAAACACTAAATACTTCCTTCTTTGACAATCAAATCAAAGATGAAACATATAGCATTACTAAAAAACCAGCTATTTCAATTTCCAGACATTAAAAAAGACAGCCATTGTATAACAACGACTGTCTTGCCAAATTATTTATAAAAATACCTATATTCCGCAATTACTTGACACTATCTAAGCCATATTTACTATATTTATATCACTAGGAA
>JAUNIR010000227.1 GCA_030523345.1 Lachnospiraceae bacterium
TGAAGCATAAATAAATAACAAACATACTATCTAACGGAACCACGTTGATTTTTCTTACTAACATTGCAACATTTACGATTCCTACAGAAATCATACAGCATTTTATTTCTGTATCAGCATGATAACCGCCCGCATACGGGCGCAAAAAATATATTTCTAAAAAGACCAAGATACCAAAGCAAAATTCGTGCCATAAAACACCTGATATTACAATTGCAATAAAATTTAATAGTATCCAAAAAAGCTGATTTAAACCATATTGAATAATTTCCCTTTCGTTCCGATTTACACATATTTGGTTTGATATTTTCCTGCTCCACTCACCTATCATTCAATTTTCTCCTACAAAATATCTCTCTTTAATCGTATTAACCCTACATTAAATATATCTCTTACCTGTTTCAGCATTAACAACATTACGTATTTTTGAGAATAATTGTCATTTATTTCCAAATACCAGATTGGTTCTGTCGTATACTGCTGAGCTTCATTTATGTATGCACGCTCATAAAATTTTGCCCGAGTAGCTATATAAGTAGCTTCATCAAATAAGTTTTCATACTTTGTTTCTACCGTTACTGCAATTTCGTCAAAACCTTTTAACGGTACATTTTCCCCATCTTCCTGGAAATTATAAAGACTATACGCGCGCAGGCTTCCGTTTACTCTCTTCCAGCAATCCTTGAAAAATCTAAAGCTCTTTCAAGATGTCTCCGGTGTTAGTAGTTCTGTGCCGCTTAAGACGGCGCAAGCGTTCGTTTGCCTTGTCGGCATAGGCGATCACTTCTGGGACATTTCCTTCTTGTTTAAAAATAATATCTCCCGGTATAGTAATATTAAATCTAACTGTATCTGCAAACACCGGAACAGCACTTCCCACCAAATATAAACATACCGCTATTCCACATAACCGTTTTTTCTGTTCATCTTCATCATAATCTTCTCCTTCTTTACTTTTGGCTGCCATTTTTAGCCTTTAATTTGTTTCATTTTTCACTTTACTGATTACTCCTCCCTCCATTTCATAAACTTCGTCGCAAAGGACCTCTATATCCTCCCGGTTATGGCTAGCCAGAATAATCAGTTTATTTTCTTCTTTCATTTTTAACAGAAGCTCCCTGATCTCTCTTACCCCGTTTTTGTCCAGACCATTCATAGGTTCATCCAAAATCAAAATTCCCGGATCTTCCATGATAGCCTGTGCAAGAGCAAGTCTCTGACGCATACCCAATGAATATTTTCCAACCGGTCGCTTCAATGCAGGATCCAAACCAACCTTTCTCAGAACAGAGCAGAGATAATCTTTATTCTTTTTGTTTCGCAAAGTATAAAGAAATTCCAGATTATGATAGCCGCTCCAGGTCCGCAAAAACCCCGGTTCCTCAATAATGATCCCCGCCTCGGTCAGCATATCCTTATCTTTCCCCATCACTTTACCGTTGACGGTTATCGTTCCCTCATCGCAGGAAAGAAAACCACAAATAGATTTAAACAAAACGGTTTTTCCGGAACCGTTGTGCCCTACAAGGCCATAAATTTTGCCACTTTCACACAAAAGTGAAACATCCTTTAAAACTTTGTTATCTTTAAAGCTTTTGCTTACATGAGATACTTCGATTATATAATCCTGTTTATCCATATATTTCACTCGCCTCATATATCCTCATTTTCCCAGTTAAATTCTATTTTTTTTACTTTTATTAAAATGATGACCGTCATACACATAATCCCTGTTACTAAAAACCCAAACATATAAGATATGGAGGGAAGCCAATAGTAACCATAGTCCGAGGTTGCGATCCTTGCCAGTTCCCCCCATATCGTCGGA
>JAUNIR010000228.1 GCA_030523345.1 Lachnospiraceae bacterium
TAGGAAAATATAAGGCTATATTTGATACCAGATGGGATGAGGAAAGGTATAAATGGGAAGCTGTTAAGTGGTTTGGAGATCGTTGGGACATAAATGCAACTGATTTTGCAGATATGTTTGGTAAGGCAACTGAAAAAACATTTAACCTTTTGGCATCTATGAATAACTTTCCAAGAAGAATGATGATGGAATATGCAGAAAAGGATCCAGAAGCTGTAAAAGCTATGTTTATCAGTCTGTATGATGAGTCAAAAGATGTAACAGAGAGAATTTTGAAATTCCAATCAGATGCAGATGAATTATCAGCTCGTTTATCTCCGGGATTTCAGCATTACCAGCGTCCTATGGCTATTACTGTGTATTTGTGGCTTCGTTATCCAGATAAATACGATATTTTCAAGTATTCAGTATGTAAAGGAACCTGTGCATATCTTGAGAATGATTCTAAGCCTACAAAGGGGCATACAGAGGAAAATGTAAAAGGAAACACAGCACTTATTGATAGTATTCTTGAAGCTGTATTAAAAGATAATGAGCTTATTTCATTGTTTGAAAGTAAAAAAACTGATGCTTGTTGTGCAGATGAAACACATAGAATGTTAGCATTTGATATTTCATTTTACATAGCGAATTATTTGAATGATTCTGGCAAAAAAGAGGAAACAGAGTGGATTGGAACTGATTATAATCCTGGTATTTCTGTTGAGAAGTGGCTGGAGTTGTTTGAGGATGAGAGCCTTTTCAATGTTCAAAGCTGGGAAATACTATATAGACTTATGGACTATGGTGGAATGGCTACATGTAAGCAGCTTGCAGTTAAATATGGAGAAAATTATAACTTTTATAATAATGGTGCGACTGCATTGGCAAGAAAGATTGCAGATAATGTTGGATGTGATATTCAGATTCGTGAAAAGGATGGTTCAAAGAGATATTGGTCTATTCTTTTTACAGGTAGAAAGGCATCTGATGATGAAGAAGGTTCATTCGTTTGGAAATTAAGGGACGAGCTTGCTGAAGCATTGGAGCAAGTTGATTTTTCTGATACAGAATTATATGCAAATGCAGATGATAATGATGCAAACTATTGGTGGTTAAATGCGAATCCTAAAATCTGGAGTTTTGCTGATATTGAGGTTGGAGAAGAGCAGAACTATACCATGTATAACGATAATGGTAATAAGAGACGAATTTTCCAAAATTTCCTTGATGCAAAAGCTGGCGATCTGGTAATTGGTTATGAATCTCATCCCGTTAAACAGATAGTAGCATTATGCAGAATCACAAAAGAAAATGATGGAGAAAATCTTTATTTTGAGAAGGTGGAAGGATTTGCAACACCTATTGATTATACTGCCTTAAAAGATGCTCCAGAGCTTGAAAAAATGGAATATTTTGTAAATCCACAGGGTAGTTTATTTAAGCTTACCAAGGGAGAGTATGATTTCATCATGGATATGATTCGTGAAGAAAATCAGGAAAATCCTATAGGTAGTGAGTGGGTTGATACATATACACAAGAGGATTTCTTGTCGGAAGTATATATGACACTTGAAAAGTATGAGACTTTGAAAGGGTTGTTATTAAACAAGAAAAACATCATTTTACAGGGTGCACCGGGTGTTGGTAAGACATTTGCAGCTAAAAGATTAGCATATTCCATTATGGGAATGAAGGATGATTCAAGAGTTGAGTTTATACAGTTTCACCAGAATTATTCATATGAAGATTTCATTATGGGATATAAGCCAAGTGGGGAAGGTTTTGAACTTCAGAACGGAATCTTTTATAAATTCTGTCAAAAGGCAGCAAACAATCCAGATAA
>JAUNIR010000229.1 GCA_030523345.1 Lachnospiraceae bacterium
TCTTTTTCGCTCCGTAAGCTTATTTAATAATTTTGGCGATATAAAAGCAGCAATTATACGCAACTTACTTTTTATCGTTTCAGTGCTTAGCAATGCTGGAAGGATGTTTCTTGTGAGCTTATGATGCCATTTCTTGTAGCTGTAATCTTTTTTATCGGTTCTCAAAATTCCCCTCATAGCATTAACGCAAAATAGACAATAGTGCATAGACCACATATGGTTTACTTTTCTACCATCTTTTACAATGAATTCTTTGATGGCCAGGAGTGATTTTTCACCGTTTTCCATCTTTTTAATATTAAATTTCGTAGTGGCTGATTCAGGGTTTACTTTGCGATAGTTGTATAGTTCATCTTCGCAGGCAATAATATTTCTAGCTTTGTGGGCTATTTGATTTATGAAGTAAAGACCTTCCCCATAAAACAAGTCTTCACAGAAGGCTGGAGTTGGCAAAATTGCTTTTTTGTACATTTTATTCCAGCAACCGACTTTAACTTTTTGGCTAAGCAGCAGGGCTTCTGCTTCGGCGGATGAAATAATTTTTGGACTAGAGCTGAATCTGCCTTTCTGCATTTTTTTGGAGATGGTATTTTTGGAGAAACAGAAATCGGACTTGTTGTTTAGCATATACCCCAGCATCGTCTCTACGAATTTTTTATCGAGACAATCGTCGGCATCAACAAAACAGATATACTCACCATGGGCTATCTCGACTCCAGCATTTCGGGCGGAGCTAACCCCACCGTTATCCTTATGAATAATAATTAGGTTTTTTTGTGTTTTTGCTAGTTGCTTTACCACTGTAAGACCATTGTCTGTAGAGCCATCATCAACGACAATTATTTCGATATTTTTATAAGTTTGGTTGATACAAGATTCGATGCATGCAGAAATATATCTTTCGGAATTGTATAGTGGAATGATAATAGAGATAAGATTGGGCATATTTTAGATTCGCCTCTTTATCTTCTTTTTATATTCATCGTAGCTACCAATAACCCTACATGGCACACCGGCAGCTACAGACCCATCGGGAATATCCTTATTAACTAGGCTTCCAGCTCCAATGATTACGTTATTGCCAATTTTCACATCGTATAGAAGTGTTGTATTTGAACCAATAAAAACATTATTGCCTATGCTGATTGGTCCACGGCGAATTTTTATACTTTGATCATTATCTGTATATCGGAACATCATAGCCGTAATATCATGGCTTACGAAAGAAACGCCACTTGCAACATGAACGTTCTCGCCAAAAGATAGCATGAATGGTTCTGTGCCAAAGTTCCATGGCTGAAAATAGCAATGTTTGCCGCATTTTTTAAAATATTTTTTGCGACGTAGATAGTCTGCGCGCTTATAGCCATCTCTAATTAAGAAGATTTTTGCTAAGGTGAAATATCTTTTAGCTCTACTCATTTTTCATCCTTTCTATATCTAGCGCGTCATTGAAATATGCCTCTGTATTTTTTTGCTCTTTTGCTATTGCTTGTTTTGCCTCAGCAAAGTTAACCTTAAACAATTTTTTCAAGGCATTTATATTTTCAATGTTATCCACGGATCTATCAAGCAATCCAGTAATGCTCAACAGATTTCCTGTTCTAGCATCTTGTTTTCCTCCAATTGCTAAGAATGGTCTTTCGAATATGATAGAAAAGACATTGCCATGAAATGATGAAGACACTATTATTTTTGCATTTCTTATATAATTAAGGAATTCAATTGGGCCGGCGTCGTATTTCCGTATTATATTTTTACATTTTTTATCCATGCTGATTTTATTTTTTACTACAACTACT
>JAUNIR010000230.1 GCA_030523345.1 Lachnospiraceae bacterium
GCTCTTCCCATAAGGAATTCCATTGATAAATAGTAAACTGTCTTTGGATCCTGCTTCTCATAAGCTTCCTGAGTTGCAAGCCAGTTATCAATTACTGTATCTTTTACTGCGTAACAAACAGCCTGATAAATCTGCTGTTCTGAAGCCTCTTCAATTGTCTTACGATAAAGTGTCTTAACATTGTCTTTAACAGCTTTTTTAAATGACTCTTTATTAAATGTTGCTTTTCTTGCCACGTTTTTCCTCCTATCAATGCTAACTACAGTTTCTATATCCCCCATAGAAAACTATACCGTCTGATTTCGATAACGTTTGAAACTACTGTTTCTCTACTGCAAGAGTAACCTCTTCACCATTAATGTTCCAAGATTTCTCAAATCCAGCTAATGAACCGATAACTACATCATCAGCAAGAACTTCTGACATAAACTCGGCTTTATTATTTGTAAGAATTTCTGAAATCTTATCAGAATCCTTAGCATATACTTTAATACGATCCATTACTTCGAATCCAGCTTCCTTACGCATTGTCTGGATTTTAGAAATAATTTCTCTTACAAAACCTTCCTCAATAAGTTCAGGAGTGAGATTTGTATCGAGAACAACAGTCATAACATTATCATTCTCTGAAACGTATCCTTCCTTCTGCGCCATTTCGATTAAAAGGTCTTCCTTAGCAAGTGATACTGCCTCACCATTTACAGTAAGTTCTAAGTTATTACCTGCATTAAGTATATCCATAGCTTCGTTGCCATCAAGTGACTCTAAGCTAGCCTTAATGCCACCAATAAGCTTTCCATACTTAGGTCCTACTGTCTTAAGCTGTGGCTTAAATGAATATGATGTGAACTCACGAATATCATCTGTGAATTCTACTGTCTTAACATTAAGCTCTTCAGCAATAATTTCTTTAAAGAAATCTGAAAGTGTAAAATCAGCCTTTACAAACATCTTACCAATTGGCTGTCTATTCTTAATATTAGCTGTATTTCTTGCTGCACGTCCCATAACTACTGTCTTAAGAACTGCATCCATGTTTTTCTCAAGTTCTGCATCAATAAAGCTTGCATTAACCTCTGGGAAATCACACAAGTGAATACTCTCTGGAGCATCTGCATTAATGCTCTTAACAAGGTTAAGATAAATCTCCTCTGTCATAAATGGAACCATAGGAGCTGCTGCCTTACTGATTTCAACTAATGCTGTGTAAAGAGTCATATAAGCGTTAATCTTATCCTGCTCCATACCCTTAGCCCAGAATCTCTCACGACAACGACGAACATACCAGTTACTCATCTCATCTACGAAGCCATCAAGAACTCTTGCTGCTTCTGGAATCTTGTAAGAATCAAGAGCCTCATCAACTTCCTTAATAGCTGTATTAAGCTTTGATAAGAGCCACTTATCCATTACTGGAAGCTTATCATATTCAAGGCTATACTTTGTAGCATCGAAATTATCTATATTTGCATAAAGGACAAAGAATGCATATGTGTTCCAAAGTGTTCCAAGGAACTTTCTCTGTCCTTCCTGAACTGCCTTTCCATGGAAACGGTTAGGAAGCCACGGAGCTGAATTGATGTAGAAATACCATCTTATAGCATCCGCACCGTATGTCTTAAGTGCATCGAATGGGTCTACCGCATTACCCTTTGACTTAGACATCTTCTGTCCATTTTCATCCTGAACGTGGCCAAGAACGATTACATTCTCGTATGGTGCTTTATTGAAGAGAAGTGTTGACTCAGCCATAAGTGAATGGAACCATCCACGTGTCTGGTCTACAGCTTCTGAAATAAA
>JAUNIR010000231.1 GCA_030523345.1 Lachnospiraceae bacterium
TACCATATCAGAACCCCAAGAAATTACTTTTTGAATGACGCTTGAAAGATAAGTCCAGATTTGTCCCGGCAAATTCTTTATCGTATTTATTACGCTACTTAAAAACTCGCTTGTCTTTGTTTTTGCGGTATTTATGGCACATGAAAAGAATTCGGATGTTTTTCTCATTGTTTCGTTAAACCATAAAGATATCTTACTTGGAAGCTTTTTTATGTAATTAATAACGCTATTGATAAATTCAGATGTTTTCTCGATTCCTATTGATATCATATTTCCGAAAAATTCTGTAATTTTAGAAATTGTTTCAAGCAAAAAAGTCCAGATTTTACTTGGTAGTTCTGCAAACCATCTAAGTATTTCATTGATAAACTCCGGAACAGTAATAGTTGCAAAGTTCCATAAATCTATGCCAAATTTTGTAATATATCCGATCGCTTCGCCGATGATGTATCCGAGCTTGTACGGAAACTGATTAAACCACTCTAAAATACTCTCGATAAACGCAGGAACAGTTTCAGTAAAAAACGAAACAATCGAATTCCAGCCATTTACGAAAAATTCTTTTATTGAATTCATAGTATTTTCGATAAATACACAAAAGTTATCAAAAGCATCGGAAAACCACTCAAACATAGGTTCTATGGCAGACATAATATTATCCCAAATACTACTAAGCCACTCGGAAATCTGTGGCCAGAAGTCAGCTAAAGTTTTAATAAGAGCTATTGGCCAAGCGGTAATCCAAAGGAGAATATCTTGCCAGTGTTTTTCTAGGAAATCCGAAATTTTACTCCAAATGTCACTAAACCAAACAGAAATCCCGTCCCATAAATCACTAAAAAACTTTGATATTTGTGGCCAAAAGGCTACAATTAATCCCGCAAGAGCAATTCCTAAAGTTACAGGCCAAGTAGCTATTGTGCTTGAAACCATTGCCATAACTGTTCCCACAGCTGCAGAAATAGGAGGGCCGAGAGCTATAACTGCACTGGCAATAACTAATCCCCAGCCTGCAATTTGACCGATAAATGGCTCTATCGCAGCCCATAAGCCTTCTCCGATTGCGCTGATAATCTGCCCTCCAAGTTCAATGAATGCATGCATTTGTTTTCCGATTTCTGTAATTAAAGTTTTAACTGTTTCTTTGAATTTTTCGATTTCATCGGATAAATCATCGTCGCCTGAAAGAATAGATTCGACTAGCTTTCCAAAAGAATCGCCTAAATTTAACGCTTTGTTTCCGATTTCACTAAGCATTGGTGCAAAAGAAAGCTTAATTTCATTTGCAACTTCGCCGATCCTTGTTTGAGTTTCTTCGAGCGTTGCAGATAATTGCGCCATTTTGCCTGCATCAGTTTGCCCTAAAGCTTCGTTCATTCCGCCGACTGAAGAAGTGATTACTTCCGTTAATACAGCACATCTTTGTTCTTCAGTTCCATACTTTAAGATTTTTTCTTGCGCTTCGTCGAATTTGTAGCCGTATCTTGACAATGCTCCTGTTTGTCCGTCCATAACTTTTCCAAGCATTGTGGCAATATTTGCGGCTGATTCTTGCGATGCATTTATTCCATACTGCTGAGCAATCATATCGTTCATAACAGGAATTAATTTTTCAAGTGTTTCTCTCTTGGTAAGATAAGTAGAAAGCTCCTGAGCACCGCCAAGTTGAACGGTTTTTGAAACTACTCCGAGCTTTTCTTGGCTTGAAATTAGTGTTTCAATACTCTCGGCATCTTCAAGTCTTGCATCCATAGTGTTTTGCATAACCTGTAAGAGTTTTTGCCTATTCTCTGTTTC
>JAUNIR010000232.1 GCA_030523345.1 Lachnospiraceae bacterium
GAATATACGCAATGCCAAGCCGGAAAGCATAAGACTTGCAGTTGATATGCCTGGCAACAGTGAAGAATTCAAGAAATTCCTTGAAGGATTGTTTAAGGCAGGCAGTGGTAAAGACAGAGATGCTAAAGCTATACAAACTTATTTAACTAACTTGCTTGTAAGTCTTGGCGAAAATATCAAATTAGATTATGACAAACACGCTAAGCCGCAGCAAAATCAAAATAACCAGATACAAGATTATTTAAAACTTTCAATTCATCTTCTTTTAAATAATTCTTTGCTATAGTAATATCTTTTATTGCTGGAAGTTCACCATCAAAAGAGGTTAATCCCATATATGGTTTATCTGCAACAGCTCTTTCAAATATTATTTCTGCAGCAGTGTGTCCATGAGCCGCATAGTGTAATTTATTTTGAACGATTTTGAAAAACGCTCTTGATTCGTCACTGTATGGATTATAATCAATACTGGTAGCATATAAATCCAAAACTTGCCTATATATAACTTTTTCTGAAGAACGAATATCTCGAATGCGTTCAAGCAACTCTTTCCAGTAATTGCCACCACCAAGTTGTTTAAGGCGCTCATCATCCATAGTGAAACCTTTTATCATATATTCTTTTAATCTCTCAGTAGCCCACTTTCTAAAATGTGTAGCTGTAACAGATTTTATTCTATATCCTAAAGAGATAATCATATCGAGATTATAATATGTTATGTTATATGATTTTCCATCAGCGGCAGTTGTTCGGAAATTCCGAACAACTAACTCCTTATCCAATTCTTTTTCCTCAAATATATGCTTAATATGTTCACTAATATTTGATTTGCTCGTTTGATATAATTCAACCAATTGACTTTGTGACAACCAAACAGTATCATCATCCATCTTAACTTCAATATTAGTTTTTCCGTCTTTGGATTGGTATATTAATATTTCACCTAGCTTTTCCATATTGCCTCCAAATATTTCCGCAAATTTTCGAACATTTGTTTGTATATTTTATTATAACATTTTCTCTTATGAATAACAAAAACTAATAATTTATGCTGATTCCTTTATAGCCACCACTTTCCATTGATTATTAATTTTCCTTAAACACCATAAAGATGGGACTCCCCAGCTTCCTGATTGCAATTTACCTTTTTCATCAAATCCTTCTTGTGTATAATTAACCCATAAATATCCATCATATTTTGAATTTTTCAAATTCAATCTAACCGACCAAATCCGTATGCTATGCTTTGTCGTAACGATTTTAGGATAAGTATCTTTATCAAAAGTATACATACTTAAAACGCCATATTTCTTCCTTGCCTCTGCATGTGTCACGCCAACTTCGTCAAATGCTTTTTCAGCATTGTTTATAATGTCATTTGCTTCCTTTATATCCGTGGGGAATCCACGAAACATCAACATCCTATATGCTTTTGAATTTCTACTACATCTATAAGGAAATTCACCCTTTACTGCCAATAAATTATAAAAAGGGAAAAAATACAATAAAATGGCTAATACAAAAAATATAACCAGGTACTTCTTTATCTTTCTCTCATTATTTATTATTCTCGCCTCCAATCATATACATCACTTTCAACATTTTCTAACCTGATACCATTTATTATAACAGTATCATCATCAAGCCACTTTATTTTTGCTGTATCACAATGATAATTAGAATAAATATTTTTAGTATTTTTCCCATTATCAAGCACGCATAACACGGAGAAGTCAACTGTTGCACCACCATTATCTAAATATGCTGTTATTGTATATTTCCCCGTAGGAGACTT
>JAUNIR010000233.1 GCA_030523345.1 Lachnospiraceae bacterium
ATTCTAGATTAGTGTAGTCAAATTGTTTATCATAATAATTTCCAACGTCCATCTTACTAAAATATGTAAATGATCTGAGCTTTGTATATGCAAAGGCTCCTTCTCCTAAATAACTTAACACATTATTTGATGCTTTTAATACAACTGTTTCTAAATTGGAACAACCAACAAAAGCCCATGCATTAATAGAAGTAACAGAACTTGGAATAGTAATCGATGTTAAACTAACACAATCAGAAAATGCATTTTGTCCTATTATTTTTAATCTATTTCCAAAAGTAAGTGATTTTAAATTGGAACAAGAACCAAAAGCAAATAATCCAATTGAAACAAGCGAATTTGGTAGAGAAACGGATTCCAGCTTGGCACAACCCCAAAAAGCCCCTCGCCCGATGCGGCGAATGTTTTTCCCAAAAGTTACTGATACTAAATTTTCATTTACAACAAATGCACCAATTTGAATATTAGTAACAGAATCAGGTATCGTAACACTTTCCAAATTATCACAGTGTCCGAAAGATTGAGAACCAATGCTTGTTATACCGTCCTCTATTTCCAAAGAAGTTATGGAAGATTTCAATGAAAACCAAGGAGTACTTTCAGTATTTGCGTAACTAAACATTTCGCCGAAACCGGAAACAGTGAGCTTACCTGTACTTGGTTGAAAGTCCCAGGTTACATTATTTCCGCAAGTTCCTGAATACGCAGAGTTTTGAGCTTTTGTTAAACTATTTTTTTTATTATCTGAATTGAGATCTAAAAATTTTTTAATTTCTGAGGTCATAGATTTAACTGACACGGGTTCAGCTTTACTGTTTGCCAAATGTGCGGGTGGGACTTTGGATGTAGGTATGTTAGATTTTGGGATAGCGACTTGATTGAATGCACTGGCAGAAAAACTGAAATCAGCAGTCAATATTGATAAGATTAAAGTAGTTGCAATTAATTTTTGAATTTTGTTTTTGAACATATTAAAGTTCACTCCTTTGTTTAATTTTATTGCACTAAAACGTTAAAAAACCCTTTTTTCTTGTATTATATTACAATTAATTCCAAAATACAATATAATTTCACAATATTTCCCTCTAAAATTAAAAACCAGCGTGACTCTTTGTCGTTTAAAGTCACGCTGGTTTAAGTTTAGTTTTTTATTAGTCAGTAATTAGCTGGAATATTTGTTTTGACGTTTCTTCGTCCCTGTATAACAAACAAAGTAAATAGTTGTTTGTAATCGATTGTAAGAATGAATTTACAACAGGACAAAATAAAAATGATTCCATTATTGCAGAATTTAAAGAATCCATTTTTTGCTTTCCAACTACGTTTGATAAATAGTCGTATGAATTTCGTAAATCCACAATGTCTAGAACTGAACTAGATTGCATTTTAAGTTTACTTATGTATTTTTTAACTACATAGTCTGTGAATTTAGGCGTAAGCAAAGCACTATAAATTTCGAGTAAAGTATGTGTTTCTTTGTAATCAAATTTATTTGATTCTATAAATTCCTTGGCTGTTTTGTAAAAGCCATGACTTTGATAACTTGTATCAAAATTTAAAATAGAAAAACAAATTCCTCTCAAGACTCGATAAGCTTCTGTCCCTTCTGCAGCCGCACGCCCTTTTCGTCCACGGTCAGGCTGAAGCAGAACCAGATGTAGATGGAGTACAGCACCACGCAGACCTCACCAAAGATCAGCAGCACCGGATACAGCGGATCGGTGCCAAACTTCTCCATCTGCACCATGGTCAGGCCCAGCAGGCCGAAGATGACCATCACCAC
>JAUNIR010000234.1 GCA_030523345.1 Lachnospiraceae bacterium
AATCACTAAGTCTGTAAGCTTGTTCAAGTTCCATACCACCTTCAACACACTGTCTTGTGATCATGGCAACAGCAATTACATAGTGATAGCGAAGGTTAGTTAAAGAATTTTTAGATAAAATACCTTTACCTTTTGGATTTATAAAACTTCCACTTTCAAGATTAGTTCTTACATAGTCCATATCGCCTAACTTAACTGCTTTGTAGAAGGAATATTCTTCTTCAAGAGGACTATGAAAATTGGTATTCTCATTATCGTTTATTTCTTGTTTGTACCATTCTTCTTTTAAACTCATAACAACACTCCTTCTACTGTAATTTAATGGATAATGGGACAGCCTGTTCTATTTTTTCTCAGTATGACATGAATTTGATATTTTTGCAATTGAAGATATTAAAAACATGCACTATAATTGTATAAGTGCAGAATACGGAGGTTATGTGGTGAATAACGAATTTAAAGTAGGGTTTAAGGATGGTATACCTATAGCTCTTGGATATTTATCAGTAAGTTTTAGTTTAGGAATAATGGCTTTAGCCGGTGGACTTTCTGTGTTTGATGGTGCATTGATGAGTCTGACCAATCTTACAAGTGCAGGACAATTTGCTGGAATACAGATAATTGTAGCGGGTGGAACATTGATAGAAATGATTCTTACACAGCTTATTATAAATCTTAGATATGCGCTGATGAGTTTATCATTATCGCAAAAGTTATCGCCTGATATGAAGCTTTGGCAAAGATTTGTTGTGGCATTTGCCAATACAGATGAGATATTTGCAGTGGCAATGGCACATAACAAAAGTCTAACGTTTTCATATATGGCAGGACTGCAACTTCTTCCTATTGTAGGTTGGGTGGCAGGAACAACTCTTGGCGGCGTGGCTGCAAGTCTGATGCCAAAGTCAGTAAGTGTTGCAATGGGTGTTGCTTTATATGGCATGTTTATTGCCATAGTTGTACCTGTAGCTAAAAGAACCAGATCAGTTTTAACGGTAGTAGTTATAGCGATTGCAGTAAGTTGTGTTCTTTACTATGTACCATTTTTATCGTTTATTTCAAGCGGAATAGGAATTATTATATCGACGGTTATTGCAGCAGGAGTAGGAGCATATTTTTTCCCTGTTAATCCGACGGAATAATTTCATTTTTATGTATTATTATGCAATAACTTAGAAAGGTAATCATCATGGTATATATATACATACTTACAATGGCAATTGTTACTTATCTTATAAGAATGATTCCATTAACAGTTTTCAGAAAGAAAATAAAGAATAGATACATACAATCATTTCTTTACTATGTTCCATATGCGTGCTTAATGGCGATGACATTTCCGTCAGTTTTATATGCTACAGACAATATTGTAAGTGCTGTGGCAGGGGTGGGAGTGGCGATAGTGCTTGCACTATTTGACAAAAGCCTTGTAGTCGTTGCGTTGTGCGCATGTCTTACAGTGTTTGGATGCGGATTGATTTTTTGACGAGATACAATGTGACTTAATTAGGAGGAATCAAGGATGCGTACATTGATCATATCAGATATACATATTGATATTAATGAGAACTATGATGTAATTGGAGAACTTGCATCATATGCAAAGAGTGAAAAAACAGAATATATTATTATTGCAGGTGACATTAGTGAGAATGTCGAACTTACATTGCCTGCGATAACATCACTTGAAGAGAAAAGTGGAGCAATTGTGCTATATGTGCCAGGTAATCATGATATGTGGGAGCCAAACAGGGAAAATGATAAGCTTTATGAAAGGTATT
>JAUNIR010000080.1 GCA_030523345.1 Lachnospiraceae bacterium
CACAAATCAAAGCCTCCCGGGCATAGTAATCGCACAAAATCTCAAAAACAATGCCCATTCGCCCACAAATTAAAGCTATCCGGGCATAGTAATCGCACAAAATCTCAAAAACAATGCCCACATGTCCACAAACCAATGCCACCAGATTAATAATACCCAACCACACCCGCTTAAACCCTTTGCATAAGCAATAGATTTTTTATATAATGAAAAAGTAGGCGACTTACAAGCATTGAGTATGTGTAAGGTCGCGAAAAATCAAGCGGGGACGTCCGCCAAAACCACCAACAAAAGGAGGCCTAAATATGTATAACACAGAATATTCACGTTGGCTTGAAGCTTCATTTGATGATGCAGACATTATGCCAGAGCTTTTGAAGATTAAAGGCAATGATGACGAGATAAAAGATAGATTCGCAGTATCACTTAAGTTTGGTACAGCGGGACTTCGTGGAGTGCTTGGAGCAGGCACTAACAGAATGAACGTGCCAGTAGTTAAGCAGGCTACACAGGGACTTGCAAACTGGGTTAAGACTCAGGGCGGCAATCAGACAGTTGCCATCAGCTATGACTCACGTCTTAAGAGTGATGTATTTGCAAAAACAGCCGCAGGTGTATTAGCCGCCAATGGCATTAATGTAAGAATTTATGATGCACTTATGCCAGTTCCAGCATTGTCTTTCGCAACACGTTACTATAACTGCAATGCTGGTATCATGGTAACTGCATCTCATAACCCAGCAAAATACAATGGTTACAAGGCATATGGACCAGATGGATGTCAGATGACAGATGATGCAGCAGCTATTGTTTATGCAGAAATTCAGAAGACAGACGTACTTACAGGTGCTAAGTTCATCTCATTTGCCGAGGGTGTCGAGAAGGGCTTGATCAAGTTTGTTGGGGATGACTGTAAGGACGCTTTTTACAAGGCAATCGAGGACAGACAGGTTCGTCCAGGTCTTTGTAAGAGTGCGGGACTTAAGCTTGTGTACTCGCCACTTAACGGTTCCGGACTTGTTCCAGTTACAAGAGTACTTAACGACATCGGAATTACTGATATTACAATAGTTCCAGAGCAGGAATACCCTAACGGATACTTCACAACATGTTCTTATCCTAACCCTGAGATTTTTGAGGCACTTAAGCTTGGACTTGAGCTTGCTAAGGAGTCAGGAGCAGACTTAATGCTTGCAACAGATCCAGATGCAGACAGAGTTGGTATTGCAATGAAGTGTCCAGATGGAAGCTATGAGCTTGTTAGCGGAAATGAAATGGGAGTATTACTCCTTGACTATATAGCAGCAGGTAGAATTGAGAAAGGCACAATGCCAGCTAATCCTGTTGCAGTAAAATCAATTGTTTCAACACCACTTGCTGATGCTGTAGCTGAGCATTATGGAGTAGAACTTAGATCAGTACTTACAGGATTTAAGTGGATTGGTGATCAGATTGCAGGACTTGAGGCAGCAGATGAGGTAGATAGATTCATCTTTGGATTTGAGGAGAGTTATGGATACCTTGCAGGCCCATATGTTCGTGATAAGGATGCAGTAATTGCTTCAATGCTTATTTGCGAAATGGCTGCTTACTATCGTTCAACAGGAAGCTCAATCAAGGAACGTCTTGAGGAGATTTATAAGGAGTATGGCAGATATCTTAATAAGGTTGATTCATTTGAGTTCCCAGGACTTACAGGTATGGACAAAATGGCATCTATAATGACTAACCTTCGTGAGAATCCACCTAAGGATTTTGCAGGCTATAAAGTGGAGAAGGTTACAGACTACGCTAAGCCAGAAGAAACAGGCCTTCCAGCAGCTAATGTTCTTATTTATTCATTAGAGGGTGGCGCAACAGTGGTAGTTAGACCTTCTGGAACAGAGCCAAAAATCAAAACATACTTTACAACATTAGGTAAAGATTTAGCAGAGGCTCAGGCGCAAAAAGACAAGCTTGCAGAAAGCTTAAAGCCAGTGCTTTCATAGATAAATAAATTTGTAGAAAGACAAATATACAGAATAATTTGCAAAGAAAAATCGGGGTGTAAGCCCCGATTTTTTAATTATGTCACAGGATCCGTCCGCCAAACCAGATCCTGTTATGTATATCCCGCGTGGATGGGATTCATCACCTATCCATATTCATATTCATAAGTATTCTTATAGGTGCTGCCGCAAATATAAGGAAGATTCCAACAGCGGTTGTTGTGATGATGGCGGGGTATTTGCCGCCGTAGCCTGACTGTGAAATATGCTTAATAAGTATTCCACAGTAGGCCCATATAATTGCCAGAGCGCCAAAGTACTTTTGTGAGGTTAATATGAAGAGCATACCCAATATTGCTCCGATTATGAGTACAATGATAGTAAGGATTTCTTCGGGCAAACCGAAACGGTCCCATCTCATTTCAACAAGTAAGACGCTTAAATTAGCAATTGTTGCGGCTACAATCCAACCAAGATATATGTCAAAGGCATGCATGCAGAGTCTAGCGAGGAGAGCAATAGACTTGGTATTAGTTGCCTGCATGATACTACTTGGAGAGATTCTTAAGTTAATCACAATTAGTGAAAAAAGAAGTCCGACCATAAATAACATTGATAAGCCAATCTTGTCATAGTGCCAGCTGAATATCCAGCCAATATTCAAAATACAGCTTATTATGAACCAAGGTCCAACCAATTCAACGAACACATTGGCGTAGTCGTTTCTATTAAAAAAATCAAACTGATAGAGAATGAATATTGCAAGCATTAAATAAATAACACCCCATATTGCAAATGTTATAGGTGCCGGTGTGAAGAGGTTAGGATATTTCTTCGATATTTCACCGGTTTTTCCGTAGCCTATTGGCAGGGAGTTTGCCAGGGAATTTATGGCTATCATCAATATGAAAAATACGAGATTCGTATACTTTAACGCTCTATACATTTTTTATCCTCCTTAAGTATATCCTTGACTTCATGCCCACGAGCCGTGCTGCGGTGACCAACATATCATTCCATTAGTCGCCCTGCGGTACTTTAGAACGTTTCAGGTATCATCCGGACATAGACAAGGTTAATTCTAATTTCGAAAATACCGCAGGACATTATATTGAGAACGTAGATAGAAAATGGATTTCTCTCTTCGTGTAAGTGCATATTATCATTCGTGTAGAGACAATGTGCGAACCAACTTTTTTAAGAAATGAATGAAAAAACATAAAAATAGCCAAGAAATTGGCTAAAAGTTGTATAAACGTCACACAAATCTGGTGATATAATTAATTAAAGAGGGTGGCAAATTATGGTATGTGTAATCCTGGCAGCAGGCGACGCCGCAGATAGATAACACATCCAATCGTTAGGAGGTTACAATGACTAGAACACAGTTATATGAGAACTTCGCAGCAAATATAGAATTAGAGAGGGAACGCCTGAAGCTGACACAGCAAAAGATGGCCGATGCGCTTCAGATATCTCTGTCAAAATACAAAATCCTTATTGCAAATCCGTTTGAAGCCAATATAGATATCTATTTGGCGCATCAGATTCAGAAGCTTACGGGGAAGACTGTGCGTGAACTGTGTGGGGACGACCTGCCCGAGCTTGAGATGATTAGATACTTCAGGGAACTTCCAAGGCATCGTCAGGAGGCCATTAGATATATGATTGAGATAGAGTACCAGCTTCCGCCGGATGGTCGCGACAATTCGACCGTGAATGATGAAGACTGCGTTACAGTTTTTGTCCCTACGGGTAACATGGAAGATGGCATGACCCTCGACTCAAGAGACTTTATTACAGCCAATATTTCAGAATATAAAAAGAACAGTAGAGAGCGCGTTGATTGCGGGGTTAAAATTACTTCTAACCACTTGCACCCAGTGTATATGAAAGGTGACGTGCTATTAATTAGTAAACGTGCACCAAGAGATGGTGACATCGGTATTTTTATTTATAAGGAAACACGCCAGATTTATATTCGTGAATTTAAGCAGACGAGTCCATGTGAATTAAGACCTATCAATAGCTACGGTGAAACGATTTATGTAGATAGTAGTAGCAAAGCAGATATGGATAAGTGGATTAAGTTTGGCACTGTTCTCACTGTTATGAGATAAGAAAAAACCGCGATTGTGACATGTATCAGGGGTAAGTCAATACATATCACATCGCGGTTCTTTTTAATAGCTTATTCTTATAGTCTCATCTGCAAAGAAACCATAATAATCCGTAGTTGCTTCCTATTATGATTCTCTATCTGCAAACAGATACAAGAACAACATATCACCCATAAATTGGAACAAAGTCGCTAGATGGGTGACCACAGACAGGACACATATAATCATCTGGTAGTACAGGATCTTGATACACAAAACCACAAATGGTGCACTTCCAACCGACGATGGGGCGCTCCTTCGTGCAGCATTCTTCCATAGCCAGTTTATTTGCTGTTTCATAAAGTCCCAGGGTGTTGGCATCCTTGTGGTATTTATCCCCTGATTTATCAGCCTCTACAGGAGAATCAACACACTTTTCATCGTTTTGTGTGACGTGGTCATCGAGTCCTTCAACCTTCGGCTTCACATGTTCCTGATAGTGCGCGTATGTCATTGGCTCCGAGCAGGACAGGAACTTTTGATCCTTAACAATTCCTATAAATACGGTATGACTTCCTAAATCAATGCGCTCAACGACCTTCGCACTAATTGTAGCGCACACACAAGACAGCACACTTGGCACACCATTTATGTCTGTAAATGTTGTCAGCCCTTCGAACTTATCAACGTCCCTTCCAGATTGATAACCGAAGTGTTTAATCATTTCAAACGGGCAGTCTTTACATAGAACTGCTATACAAAATACTCCACTTTTTTTAATTAGTTCCCTAGTGTAATTTGAATCCATAACAGAAATTAGAATTCTATCTGGATTTGTTGCGACCTGTACACAGACATCGATGATACAGCCACTGGCCTTGTCGTGGTCCTTTGATGATAAAATGTACAATCCATAAGTAAGCTTACTTAAAACATTTTTATTCATAGTTAATTCCTCCTTAGATAAATGCGTGGGCACATCATCGTATTAGTAATTCAGATGCCTCACGCTACTGTTTATGGCGATAAGAATTTTTTCGTGCCCTAACAATAGCACACCTAAATGGTCACATTGCGAGCCAACTTTTTATATTTTTTCCATGAAAAAACAAAATCTTAGCCAGCAAATTAACTAGCCTTCCGTGATATTGTTTGGGCATGAAGTGTTATCCGTTTGTTAGCAGATAATCAACATTCTCACCATTAATATTGTCGCTATTATATGAAGATATATTGAATATACAAGTGGCAACCCAAACAAAGGCTTTCAGCGGAAACATTTACAAAAATACATGTGAAAAACATGTAAAAACTAAAAGAAAGGAGACAAGCTATGAAAAGCATTTCAACATTTAATTTGCAGTATGCACACCGCTTCTATGGTTTCTGCGGCGAGGCTCAGTATCTTCACGGCCACACGGGAATAATGACAATTGAAGTTGAGGACAGTATATGCGAAGGCGTTAATATGGTGTTTCCATGCAACGAGATTAAGAAGATTGCGTGGTCAGTTCTTAAGAATTTCGACCATGCGCTGATTCTTAGACAGGACGATCCAATACTTCCAGCGATTCTTGATGTATACGAAAAGCAAGGTATTCGCAGTGGTAGCCCTCAGAACACGAACATGGGAGAGGCCTTTAAGACTGATTTAGCCGAGGCCCATCCAAACTGTCGACTAGTTGTTACTAAGGAAACAATGACGGTTGAGGGAATGATTAAGATTACTTATGACTTGCTAAAAGACAAGCTTAATATCACCAAAATCACATTCTCCAGCGGTGATAACAAAGCGTCACAGGAATATACGGTTGACGGCACTATAGACAGATGTCCTTGCTGTGGCGTAGCCCTTGATGAAAACGGCGTGTGCTACAAGTGTGGATACAAAAAAGAGGGTTAAAACATAGCCCAAAAACAAAATAAGTCAAAAACAGAATACAATTAATAAAAAACAAAACTAAAATACAATACGTGTACTATAATAATACCGACCCCAAGAGGCAGTTTAGGAATCCATAGTAAAACGGATTACTTATATCTGGCAATTGGAGGTCGGTTTTTCATATTTATATATTGGAGGATAAAGAAAACGATATGTGGTTAATTTTTGCAATATTATCTGCTGTATTTGCAGCATTAACATCAATCTTAGCTAAGATAGGAATAGATGGCGTAAACTCAAATCTAGCAACTGCAATTAGGACGGTTGTAGTAGTAATTATGGCCTGGGGAATGGTATTTATAACTCATACGCAAGGTGGAATAGCTGAAATAAGCAGAAAAAGCTGGATCTTCCTAGTACTCTCTGGTCTAGCAACAGGCGCTTCGTGGCTATTCTACTATAGGGCTTTACAAATTGGAGACGCCTCAAAAGTAGTACCAGTAGATAAGCTTAGTGTGGTAATTACACTTGTACTTGCTTTTATTTTCCTGCATGAGCAATTTACAATCAAATCAATAATTGGATGCGTTCTGATAGCTGCAGGGACATTGATGATGGTTTTGTAAAGAGATTGCGAGAAACCATGCCAAAAGAGCAGACATACTAGTTGAACAGTTATAAACATGATATCTCGTTGCTATAAAGTGTAAAATGCCGTAAAATGTAAAAGGAGTTTTACGGCTTTTTATTTGTGGAAGACAGAAAAATGGAAGTATTAAATAGACATAAAAACCTAGCAAAAGTATTAAACATATTATTAGAAATGACGTTAATATTTGTCATGTACTGGCTAGCAACACTTCTCAGAGTTGTTGTTCCTTTCGGAGAGTATTTCGAGCCTTGGGACAGCGTCCATTATGTGTTAGTAGCAATTACATTTACAATTACTATGGTAGTTGTAACCTACATGTCTGGAGCATATTTTACACTTCATATAAAGACACTATTGAATGAAATAAGGAATGTGGCACAGTCTACGTTTATAGGAATTGCTATAGACTGTGTAATTATATATGCATTTGAATTGGAACAGTTCTCAAGACTATTACTTGCGTATTTTGCTGTTTTATCGTTTATAGCTATTTTGATTAAGAGAATTCTAGTAGATAAGCTTGTTAATAAATATGATGCTAAATTAGACATTACTAATAATGTATTGCTGATAGGTTCTGGAAGAAATGCAAGAACTGTATATAGAACTATGTTAGTAAATGGATATATGAATCTAAGCCTCTATGGGTATCTGTCGGATGAAGAGAATCCAGATATTCCTAATTACATGGGTAAAAAGGACGCTATACGAGATGTCTTAGACAATAGCGACGTAACGATGATTATCATTGCAGATCCTGATATAGACAGGAAGGGTATCAAGGATATCGTAGTACTGGCTACAAATTACAATATTAGAGTAAGCATAGCACCAGAATTTTCTGATTTTATGCCTTCTAAAGACGCTGTAACTTCTATGGCGGGTAATTATTTGTGCGAATTAACCGCTATTGATACATGTAATATTATGGGTGTTAATATAAGCGTCACAAATATGGAAAAAACATGCGACAAGATTAGAGAGAATCTTAAGGACTGGAGCGGCAAGTATATATGTGTGTCCAATGTACATACAACTGTAACAGCATCAGAAGATGAAGATTATAAGGCAATTCAGAACAAAGCAGTAATATCGCTTCCTGATGGAGGACCTCTATCCAGATTCAGTAGGGAACATGGTCATGAGGGGGCACGTCGTGTAACGGGGCCAGATCTTATGAAGAGAATTCTTAAATCAAGTCATAAGTACGGATGGAAGCACTTCTTCTATGGATCAACGCAGGAAACATTAGATAAGCTGAGAGATGTAATAGAAGAGAGATATCCAGGAGCGGAGATATGTGGCATGATATCACCTCCGTTCAGACCTCTTACTATTCAGGAAGACGATGAAGTAATAAAAGCTATTAATGAAGCAGCTCCAGACTTTGTCTGGGTAGGTCTAGGTGCTCCTAAGCAGGAAGTATGGATGGCTGCTCATGAGGATAAAGTAAAGGGTCTTATGATAGGTGTAGGTGCAGCCTTCGACTATGAGTGTGGAACTATTAAGAGAGCACCGAGGTGGATGCAGGACAGAAGCCTTGAATGGCTGTATAGACTCATTCAGGACCCTAAGAGACTATTTACGCGATACTTAAGAACTAATACAAAATACTTAATCTGGAAAAGCCAGAATGGTGGAGAGCTTGATTACTTTGGTAATAATAAGGCTAAAAAGAAACGTGTAAATAAAACACGTACAGTATATATATGCGGTGCTAAGGGAATATCCCAGTATGGTGGCTTTGAAAGTTTCGTTCAGAATCTTATAGAAGCACACAAGGATAATAAGTCAATAAAGTATCATATAATGTGTAAGGCCAATGGACAGGGTAGTATGGATGTGTCTAAGCTAGAGGGGGCATCGGAAGTAGTAAATGGTACATTCGAGTACTGCAATGCAATGTGTCACTTAGTAGAAGTACCAGATTATCTCGGGTCTGCGCAGGCTGTCATATATGATATAAAGTCATTAAAGCTTATATGTGATCATATCAAGGCTAACAAGGTAGAGAATCCAGCTGTATATATATTAGCCTGCAGAATCGGACCATTTGTGCATAAGTATGTAAATATGATTCATAATTGCGGTGGTAAGGTATTCTTAAATCCTGACGGTCATGAATGGATGCGACGTAAATGGTCTAAGGGTGTCAGAATGTACTGGAAACTATCTGAGAAGCTAATGGTTAAGCATGCTGACAGAATAATATGTGACAGTAAGCATATAGAAGATTATATTAAGTCTGATTACTGTAATTACAATCCATCAACTACGTACATATCATATGGGGCACATATGACACCATCAGAGATAGCAGATGATGATGAGAAGATAGTTAACTGGTATGAAGCACATAATGCAAAGCCTGGCAAATACTATCTGGTAGTAGGACGATTCGTTAATGAGAATAATTACGATGTAATTATACGGGAATTCATGAAGAGTACTTCATGTAAGAAACTTGTAATTATCACAACTGAGAACAAGCCTTTAATGGATCAGATTGAGCAGGAAACAGGTTATAAGAGTGATGAGAGAATTATATTCGCAAATCCGGTATACGATTTAGAGCTACTTAAGAAGATTAGAGAGAATGCCTATGCATATATCCATGGACATGAAGTAGGAGGAACAAACCCTAGTCTACTTGAGGCATTAGCAAGTACTAAACTCAACTTAGTATTAGGAGTCGGATTTAATAAGGAAGTAGTAGAAGATGCAGCATTCTGTTGGGAGAAGGATGAAGACAGTTTGAAAGAAGTGATTAATATGTCAGAAAAGCTATTACCTGAAGAAGCAGAAGAGATGGGCATCAAAGCTAAGAACAGAATAAAAGATCATTACTCATGGAAGCTTATTGCAGATGAGTATGAGAAGGAATTTTGCAAAGCATAATTAGTCGGTTAAGTAAGATATGTAATTAAATTTGGAGTAATACTGATGTACAGAGTAGGTATAGATGCCCATATGCTTGGGGACCATTCTGGTGGAAATGAAACATATTATAGAAATATATTGGAAAATATGAGTGCTTTGGATGGAACGGAACTTTATCTCTTCGTTACAGAGAAGGCGGACATTTCAAAATTAAAAGAAGTATTTAAAATAGTATATTTCAAGAGTCATAAAGCAGCAATTAGGAATTTCATAGAGCTACCATATCTGTGCTTAAAGTATAAGCTTGACTTATTACATGTACAGTACTTTATCCCATTTATAAGGCCATGCAAAGTGGTGTGTACAATTCATGATATATGTTTTGAACGTATCAAGGGTATATTTACAAAGAAAGAATATATTAGACAGAAGCTATTAATACCGTATGCGGCAGAGAAAAGCGACAAAATCATAACAGTATCACAGTTTTCTAAGAAAGAGATTGCAGAAGTATATAAAATTGATGAGGATAAGATTGTAGTAGCACCTAATGCTGTTGACGAGGGCTTTCATATACTTGATAAGCCTGTTGACAGAGGTTACCTGCAGGAAAAATATGGAATTGATAAAGATAGCAACTTTATATTAACTGTAGGAAATTTACAGCCAAGAAAGAATATATCCAGACTAATACAGGCATACATCCAATATAAGTCAGAAACACAGAATGACTTAAAACTTGTAATTGTAGGAAAAAAAGCATGGCAGTATTCAGATATATTCAGTAGTGTAAATGATGCCATTGAGGCAAATCAGATAAATGAAGAGGATATAGTACTGACTGGATATGTAGAGCAGGAAGACCTAGTGAAACTATATAATAGCACAGTAGGATTTATATATCCGTCGATATATGAGGGATTTGGAATACCACCATTAGAAGCTAT
>JAUNIR010000009.1 GCA_030523345.1 Lachnospiraceae bacterium
ATACGTCTCTTTTTTGGATATGTCCTTTACGTGGCACGTCTCTTCCCTCCTTAATTAATAATAATTAGATCATAGGTACTCACATGTATTCCGCTAAATGTGTTCGCGCTGGATGTATCATGAATTTGTGAAATGAATTCCAACACTCAATTTAGTTTTGTTTAGAGTTTCCTAAATTTCATACTATTTGCTTAAGTATGAATAGTACTGATTGATTCACCCAGTGCTATTACTTAGCAGCCTTTGGTCTCTTAGCGCCGTACTTAGAACGAGCCTGCTTACGGTTAGCTACGCCGGCTGTATCGAGAGTTCCACGAATAACATGGTAACGTGTACCAGGTAAATCCTTTACTCTACCACCACGAACAAGAACAACTGAGTGCTCCTGAAGGTTGTGACCTTCTCCTGGAATGTAGCTAGTAACTTCGATTCCATTTGAAAGACGTACTCTGGCGATCTTACGAAGAGCTGAGTTAGGCTTTTTAGGTGTAGCTGTCTTAACTGCTGTACATACACCTCTCTTCTGTGGAGAAGCAGTCTCGATTGGCTTCTTGTGTAATGAGTTAAATCCCTTACCAAGAGCAGGAGCTGTTGACTTCTTTACAGATGTCTGTCTTCCTTTTCTGACTAACTGGTTAAATGTTGGCATTCTTTTCACCTCCTTGCATTTATTATTGAATGTTGCCAAAACATAAGAATTGGCTTTATGCAGATTTCCCTAAAATTCGTCGTTTTAACAGAAAACCGCAATCTAAAATATTATAGGGGTTGACTACGTGTTAAGTCAACCCCTACATATCGTGCACAATTAACGAATAATTCGCAATTATTGTATTATTTTTATGCTAATTTTATACTAATCGATTTAATGTCTCAATCTAGCCCTTAACAGGTGCCTCTACGAGAGAATATTCAAGCTCTCTTTCTTCTCTTAAAAGCTTAGCTGGATGGAAGAAATATGATGTCTTAGCATCTCCGCTTAATGTCTTAATTCTTACTGAATGTGTCTCAAACCACAAAGCATATGCAAGTAATGCAAGCATCAATAGTCCGAGCGCTACTACCAAATATACAGGTGCAAAGCTGTGTGTTTCGAAGTTACCAGCTAACGGAACCTGTGCATCCTCAATTATTGTAAATGTGTAATCTGCTATCTGACTTCCCATAATTCTACCTCAATCATTAAACTAGCGATTTTTTTGATAAACCTATATATACATTAAGACTTTAAATCACTAAAGAATGGCTCACATTTTTTTAATAAATTTTTCACAAATTTTACGAGTAAATTATAACTCTTTTTTTCTTTAATTTATATACGTTTTATTATATAATATTTTTTGTCATATTGTGACACTATTCTAGAAGTGGAGAGACAAAAAAGTGAGAAAAGATTCAATTCGTTTTTACAGAGTTTTTAAAGCAATTCAATTAACTATCCTGATCGTGTTTTTTATCGCATTTTTCCTATATCTCAAAACAGATCCTGTTTTGAGTAACAGTATATTTACTAACACGAAGCTTTTATCAATATGTGTTTTTCTTTGGGCTTTTATGCTCTTCTCATTTGTTGCCATAGTATTCGATTTCAGACAGCTTGAGAAAAACATAACTGATTCAGATGATCTCAACAGAATTGCTTATCTTGATACACTTACTGGCATTCCTAATAGAATTAGTTGTGACATCATGTTCCAGAAATACGAAAACGAACCAGCTTCCGTTATAAACGGTCTTGCGTGTGCTCTTATTTCTATAACAAATCTTGCAATAATCAATGAAGCTCTTGGAAGAGAGAAAGGAAATTTCTTAATTCAGGATTTCGCATCAATATTTGAAACAGTTGGAAAAAAATACGGCTTTGTAGGACGTAATGGTGGAAATGAGTTCCTTATCGTTATTGAAAATTGTGACAAAGAGAAAATGAATTCTTTCTACTCAAGCCTTTCTGCTGCCGTTAAGGATTATAACGAGAATTCAAACCACATGCCTGTAACTTATAAATCATGTGAAGTTTATAATAAAGAACTTAATAAACCGGCCTTTGCTGAGATAATTACTCATCTATATAAGGAAAAAGGAAAACAATAAATGGCCGATTACGATCATTTATACATTGCTTCTCTTGTGAGGCGTGCCCAGGCTGGCAATTCTGAAGCGTTTTCTGAGCTTTATATGCTAACCTACAAACAAGTATACAATTACGCATTGCGTTATTTGAAGGACGAACACCTTGCCCAGGATGCAGTTCAAGACACATATATAACTGCATTCAAGAACTTGAAAGGTATTAAAGATCCTTCTCTTTTTGTTGCTTGGCTTAATCAGATTAATTTCCATACGTGCTTTGATATGTGTAAAAAAGCAAACTCATCGTATGGATTTATCGATTCCGAACATCTTGAACTTACCCGTGATGACAATATAGAACACAATCCTGAAGATATGTATGAAAAGCAGGACGAAATAGCAAAGTTGCACGAAGCTATAGAATCTCTTCCATTTCACGAAAAACAGGTAATAGTAATGAGATACTATAACGAAATGAAGCTAGAGGAAATTGCAAAAGCTCTTTCAATAAGCCGAAGTACAGTTAAACGATATCTTCAAAATGCAAAAGATAAATTAAGTAATTTATAGAAAGGAGGACATTATGGCAAATTTAGATAACTACAACTTAGATAAATCAAAAGCTAATGACATGCTAAATAATATTTTAGACTCATGTAATATTCCTCCTTCATCTGAGAATATAGAGACTATTATGATGAAAAAAAAGCTAGAGAGAAAGCCTCTTGTCATTCTTTTACACATAGCTGTTCTTTTCCTCATACTTGTTGTTCTCTCACCTCTTGCCTTTAAAGAGGATCCAAACTTCACTGTTATTAAGACATCTAAAACAGTCGTTGTAGCAGACCATGTACTATATGATGATTGCTTTGTTTTAACACTTTCAGGTGCAGCTGATTACAAAAATATACATGCAGCCAAATATGACGGTGCATTGATTTATCCTGATGTTATTGATGAGACAACAGGTCTTGTTATCTTCCCGTATAAGGGAGATGCACTTAATATTTACATTCCTACTAATTCAGGCGAATGTATTCAGGCAGTATTAAATGAAAACAGATAATATAATCAAACTAATTTCATACAGATGCGTGACCGTGTTTGCTGTTTTAGTTTCTCTTTTTTCACTCACAGCATGTGGTTCTGGCTCCTCAGCAGCCATTTCAGTAGCAAGTGTTGACGTATCCTCAAGTGCCACGGATGGCCGTTCTAATGCCACAGTAGTTCTTACGCCCGTCGCTTCAGGAAATAGTCTTCTTTCTTCCGATAATATGACGGTCGATATAAGTAACGCATCCGAAGGTTACATCATAATTCGTTACTCTGGAGATAGTGAAAAAACAAAATTTCAAATTACAGGGCCATCACAGGTTACATACACATATAATATTGCAGCCTCTGAAGATGTAGTTATTCCACTATCATCAGGAAGCGGATCTTACATGCTCACAGCATATGAAAGTATAGGGAACGATCAATATGCGGCATGTTTTTCAGATGAATTTAACGTAAACATTACTAACGAATTTGGACCTTTTTTATATCCAAATCAGTATGTTGATTTTAATGAAAATACAAAAGCGGTAACAAAGGCAAAAGAGCTAGTAAGTTCTGCCTCCTGCGATCTTGAAGCCGTAGGGTTAATTTATGACTTCGTAATAAACAATGTCACCTACGATCAAGAAGAAGCTAAAACCGTAGAAACAAATTATCTCCCTGATGTAGATGAAGTAATGGACACAGGAAAAGGAATATGTTTTGACTATGCTTCATTGATGGCAGCAATGCTTAGAAGTCAGGGAATACCTACAAGACTTGAAATTGGCTATGCTAAAGACGCCTACCACGCATGGATTTCCGTATATACGAAAGACCAGGGCTGGATAGGTGGAGTAATTCAGTTCGATGGTTCGAATTGGACTCTTATGGATCCGACACTTGCATCCAATTCAAAAGATATATCTAAAATTAAAAGCTTTATTGGTGACGGTTCAAGTTATACCGTCAAATATATGTACTAAAATAATCGTTTATAGCGAAGATTTATATTACAGGAGATTTAAACTATGGAAACAAAATCATCATCAGGTAAGCTTAAAATGATGTCAAATAAAGAGCTTGCTATGTTCTGTGATCAGATGGCCATGATTATTAAGGCCGGTCAAACTCCAGAAGCGGGAATCAATCTGATGTTAGAAGATGCTGCTTCAGATGAGGCCAGAAGAATTCTTGAGCCAATCGCCAAAATGTGTGATATCGGAGAACCTTTCCACAGAGCATGTGCAGAATCTGGGGTTTTCCCAAAATACGCTTTGGATATGATGGAAATCGGTAACACATCCGGTAAACTTGATGATGTTTTAGAGTCTCTTGCAAATCACTATAATCGTGAGGAAGCGGTTGCACAGAGCATAAAGAGTGCTGTTACATATCCATTCCTCATCATCTGTATGATGCTTATAGTTATTCTCGTGCTTGTAATAAAAGTACTCCCTATTTTCCAACAAGTATTCATACAGCTTGGAACAGAGATGACAGGATTCTCAAAAAACCTTTTGAATTTTGGAAACACACTTTCTACATATTCAGCTATTTTCATCGGCCTTGTAATTGTTATAGCCCTTTTATTTTTATACTTTACAAAGTTCCCTGCTGGAAAAAAGAAATGGTCTTTGTTCTGTGCTAAGTGTCCATTAACAAGAGGCTTTTATGAAAAAATTGCTGCAGGACGTTTTGCATCAGCTATGGCTATTATGAAGGCTGCCGGCCTCGATACAGATAAGAGTTTAGATTTAACATCTCAGCTTGTTGATAACGAGATAATGATTAAAAAAATCGATGAATGTAGAAAGCTTATGGATGGTGATGAAAATCATGAGCCTATCTCTTTCTCAGAATCATTAGCAAAAACAGGAATCTTCTCTGCTATGTATTCAAAAATGGTTAACATTGGATTTAAATCAGGTTCCGTAGATAAAGTATTTAAAAAGATTGCTGATAGCTATGATGAAGAAATAGACAACACTCTTTCAAACACTATATCAATACTTGAACCAACTCTTGTAATTATTTTATCAATTGTTGTATGTCTTATTCTTTTATCAGTAATTATGCCTCTTATGGGTATTATGAGTTCTATAGGTTAGAATAGACTGTTTTAGAGGATTTAATATGAACCGTTTTACTAAACCGGATCTTATAAAAAGAATATTTAGTTCCTTCTCTATTTCACTAGTTATATTTGTTGCTATTATTGTGCTTTTTGTTTATGGCATATCAGCAGTTTCAAATTCATCAGTAGTGAATGATCAGGAAATTCTTACAGAAGCAATTAATAAGGATATCGTCCACTGCTACTGCGTAGAAGGAATGTACCCTCCAAGCGTTAAATACATGGAGGATCACTATGGGCTTTTATATGATGCCGACAAATTCATTATTGACTATGAGTACATCGGCGCAAATATTATGCCTAAAGTAATGATTATAAGAAAGGCTGTAGACTAGTTCAGTTTTTCATATAGAGGAAAATAAATGAAATTTGGAAAACGCGACAAATCAATAGTAGATGCTCTCTTTCTCTTAGCACTTTTCGGAGTGTTCTTAATTAGTGCGCTTTTTATCGTTCTTTTCGGTGCTAAAATCTACAAAAACACTGTTAAGAGTAGTGATGAAAGTTTTATTCAGAGAACCTGCTATACATATATTTCAGAAAAAATAAGACAAAATGATAATTCAAATGGTGTTAAAATTGACACCTCAGGTGCAAATTCTATCATTACCCTTTCAAAAACTGTAAACAATAAAGATTATCTCACATACCTTTACTGTGACGAGGGATTCCTTAAGGAATATACAACTACCGCTGGTAATCCATTAAATAAACAGTCAGGTAATAAAATAATTGAGCTTGATAAAATGCAGGCAACAGAGTGTAACAAAAACTTATACAAGTTCAGCCTCGAAGGCTCTGGCATTAACACAAGTTTTTATGTTTCTGTAACAAGTGACTTAGGAGGTGCTCTTAATGAATAAATCAAAATCAAGAACATCTTTAGTCCTTATGGAACTTATCATTACAATACTTTTCTTTTCTCTTGCTTCAGCAGTATGTGTGCAGTTATTTGTAAGAGCTCACCTTACAACAAAAGCTACAAGAGAATTAAATAATGCAATAAGCATTACTCAAAGTATTTCGGAAGTAATGAATGGTACAGATGGAAGCCTTAACTCTGTAAAAGAATTTTATAAAGATGCAGAAGGTGATAACAACTACTTCGTAATATATTACAATGATAACTTCGAAGAAGTTTCTGACATTGATTCAGCTGTATACGCCGTAGATATTACAATTGATCGTGTTGGAAATCTATATAATATGACTACTGATTTTTTAAGACTTTCTGACTATGAAGTTATATACTCTCTTCAGTCGTCAAAATTTATTAGAAAAATCAATAACAACTAAGGATTAACATGAAAAACAAGAAGAAAACTTTTTCAGCTGGAATGAATGTAGGTTCATCCTCAATACTTGTAACCTTCGTTCTGCTATGTCTCGTTACATTTGCTGCCCTTTCCTTTGTTTCAGCAAATGCCGATCACGAGCTTGCCGTAGAAACAGCTGATCGAATAAGTGAATACTACAGAGCTGATAATATGGCAGAAATATATCTTGCCAATATTGATTCTCTATTATCAAAGCACGCCTCAGAGTGTGATGAAAGCACGTATTATAAAGATGTTGAACAGGTATTTTCTGATAACAGCAATTATAATATTACTAGAAGTGGAGAAGATGTATTTATAGATTATTATGTTGAAATATCTGAAATCCAGAATCTGCATGTAACAGTTAAAGTTATTTATCCAACTCATCCTACCGCAGATTCTTTTGAGATAACGGAATGGGAAAACATTTCAACCTACGTTCCTACTGAGACTACTACTTTTGAAGAGGAAAAAGGCGGTTTGTTATTCTAATAAATTTTATTTATAATGTAGACAGTTTATTTTTATTGAGGTAATTAAATGGCAATTGTTGATTTACTTGAACAAATAAAAAATGACGATGCTTCAGATATATTTATCGTTTCAGGTCGTCCGCTTTCATACAAAGCTCGTGGTCAGCTTTTTACTGTAGGAACTAATAAGCTGATGCCAGATGAAACTGATGCCTATGTTTCAGAAATTTATTCATTAGCAGGCAACAGAAACATGGACCGCTTAAGAAAATGCGGCGATGATGACTTTTCTTTTGCACTAGCCGGAATTGCCAGATTCAGAATTAACGCCTATAAACAGCGTGGTTCATTATCTGCAGTAATAAGAGTTATTAATTTCAACATACCTGATTATCATGAACTTCTAATTCCTGAAAAAATTATGGGATTTTCAGATTTCAAGAAAGGTCTTGTACTCGTAACAGGACCTGCAGGTTCAGGAAAATCTACTACTCTTGCATGTATGATTGATCATATCAATAAAACTCGTCAGTCACACATTATTACTCTTGAAGATCCGTTAGAGTATCTTCACAGACATGATTTAAGTATTGTGTCCCAGAGAGAAGTAATTACCGATACCGACAGCTATTTAACAGCATTAAGAGCGTCTCTACGTCAGAGTCCTGATGTAATTCTTCTTGGTGAAATGAGAGACTTTGAAACAATGAGTGTTGCTATGACAGCTGCTGAAACTGGTCATTTGATTCTTTCAACCCTTCATACAATTGGTGCATCTAATACAATCGACAGAATTATAGACGCATTCCCACCAAGTCAGCAGCACCAGATTGCTGTTCAGTTGTCTATGGTACTTCAGGCCGTTGTTTCGCAGCAGCTTATACCTACAAAAGACGGTGGCATTGTTCCAGCTTTTGAAATCATGACTCTTACACCAGCTATTAAGAACATGATTAGAGAATCTAAAGTGCATCAGATAGACGGAATGATAGCAACATCACGTTCAGAAGGCATGATTTCTATGGATACAAGTCTTTTAGAGCTTGTTCAGTCAGGTAAGGTAGATGAAAAAGTTGCCCTTGAATATGCTCAGGATGCAGATCTTCTACTAAAGAAAATTAGAAATGCAACTTCATTAAGAGATTCATAATTAGAATGCATATATAAGCAATATATCTCATTACTTTTTATTTTAAACATAAAAGAGCACCCGGAAATCCGAGTGCTCTTATTTTTACATTTCATTTAAGACTCTTACGTCTCTTCTTATTCTTCTGTTTCACCAGTAGCAACTGATTCCTCTGTTGCATCCTCTAAAGCTACTGCAACTGCTGTTGTATCAGCTACAGATGTATCAAGTACTACGCCCTGATATCGCTTCATACCTGTACCAGCAGGAATGAGCTTACCAATGATAACGTTCTCCTTAAGGCCGATAAGTGGATCAACCTTACCCTTAATAGCTGCTTCTGTAAGAACCTTTGTTGTCTCCTGGAATGAAGCTGCTGAAAGGAATGAGCTTGTAGCAAGAGCTGCCTTAGAAATACCAAGGATTTCCTTTGTAATTTCAGCTGGCTGCTTACCTTCGCTAATAAGCTGCTCGTTAACATCCTCAAGTTCAAGAGCATCAACCATTGTTCCTGGTAAGTAATCTGTATCGCCTGCTTCCTCAATTCTAACCTTCTTAAGCATCTGACGAACGATAACCTCAATGTGCTTATCGTTAAGTTCAACACCCTGAAGTCTATATGCAGACTGTACTTCACGGAGAATGTAATCCTGTACTGAACGTACGCCCTGGATTCTTAAGAGATCATGTGGATCTACAGAACCATCAGTAATTACATCACCAGTCTTAACCATCTGTCCTGCTCCATCGATATCCTCAATCATGATACGTGAGTTAAATGGAATAGGATATGTTCTGATTTCTCCTGTTTCCTCGTTAGTTACAACAACTTCTCTCTTCTTCTTAGTCTCCTTAATCTGAGCAAGACCATCGATTTCTGAAAGAATTGCAACTCTCTTAGGCTTTCTAGCCTCGAAGAGTTCTTCTACTCTAGGAAGACCCTGTGTGATATCATCACCACCGGCTACACCACCTGAGTGGAAGTTTCTCATTGTAAGCTGTGTACCTGGCTCACCGATTGACTGAGCAGCGATAATACCAACTGACTCACCAACCTGTACTGCCTCACCTGTAGCAAGGTTAGAACCATAACACTTTGAACAAATACCGTTCTTACACTTACATGTAAGAATTGTACGAATCTTCGCTTTCTTAATTCCAGCCTTTACAATATTGTCAACTCTTCTTGGTGTGATTAAGTGGTTAGCTTCAACTAAAACATTACCCTTTTCATCTACGATATCCTCTGCAGCATATCTTCCAAGAAGTCTGTCTGAAATCTTTTCAATTACTTCTTTTCCTGCACTGAAGCCTTCAACTTCCATTCCTGGAATTTCATTTCTGCCTTCTGAACAGTCCATATCTCTGATAACAAGTTCCTGTGATACATCAACAAGACGACGTGTTAAGTAACCTGAGTCAGCTGTACGAAGAGCTGTATCTGAAAGTCCCTTACGAGCACCATGAGCTGAGATGAAATACTCAAGTACGTCAAGACCTTCACGGAAGTTTGACTTAATAGGAAGTTCGATTGTACGTCCCATTGTATCTGCCATACATCCACGCATACCTGCAAGCTGCTTAATCTGCTGGTTAGAACCACGGGCTCCTGAATCTGCCATCATGAACAGATTGTTATACTTATCAAGACCATCGATAAGAAGATTCTTAAGCTGTTCATCTGCATTTTCCCAAGTTCTAATTACTGATTTATAACGCTCTTCTTCTGTGATAAATCCACGTCTGAAGTCTCTTGTGATTCTATCAACCTTGTCCTGTGCCTTTTCAAGCATTTCACCCTTCTTAGCAGGCACTGTCATATCTGATACAGAAACTGTCATAGCAGCACGTGTTGAGTACTTATAACCCATAGCCTTGATATCATCAAGAACTTCTGCTGTCTTTGTAGCTCCGTGTGTATTAATAACCTTCTGAAGGATTGACTTAAGTCCAGACTTACCTACATGCTTATCTACTTCAAGCTTGAAGAAGTTTTCTGGATCTTCTCTATCAACAAAACCTAAGTCCTGAGGAATGATTTCGTTAAATATAAGTCTTCCTAAAGTTGTTGATACAATACCTGACTTTTCTCCATCAGCAGTTGTCTTAGTAACTCTAACATTAATATCCTGATGAAGTGTAATTTCATGGTTCTCGTATGCAAGTAATGCCTGGTTCATTGATGAGTAGAAACGACCAAGAATATCAATTACACGACATACAATAATACGATTACGTGTATGATCGATATTTACTGCAACGATTGTATCTGGCTGAAGAGCTGTCTGCTTAACTGATGATGCATCCTTGCCCTTCTTAACTGCATCTGCTAATGCCTTCTGGTATTCATCAAATGCGTCCTTAAGCATCTGCTTACCATCTTTTACAGGAACTGTCTTCTCAACTTCGACTTCAACACCTTCATCGTTAATTGTCTTAACTTTTACAGGTTTTCCATCTGCACCAGTAATAACTGATAATTCGATATTGCCCTTCTTATCTTTAAGTGGTTCGAAGTAAAGTCCCTTAGCCTTTAAGTCTTCTACAGAATCTCCATCATAACCTGGATCTGTTAAGAAGTTTCTCTCTCTATGCATTGTAAGATAGTAAATACCAAGTACCATATCCTGTGAAGGAACGGCAACAGGGCCACCATCTGAAGGCTTTAAGAGGTTATTAGGTGAGAGAAGAAGGAATCTACACTCAGCCTGTGCCTCTACTGAAAGTGGAAGGTGGATAGCCATCTGGTCACCATCGAAGTCAGCGTTGAACGCTGTACATACGAGTGGATGAAGCTTAATAGCCTTACCTTCTACTAAGATTGGCTCGAAAGCCTGAATACCAAGTCTATGAAGTGTAGGAGCACGGTTAAGCATAACTGGGTGCTCTTTAATAACATCTTCAAGTACATCCCAAACTTCTGGGCGAAGACGTTCTACCATCTTCTTAGCATTCTTAATATTATAAGCTGTACCATTCTGTACAAGTTCTTTCATAACGAATGGCTTGAAAAGTTCGATAGCCATTTCTTTAGGAAGACCACACTGATAAATCTTAAGTTCTGGTCCTACTACGATAACTGAACGTCCTGAGTAGTCTACACGCTTACCAAGAAGGTTCTGACGGAAACGTCCTGACTTACCCTTAAGCATATCTGATAATGACTTAAGTGCTCTGTTACCAGGGCCTGTAACTGGACGACCACGTCTACCGTTATCTATAAGAGCATCTACAGCTTCCTGAAGCATTCTCTTTTCATTACGAACAATGATTTCAGGAGCTCTAAGCTCTAAAAGCTTTTTAAGACGGTTATTACGGTTAATAATACGTCTATATAAATCATTAAGGTCTGATGTAGCAAATCTACCACCATCAAGCTGTACCATAGGACGAAGATCTGGCGGAATTACAGGGATTGCATCTAAAATCATCCATTCTGGCTTATTTCCTGAGCCCTTGAATGCTTCTACAACCTCAAGTCTCTTGATAATCTTTGCTCTCTTCTGACCTGTTGCATCTTTAAGTTCTTCCTTAAGCTCTTCTGATTCTGCGTCAACATCAATGTTCTGAAGAAGCTCTTTAATAGCCTCTGCACCCATACCTACGCGGAATTTACCTTCGTATGATTCTCTTGCTGTCTGATACTCAGCCTCTGAAAGAATCTGTCTAACCTTAAGACCTGTTTCTTCTTCTGCCTCGAGTACAATATAGCTTGAGAAATATAATACTCTCTCAAGAGCCTTTGGTGAAAGGTTAAGGATAAATCCCATACGGCTTGGGATACCCTTGAAATACCAGATATGTGATACTGGTGCTGCGAGTTCAATATGGCCCATACGATCTCTACGTACATTAGCCTTTGTAACTTCTACGCCACACTTGTCGCAGACAACACCTTTAAATCTGATTTTCTTATATTTACCACAGTGACACTCCCAGTCCTTTGATGGTCCAAAAATTCTTTCACAGAATAAACCATCTGTCTCTGGTCTAAGTGTTCTATAGTTAATAGTCTCAGGCTTTGTAACTTCGCCTCTTGACCACTCTCTTATTTTTTCTGGTGATGCCAAGCCAATCTTGATTGCATCAAATGTCATTGGCTGGTATACTTCATTCTTTATTTCAGGCATGACCCGTCTCCTTTTCTGAAATCCTTTGCAATAGAATTAATTATCAATCGTCTACAACATCTTCTGCTGGCTCTTCAACATTTGTGAGTTCTTCGTTCTCGTCAAACTCCTGTGTTGTATAACCTTCGCTTGCGAAATTCTCATTCTTTGCAAAGCTTGAATCACCTTCGATTAATGCACGCATATCTGTGCTGCCATAATCTGTTGTTTCCTGAATTTCAACTTCTGTATTGTCATCACGTAATACTCTTACGTCAAGACCAAGTGACTGAAGTTCCTTTAAGAGAACCTTGAATGATTCTGGGATACCAGCATCAGGAATATTATCGCCCTTAATAATAGCTTCGTAAGTCTTAACACGTCCTACAACATCATCAGACTTAACTGTAAGGATTTCCTGAAGTGTATATGAAGCACCATATGCTTCAAGTGCCCAAACTTCCATTTCTCCGAATCTCTGTCCACCGAACTGAGCTTTACCTCCAAGAGGCTGCTGAGTAACAAGTGAGTAAGGACCAGTTGATCTTGCATGGATCTTATCATCAACAAGATGGTGAAGTTTCAAGTAATGCATGTGACCGATTGTAACTGCAGAGTCAAAATACTCACCTGTACGTCCATCACGAAGTCTTACCTTACCATCTGGATTGATTGGAACACCCTTCCAAAGTTCTCTGTGTGCCTTATTCTCATCAAGGTACTGAAGTACTTCTTTATTAAGTGTGTTCTTATATTTCTTCTCGAAGTCTTCCCACTCCATATTTACATAGTCATTTGCTAAGTTAAGTGTATCAACGATATCTGTTTCCTTAGCTCCATCAAATACAGGTGTTGCAACATCAAAGCCAAGTGCTCTAGCTGCAAGAGATAAGTGAATCTCAAGTACCTGTCCAATGTTCATACGTGAAGGAACGCCGAGAGGATTAAGTACGATGTCTACAGGACGACCGTTTGGTAAGTATGGCATATCTTCAACAGGAAGTACTCTTGAAACTACACCCTTGTTACCATGACGACCAGCCATCTTATCACCGACTGAAATCTTTCTCTTCTGTGCTATATAAATTCTAACTGACTGATTTACTCCTGGTGGAAGTTCATCACCATTTTCCTTTGTAAATACTTTAGCATCTACTACGATACCGTACTCACCATGTGGAACCTTAAGTGATGTATCTCTAACTTCTCTTGCCTTTTCACCAAAGATAGCTCTTAAAAGTTTTTCTTCAGCTGTAAGCTCTGTCTCTCCCTTAGGAGTAACCTTACCTACAAGGATATCACCGGCTCTAACCTCAGCACCAATTCTAATAATACCTCTTTCGTCAAGATCCTTAAGCGCATCATCACCAACACCTGGTACATCTCTTGTAATCTCTTCTGGTCCGAGCTTTGTCTCTCTTGACTCTGCGTCGTACTCTTCCATATGGATTGATGTATATACATCATCCTGTACAAGTCTTTCTGAAAGAAGTACAGCATCCTCGTAGTTATAACCTTCCCATGTCATGAAGGCGATAAGTGGGTTCTTACCAAGAGCAAGCTCACCATTTGATGTTGAAGGACCATCTGCAATAACCTGTCCCTTTTCAACCACATCACCCTTATTAACGATAGGTGTCTGGTTGTAACAGTTAGACTGGTTAGAACGAAGGAACTTTGTAAGCTTATATGTCTCAGTACCCTTCTTAGATTCAATATCAATTTCTGTAGCAGTAACGCGTGTAACCTTACCTGCTTCATTTGCTACGATACATACACCTGAGTCAACTGCTGCCTTTGGTTCCATACCTGTACCAACTACAGGAGCTTCTGTTCTAAGAAGTGGAACTGCCTGACGCTGCATGTTTGATCCCATAAGTGCACGGTTAGCATCGTCATTCTCAAGGAATGGGATAAGTGCTGTAGCAACTGAGAATACCATCTTAGGAGATACATCCATGTATTCATATGCTGACTTAGGGAACTCCTGAGTTTCTTCTCTGTAACGACCAGCAACCATGTCTCTTACGAAGCGTGACTTCTCATCAAGTGGCTCGTTAGCCTGAGCTACATGGTAGTTATCTTCTTCATCAGCTGTCATATAAACAACTTCATCTGTAACAACAGGGTTCTCTGGATCTGAATGATCAATCTTACGGTATGGTGCCTCAATAAATCCGTACTCATTAAGTCTTGCATAACAAGCAAGGGAGTTAATAAGACCGATGTTAGGACCTTCAGGTGTCTCGATAGGACACATACGACCGTAATGTGAATAGTGAACGTCTCGAACCTCGAATCCGGCACGATCTCTTGAAAGACCACCAGGACCAAGTGCTGATAAACGTCTCTTATGTGTAAGCTCACCGAGTGGGTTGTTCTGATCCATGAACTGTGAAAGCTGTGATGAACCGAAGAACTCCTTAACGGCAGCTGTTACTGGTTTAATATTTATAAGAGCCTGAGGTGAAATAGACTCTGAATCCTGAGTAGTCATTCTTTCTCTAACTACTCTTTCAAGTCTTGATAAACCAATACGGTACTGATTCTGTAAAAGTTCACCAACGGCTCTGATACGACGGTTTCCGAGGTGATCAATATCATCCTTAGTACCAATACCATGCTCTAAATGCATGTTGTAGTTAATAGAAGCTAAAATATCTTCCTTTGTAATGTGCTTAGGAATGAGTTCATTAACATTAGCTCTAATAATCTCATCAAGTTCCTTAGCTGAAGCTTCTGGATTAGCCTCTAAGAGTTCCTGAAGCTTAGGGAAGTATACAAGCTCATTAATACCAAGCTTCTTAGGATCGCAATCAAGGAAGCTTGTAATATCTATCATCATATTAGAAAGAACTTTAACGTTTCTCTCTGCTGTCTGAATCAATACTGAAGGAACAGCTGCATTCTGAATCTTATCAGCAAGTTCCATATCAACAACATCGCCTGCCTTAGCGATAATGTCTCCTGTGTATGGATCGATAACATCCTCAGCAAGTGTCTGACCATTGATACGGTATTTAAGCATAAGTTTTTTATTGAACTTATATCTACCTACCTTAGCAAGATCATATCTTCTAGCATCAAAGAACATAGAATTCATTAAGCTCTCTGCTGATTCAACTGCTAAAGGCTCACCTGGACGAATCTTCTTATATAATTCAAGAAGACCTTCCTGGTAACATGTAGCACTATCCTTAGAGAATGAAGCCATAATCTTAGGCTCATCACCAAATAAATCAATGATTTCCTGATTTGTTCCGATACCAAGAGAACGAATAAGTACTGTAACTGGCACTTTACGAGTTCTATCTACACGTACGAAGAACACATCGTTTGAGTCTGTTTCATACTCAAGCCATGCACCTCTGTTAGGAATCACCTGTGAAGAATATAATTCCTTACCATATTTATCATTCTGAATATCAAAATAGATACCAGGTGAACGAACGAGCTGTGATACAATTACACGCTCCGCACCATTGATAACGAAAGTTCCTGTTGCAGTCATCAAAGGTAAATCACCCATGAAGATTTCATGCTCAATCAGCTTATCAGTCTGCTTGTCATGAAGACGAACTGTAACTTTAAGTGGAGCTGCATATGTAGCGTCTCTTTCTTTACACTCTTCAATAGTGTACTTTACATCGTCTCTGCAAAGCTTGTAACCAACGAATTCCAAACTCAAATGGCCGTTATAGTCTGAAATAGGAGAAATATCTCTAAATACTTCTTCCAGACCTTCCTCTAAAAACCAGTCGTATGAATTCTTCTGAACCTCAATAAGGTTAGGCATCTGAAGAACTTCCTTCTGTTTAGAGAAGCTCATTCGGGTGTTGTTTCCAGTTTTAACTGGACGTATCCTGTTCTTATCCATTGACGTTTTCACCCCGTTCTAAAAATTTTAAAAATTATGCTTTACTTTGTGGTTGAAAGGTTCCTAAAACCCTATATTTTGTGGGCTTTTGCACGCAAAAAGGCCTATGCGACCACAATAGTGCAACCTATATGGTATCACAAGCCTTTTACTAAAGTCAATAATTATTTTATCTATTTTTTATCAATTATTAAAATAGAAATACCCGCACATCATATCGAAATGCGGGCATATCTATTTTGACGTTTAAATTAAAATTACTTAAGTGTAACCTTAGCGCCAACTTCTTCAAGTGACTTCTTGATAGCTTCAGCTTCGTCCTTTGAAGCGCCTTCTTTAAGCATCTTAGGAGCGTTATCAACAAGATCCTTTGCTTCCTTAAGTCCAAGACCAGTCTGCTCACGAACAACCTTGATAACCTTAACCTTCTCTGAACCAACTTCTGTAAGCTCAACGTCGAACTCTGTCTTCTCTTCTGCTGCTGGGCCTTCAGCTGCTGCTGCAACTACAACACCTGCTGCTGCTGATACACCAAACTCTTCTTCACATGCCTTAACAAGGTCATTTAACTCAAGAACTGTAAGCTCTTTAATTGCATCAATAATTTCTGCTGTTGTTAACTTAGCCATTTTATTTTTCCTCCATTAATCTATTTTTTATAATGACTCACCCACATTCAAATTCGCTTCGCGAAGTGGGCTTTTTTCAAACTGCTGTGCAGTTACCTTACTCTTCAGAGCAAGATATTGATTATTCTGCTGCTGTTTCCTCAGCTGGTGCTTCTGCTGGAGCCTCTTCAACTGCAGGTGCTGCTTCCTCTGCAGGTGCTGCCTCTGCTGCTGGTGCCTCCTCAGCTACTGGAGCTGCTTCACCGGCGCCACCTTTCTCAGCAAGCTGGTTCATAACACGTGCAAAATTTGTAATAGGTGACTGGATGCTTCCAAGGAGCTTTGAAAGAAGCTCTTCTCTTGAAGGGATCTTAGCAACTGCTTCCATACCCTTAGCATCATAATAAGTACCCTCGACAACTCCGGCCTTAATCTCAAGAGCTGGTGCTGTTTTTGCAAACTTAGCAAGTACTCTAGCAGGTGCTGTAGCATCTTCCTTTGAGATAGCGATTGCGCTAGGTCCCTCAAGCTGTGGTGCAAGCTGCTCGAAATCTGTGCCCTTGAAAGCGAAGTTCATCATTGTGTTCTTGTAAACCTTGTAAGTGATTCCTGCATTACGAAGTTCCTTACGGAGCTTTGTATCTTCCTCAACAGTAAGTCCACGGTAATCAACAAGTACTACTGACTGTGCGTCCTTAATGCTTTCAGAAATCTCTTCTACGATAGGTTTCTTTAACTCAACCTTTGCCATTTCTTTTCCTCCTTATATTATTTGAATGTCTGTCTTCTCCTTATGGAGTGAGACCAGCCGAAATATAAAGAGCTTTTATATCAATAAAAAAGCCCTTTCCAAAGACAGGAAAGGGCATAAATAATCATATTTAAACTCTTAATCTTTCCTCGGCAGGCGCTTCGCTTACACCAAATGGTACCTGCTGTCTTCGGCTAGCCGCATTGCGACCTTGAGTAGTTTAACATATACATATGTGTCTGTCAACAAAAAACAACGTTTTCAGCCACTTCAACACATATTAGTCATTATCCAATGTGTTCAAATAAGTAACCAAGGGTTCCATCATCAAATGATTTACCTTTAATACCTACAATATTATATTCATCATCAAATTCAGCAACACGGTTCACATTAGCATACATAACCATGCAGTCAGCTACAATAATGATATCTTTGTTAAGAAGTTCTGGAGCATCCTTTTTTACAAGAACTCCCATTCCAAGTGGAGATACATTTGCAACCTTTACTGGAATTTTCACTTCCTCTTCAATTATTACTATTACTCCAGGAACATTATAGTCAACTCTTGTTATCTCTCTTTTTTCTTCCATTGTAACCTCCTATACCATAGTCCTCTTTTTAGTATAATTTGTATCAATTTCTTGCTTTAATGCTTAAATTCATTATTAATGACATCTTTTACTTCTTCTTCAGATTTGTCAAAAACAGTCTTGACTTCTTCAATGCTACCATTACCACACATTATAATGTATACGGATTCTTTAGCATCTGTAATGTCTGTCTCGCTTGAGCTGTATAGCTCACCATTTTTATTGTAAACAGCCCATTCAATCTTGTATGTATCTTTCGGTATGATGGAATTTACGACTATCATCTTTCCATCTGCCAAACCATCGATGTTAACCTGCTCATTTGTTATAGGATCAATAATAGAAATCATTCCTATGTCAGCAGACAGCTCATTAACAAACCCTATCATCATATTCCTTTTATCTGATGATTCAGATTTATCTGTTGTTTCTGTCACCGAAGTACCATCTGTTTCCGACTTGGATGTTTCGCTTTGGTTAATTTCTTTCCCTACATTATATATCTTTTTTTCGGTTTTTTTCCCATTACAACCACTAATCAATAGCGCTGCAAGGAGAACAAACAATAAGCCTTTTTTCATATTCATATAATACCATAATAAATAATAAAATACACGGTAGTCGAAACTACCGTGTACTATCTTTTGACATTTTATTTGTCGTCTTCAGACTTAAGCGCAGCTTTTTCTTCCTTTTTCTTCTGATTACGACGATACATTTCTTCACCTGTAGCTCCAAGCAATGCAACAATGAGTAACCACCACCAGTTCATCTTCTTTGTTGTTTCGTCTGGGAAAGATGCTAAAGGTACTTCTTCATCATTAATTGTCTTAATTACTTCTTTTTCACCTTCTACAAGCTTTTTATTTCTCTTAATAGTTCTTACTTTGCCATTAAGATCTTCATCTACACCAACTGATTCAAGTACTTCCTCTGATTCGCCAACTGAATCAAGACCATTAGCCACTCTTGTTCCTGCAACACCGTTTGCTGCGTCTGCAATTTCTACTTCCTGTGCAGGAGCTCCAATAACTGGAACTTCGCCCACTGAAGATGCTGGTGCTGCTAGTGTCTCTGAAGTTGTCTCAGGTGTTGAAGTCTGAGATATAGCCTGATTCAATACTGCTACAGTTGTTTCTGCCATCTGAGTTGCTGTATCGCTAACTGATGGTACTGTCTCGTCAGTCTTCTCTTCTGTTCCTGTCTCGTCGTCAACATTTGCTAGTTTGTCGAGTACAGAATCGAACGTCTTAACCGCATTCTCCCAAATGCTAACAACCATATTCTTATCTTTCTCGGCCTTTTCGCGTTCAACATTTGCAGCCTGAAGCTGAGCCCAAAGCTGATTAAGTCTGTTATTAACTTTTTCTTCAAGGCTTTCTGCTTCCGTTTTAATTTTATCTATAAGCGTATTAACCTTATCCTGAGCTGTTTCCACCTGTACTCTAGAAACATTAGCTTTCTCTTCAGAATTTTTATAGCTTTCAAGTAATGCATTAACCTTACTTACATCACTATATACAGCATTATTTTTGTCACTCATGTCAAGAATTTCAACATCGTCTGACTTATATGTTGCGTCAACATAATTAAGCTCATCAAGATCCCATGACTTTATACTAATTTCTTGATTTTCTGAGATAACAGATGACTTACGGTCATACTGAACACCTGAAATAGTTACATCATATGTTGCTTCTGTTTCTATAGTCGCCTCACCATCGACCCCTGTACTAATTATACTAGTAGATTCATCTTTTATTTCACTTATAATATGGGCCAACGTTCCATTTCCAGATCCACTGTAACCACTATGTAGTTTTTCTAATATACCAATTATATTCTCTTTGCCTAAAACAGTACTTGCATCTTCCTTAGCTTTTGCAGCAGCACTTTCTATGGCTTTCTCTTCCGTTTCTGCCATTTTTTCAGCATCAACCTTATCAGTATATGTTTCCTCTACATCAGATGTAACAAAATATACAAATGTAACTGTATCACCTTCTCTAGTGATTTCCCCATCTTCTTCGCTAATTCTTCCGTTTATATACTTTAGGACATCATCAATATTTTCAGCATCTTTTTTCTTTTTACTAATATCAATAGTTGTCTTAAACTTAGTCTTAAATGTAGCATTTACTGTGGTGTTTACATTTGCAGTTATATTTTCTACATATGTAATATCATTTTCTTCACCCTGGAGTTCATATTTTGCCCCATCAGCACTAATAGAGGTCAGTTCAGCATCTACTGCCTTCTTAACTTCTTCTGCTGCAGCGCTATGCGCGTCATTGTACGAAGCATATCCTGTGAATACCTTTTCCCCTGTAAGAGAAACATTCTTTTCAAAGGTAGTTGTTGTAACATTTCCCTTTGTTGTCTCCACAAGCTTAGCTTTACCCGCCTCATCATAAACTATTTCAGATGATACGCTAATATTAGTGATTGTATCTTTCTGTCCATCCTTGCCATCATCAGTATCTTCAACTGAATCCTTCACGAATGATTTCTCTCCATCTTCTGTAACACCAGAAACCTTGTAATATGTTGTCTCTGTATCACCCGATTTAAGAATAATCTTACCCGTAAGGTCCGAACTCGAATCCTTTTCTACATCTATGCTAATTACATCTTTTTCTTCGAATTCTACCTTGTTCTGGTTAGAATCCACAAAATGTGCTTCTGTCTCCACTTCCAGATTTTTCCGGAAAATCACCATGTTGCTGCTATTTCTACCATCTTCATCGGAACATGTATAATTGAAGTAATATTCGTCATCTCCTACTGTAGCTTTGATATATTTGCTATCTGAGTCCGAAAACTTTGTGAATTCTTCATCAACCGTCACAACACTTGGCTGTACATTGATGCTTGGGAAATAATAATACTTAATAAGGTCTCTACAAATATCATCAAGGTCATCCTCTGATGCTTCTGGCTTCGAAGTATTCTCAAGCGCTTGAGCGAGATTTCCAATTACAGTATTTGTGAGTCTATCCTGCATCTTTTGCGCATCATTCTCTAATGTTTCAAGGTTCTTCTGCGCCTGCTCAAGCTCAACTCTAGTCTTATCGATATTGCCGCCATCTCTTATCTGTTTCTCTAAAGTGGTCTTATAGTCATTCTTTGCAGCATTTATCTTCTTCACCTGAGCATTGTAAGCACTAACTGCACTGTTATACTCAGCTAAAGCTTTCTCATATGTATCAACCGCTTCGTTCTTCGCTATTTCTATTGCATTCTTCGCATCAATTGCTTCGGCCTCTGAAGTGGCATCATTCAACTTTTTTGACTCACTAAGAGCTACAGAATACGCCTCTTCAATTTCCTTGTCAGCTTTAGCTAAATCCGCATCTAATGCAGCAATATTTTTACTTCCTTCATTTATAGCTGTATCTACAGCCTTTGCTTTGCTTTCAATCTTTGTTTCATTGTTGAAAGTACCATTTATTACCTTTGCAATTTCATGTGCATCAAAATCCCTATTATTTCCGTCAAGCTTTCCATAATTTCCAGATACGCCTCTTTTTGCCTCCTGAACGAGTGTCTCAGCATCGTCAGCAAGCACTTTTCTATCTGCATCTACATAAACAACTGTTCCATCAACTGTAGAAGTTAATTTGTCATTATAATAAGAGAGTGCCTTAACGTCATCTCTCGCGCTATTTAAAGACTTACCACCGTTATTCGTGTCAAAATCTCTATGTGTAGGGTCGTCTGTATCACGTGACGCGCCAACTGCCGAGTCTAATGCATCACCACAATTTGTAAGGTCAGTGTATGTCATTACGTCTGCAGCTGCGCTCTGCATCTCACGATATTCATCTATTGCATCACTTGATTTAATTTCCTGAGCCTGTGCCTGTTCTTCTTCTGAAGTATTTGGTTCCCCCTCTGGAATATCATCATCAGCAAAAACAGGTGTTGCCAATACAGGCTGAACCGTCATCATTGCTGCAAGACCTATTGACATCGCTCTTAATATTTTTTTGTTAACAGTCTTGTTTTTCATAGTGTTGCTCTCCTTCGCTATTTATTCCATCAAATCATTTCTACTTACATTTTTGTGAAATAATTAGTACCTAAATTATACTATATATATCGGCAACATCCACTATAAACATAGTTCACTTAACCGTTTACATTGTTTTTTATTTCATGCAATACTTTACTCATTTAAATTACTAAATAAATTTACACTTGTAGATAAATCAAAAAGAGTCTTTTACAATAAAAAAGCTTGGATTAATCCAAGCTTTTTAAATAACTCTCCAGTCCTTCTACAATAAACTGATGATCTTTTTCATGTGGTAAATTCGATGCAAGCATTACAGCTACCATTTCTCCTGTCTTAAGCTTTATAGGGAATCCTCCGCCACACAATGCGTACTCTTTGGAATCCATTCCCTGAAGTACCGCATCTCTTATTGGGTCTTCTCCTCTTCCGCCTTTTTCATTAAATGCCCACATAAGATATGAGCTTTTTTCGTTCATTAATACCGTTTTAAACTTTCGTTTCATCCAGTTCTCATTCATAAGATTAGTACCTTCGCTAAAATATGAGAAAAGGGTGTTTCCATTTACTCTCTTGATTTGTACAGCCATCTCGATACCGTCGTCCTTAATCTTTTTTACGAAATGATTCCCCAAATCATACGCATCCTCATTGCTGAAATGATCAAATCTCAAATCAAGTTCCTGCTGCTTAACTGTATCTATTATCTCCTGTATTTTTGCTTTTTTCATATCCTTCTCCTTCTTGCCAAAATTCTTATATAGCTTCATCATTCGCACCCATCCTCGAAATTAAATAGTTGGCCTGTTGCAAATGGACTACCAACATCACATCTGCCATGGTGATATTTCTTCTCAACATCACCTTCAGCCACATTATCGTTTACATCTATTTTAAGCCTGCTCACTCCCGAAGTCATCATGTTGTCAAGAGCGGCAATCAAATCCTTTTCACTAATTTCTGCCATCAGTCTTCTCTTTCATTAATATTTGCTAGTTTACGTTTATTTATATCAGCTATCCCACGCGCCTAATTTCTTGTCATATCATCAGAGTCTAACACAATCGTAAATGGTCCGTCATTTGTTAATTCTACCTTCATGTCCGCGCCAAAAATACCACGACCTACTTTTTTGACTTCTGGAGTGCATATATCACAGAAATAGTCGTACAATTTACTTGCCATATCCGGCTTTCCCGCCAAATTAAAGCTTGGACGGTTTCCTTTGCGACAATCCGCATACAATGTAAACTGCGAAATAATAAGCAATTCACCATCTACATCTTTAATTGACAAATTTGTCTTACCGTTTTCATCTTCAAAAATACGAAGTCCAATAAGTTTCTTCGCCATTTTATCCGCAATTTCCTCAGTGTCTGTTTCGCTTACTCCTAAGAATACAACATACCCATTATCAATTCTACCTGTTACAAGTCCCTCTACCGTGACTTTTGCATCTTTTGCTCTCTGTATTACAAGTCTCATAATATCTCCAATACCATACAAACTCTAAATTTATAATATATTATCTCTCATTTATATCTGTGATGTAATAACTTTTATTATTCTGCCATTTGCTGTTCTGGTACTTCGATTACTTCTGTAATCGGTTCCTCTACTTTCTTTGTTGGCGATGTATTCATTCCGCCTTGCGTGTTGTGATTTGTATCAGATTTCCTAATTTCTCCTGTTGAGGTATCTACTTCTGCATAATTCGATATTCCCTGAAGATAGGCCAAAATCCTTTCCGATTCTCCACTATCTACAGCATTTGTTCTGCATCCTCGCTGTATTGCAGGAATAAAACGAATGGATTTTATACTTATATCTTGTATACCGTCTCTAGTCGTAGAAAGAACAACTTCTGCAATTCCTGTGTCTACTGTCTTCGAATTAAACCAATAATTACTCATGCTGTAAAACACAGGTACATCATCAATATAATCAATACCCTGTAAACAATGAGAATGATCTCCTATAATCAGATCTGCACCAGCATTAACGTAGTCTTGTGCCAAATCTCTTTGCGAAACCTCAACCAAATCTGTATTCTCCGATCCCCAGTGAACATACATAATACAGAAATCGCTATTAGCCTTAGCTTCTGATATTACCTGACAAGCCTTAGCTGAATTCAATGTTCTGAGCACACCTGGGCTTGTCTCCGTTGCCTCTTTTGTATCGGGATTTCCGAGTCTTTCAATCTGAGTAGCAGATACATAAGATATTACCTTGCCATTCACCTTAAAATATACGGGTCTCATGGCTTCATATATATCCTTGCCAGCTCCTACAAATGGTACCTTTGCATCGTTCAGAATATCTATACTATCCATAAGTGCATCTGGTCCCCAATCGTAGGCATGATTATTTGCAAGGGACACAATATCCGCACCCATGTCATGAAGTATAGACACATTAGACGGCTTTGATCGAAATGCATACTTCTTGCCTTCGATAGGTGCGCCCCTATCTGAGTAGCAGAACTCATTATTAAGCATAAATATATCAGCCCCACGCATAAGGTCTAACAGTGACGCATCAATACAGTTGTTGATGTCGCTTCCTCTGTCTCTATAGGAACTCATAAGTGAAAAGTCATCATAAAAGCAAACATCTCCCACAAATCTTAAAACCACTTCTTCAGGACTAACTGTTTCCTTAGAATAGATTTTATTTACATCATCATAAATAAACTCTTCAACTGTATCAGCTGTCATTTCATCTTCTTCGGAGCCATTAAGAGTTTTCTCAGCCGCTTCTTCATATGCTCGCTGATAATCACCCCTATCAGTACTAATCGTAATCACCTTTGGTTCCATTTCAACCATATCTGCAACTTGTGTGTCCTTTTTAAGACACCCAGTTAAGCTCAATAATAATGAAGAAAATAGAATCGTAACAATTACTCTCTTGTTAACTATATTTAATTTATTGCGATTAAAATTATTCATTGGCGTATTTTTTCGCCCTTTTCTTTGTTTTGAGGTCAAACCTAAGCCATCCAAGCCTGATTTTATCATACGAATATGCACCCTCTATATAATACAATTTATAATAACTATTTTAAAGGATTTGTAACAATTAACAAAAGATTATCTCAAAAAAAGACCGCCCACATTGAATGAGCGATCTTTCATAATACATAATAGTTCTAAATTATCAGCACTAGTTCTAATAAATCGAATTAGTACTTAGCTGTTGAAATCTTAACGCCAGGTCCCATTGTTGTAGCAAGTGTAATACTCTTTAAGTACTGACCCTTGAGTGCGCTTGGCTTAGCCTTTACAATTGCTTCCATGAGTGCATCGTAGTTCTCCTGAAGCTTTTCTTCTGAGAATGAAGCCTTACCAACTGGAACGTGGATGATATTTGTCTTATCAAGTCTGTACTCGATTTTACCAGCCTTAATATCGTTAACTGCCTTAGTAACATCCATTGTTACTGTACCAGCCTTAGGGTTTGGCATGAGACCCTTAGGTCCAAGTACCTTACCAAGACGTCCAACAACACCCATCATATCTGGTGTAGCTACTACTACGTCGAAGTCAAGCCATCCATCGTTCTGAATCTTTGGAATAAGCTCTTCTCCACCAACATGATCAGCACCTGCTGCCTCAGCCTCGTTTACCTTGTCTCCCTTAGCGAAAACAAGAACTCTAACTGTCTTACCTGTACCATTTGGAAGTACAACAGCACCTCTGATCTGCTGCTCTGCGTGACGTCCGTCACAACCTGTTCTAATATGAACTTCAACTGTCTCATCAAACTTTGCTGATGCAGTCTTTTTAACTAATGCGATTGCCTCGCTTGGTTCGTACTGAGTAGCGCGATCTACAAGCTTAGCGGCTTCTGTATATTTCTTACCGTGTTTCATCTACGCTTCCTCCTACTCTTCAACTGTAACGCCCATACTTCTTGCAGTACCAGCGATCATGCTCATAGCTGCTTCAAGTGATGCTGCATTAAGGTCTGGCATCTTCATCTCAGCGATTTCCTGAATCTTAGCCTTTGAGATTGTAGCTACCTTTGTCTTGTTAGGTACGCCTGAACCTGACTTAATGTTACAAGCCTTCTTGATAAGTACAGCTGCAGGTGGAGTTTTTGTGATGAAGCTGAAGCTTCTATCTGCGTAAACTGTGATTACTACAGGGATAATAAGATCTCCCTTGTCTGCTGTCTGTGCATTAAACTGCTTTGTGAATTCCACGATATTAACACCGTGCTGACCAAGAGCTGGACCTACTGGTGGAGCTGGTGTAGCTTTACCGGCAGGAATCTGAAGTTTAATGTAACCTTCTACTTTCTTTGCCATTTTGTTTCCTCCTAAATACTCAGTATTTCGTAGGCCACGAAAATACTGGTTTGTGGTAGTGGCGAGAGCCGCATGCTCTCTCCCACATGCCCGATAACTTAGTTATCAGATTTATTTCAATCGGATTAACCGATAGAAAACTAAATCATTAATCGTACCAGGTCTTATCTCATTCGATTAATTTCATCAAAAGAAATTTCAACTGGTGTCTCTCTACCGAAAAGTTCTACGGTAATTGTAGCTGTCTGTTTGCTCATATCCATTCTCTGAACAACACCAACAGTGTCTTTCCAAACGCCTGCGATAACATTAACTGTATCTCCAACCTCGAAGTTGATAACAACATTCTCAGTCTTAATTCCAAGAGGCTTCATCTCTGCATCCTCAAGTGGAACTGGCTTTGATCCAGGACCAACGAAACCTGTAACACCTCTAGTGTTACGTACTACATACCATGTAGCATCGTTCATTACCATATTGATAAGAACGTATCCTGGGAACAGCTTCTTATTAACTGTCTTACGTCCGCCACCATCTTTCACCTCTGTAACTTCCTGCATAGGAACTCTTACTTCGATGATTTCATTTTCAAGATGACGATTTTCGATAGTCTTTTCAAGATCTGTCTTAACTTTATTTTCATAACCAGAGTATGTATGAACTACATACCACTTAGCCTGCTTTTCGTTATTTTCTGCCATCGTCATTCTCCTTATAACTTAGTAATAAAATCAATGCCGTTCTTTAATACCCAATCAACGATTGCAATGATAATACCAAGAATAACAGTAATGACAACTACGGCTGTTGTCTGCTTTGTAACAGACTCTGTGTTATCCCATACGATCTTAGAATATTCGCTCTTAAGACCCTTCCACCATGCAGAAATCTTTGCACCTAAGCCCTGGCCGTCTTTTTTAACAGTCTTTTCTGTATTATTATCTGCCATTTTGTGCTCCTTACATTACAAATAAATTACTTTGTTTCCTTATGTAAAGTATGTCTCTTACAGAATCTACAGTACTTATTTGTTTCCATTCTGTCTGGATGAAGCTTCTTATCTTTCTTTGTATCGTAGTTACGATTCTTGCATTCTGTGCAAGCAAGTGTAATTCTTGTACGCATTTCATTTCCCTCCGCGTAATAAACTAAATCAGCGCATTTCCTCATTTTTGCGTTATTAACAGCACAAAAAAAGGAGCCTAACGCGCCCTCGTTCGATTAATATACCATACTAAAAACCCTTCGTCAACTAAAAATAACGTGTTTTTCAGCATTTTCGGCGTCTTTACTATAAATATATAAAAATAATATCCTTGAGCATTCCAAAATTAACAGGCTTTGATAAATAATCATCAAAAGCTTCTCTAATCCTTGCTGCCATTTCGTCTCCAATCAATACAGAATTTAGAAACTTTTCAAATTCTTCATTAAAAGAAACCTGCCAGTAACAGGGATAACGAATAACTGCATCTGATCTAAGTCATCAGGTTAGACTTGAATTGCCTCTTGTTTTATATTGAATTGCCATTTTTCACTTCTAAATGCAAATAATTTTCCTAATAATATTTTTATCATTATCTGGCGAATCATGATACTATTTTTCCCCAAAAATTCTCAGCAACATCCTTCTTCATTGAAAAAAACATTAAAATAAGTTATCCTAATATGAGTATTAACATACATAGAGGTTAAAATGAGCGATATATTATATGTAGTAATGCCTGCATACAATGAAGAAGAGAATATAAAAAGCGTTGTAGACGACTGGTATCCAGTTCTTGATGGTAAGGATGACGCCTCAAGACTTGTCATAGCAGATTCAGGCAGCACAGACAAAACACATGAGTACCTTTTGGAGATGCAGAAAACTCATCCACAGCTTGAGATTTTTACAGACTGTGAGAAGCAGCATGGACCTAAGGTAATTGCATTATATGACTATGCTATTAAGCAAGGGGCAGATTTCATTTTCCAGACAGATTCTGACGGGCAGACTAATCCCGCTGAATTTGATGCATTCTGGCAGATTCGCAGCGACTACACCGGAATTTTTGGCGAACGCCCTGTAAGAGGCGACGGAAAAGACAGAGCATTTGTTGAAAAGGTTGTATGTCTTCTCCTAAAAGTATTCTTTGGAGTCAATGTTCCTGATGCAAATGCTCCATTTAGACTTATGAGATGTGACTCTGTTAAGAAATATCTCTACAAGCTTCCAAGAAACTACAACATTCCTAACATAATGATTACAACATATTTCGCTCATTATAAAGAAAAGCTTACATTCAAGGAAATTAGTTTTAAACCACGCCAGGCTGGAACCAACTCTATTAATATAATAAAGATTGTAAAAATTGGCTGGCAGGCATTAAGTGATTTCAGATCATTTAAAAAGGATATGAAGTACACTAAAATTACAAAACAGTAAACTTTTACCATAAATAAAAATCGGAGATGCAATCATCTCCGATTTTTCATTTCCGTATTGTAACTGTACCTTTACTATTGGCTAATTCATAATCCATGCACTAAAACTTATTATTTAGCTTGTAGCTTTCTACCGTACCTCTTAGTTCAACTATCTCTCCGTCATCTAAAAGAGCGTATATTTTAGGTAAATTTCTACTTAAGAATAATACACTTGACTCTGTACAAGAGTAAGCTCCCGCGTCATGGAATACAATTACATCATCCTTAACTGGGTTGTCCATTGCAAAATTTTTGATAAGTATATCATTTACAGTACATAGCGTACCTACAACCTCGTAATTATCCTCCGAATTTTTGGACGGTTCTGTGTATTCACTCTCAGTCTTTTTAAGATAATCAATCTTAGGATCATTCATTCCAAGCATTCTGCCATAATAGTTAACATGGTGAATCCCCCCATCAACCATACAGTATTTCTTGCCGAATGTTTCCTTTACATCAACGACCTTTGTAACATAATCGCCACATCCTGCCGCAATAAACCTACCTGACTCTAGTGCGAATGAGTACTTACTAACATACGGCTTCAATTCTTCTATAATTTCATCGAATACTGCAAGGTGATCCGCTAAGTTATAATAGTCATAAAAGAATCCTGGTCCATACTCTATTGAACCAATACATATTCCTAGCTCTGTCTTTATTCTTTCACAAAATGCATCGATACAAGCGAGCTCCTCATGAATTACTTTTATCTTCTTTTTCTGTGTTCCGCTAAAATATTGAATTCCGTTTATACAAATTCTGCCATCTTTTTTGGCATCCTTTAATATATTAAGAATCGCATCTTCATCCATGCCAAATTTGTTTCCGCTTGATAAACGAGGAAGAATTGATACACTGCCTATCTTCTTTTCATCCATTACTTCTTTTAGTAATTCATAATGGCTTTCAGACTCAAGCGTGATAACTCCTTCAAATCCTTCTTCGAATATTCTCCCAATATTTTCCTTAGACTTATATACACCGGAAAAAACAATCTTTTTAGTATCCACAGCCTGGTTCATACATATTTCAAACTCACCAGGAGAACATACCTCAAAACGATTATCTCTCTTATTAATAAACTCTGTAAGAAATGGATTGGCCTTTATTGCATATATTAATGAAGCTCTGCCTTCTAGCCCTCCATTCAATCGCTCTTCTAAAGTGTCCATCCACGAAACAAGCCTTTTTATATCAAAAAGATAAAACGAATCTGCTTCTTTACTTATTTTATTTAATACTGAAATATAGTCTTTTGTCATATTTCCTACTCATAGTTGCATTATTGTAGCTTTTCTTTTAACGCTTTTCTATCTATTTTTCCATTGTTATTAAAAGGCATAGACTCCACAAAAACAAATCTAGCCGGAATCATAAATACAGGAAGCGTTTTTCTCATGTACATAATAAGTGCTTTTTCTTCTGCGTCTCCTTCAATAAAGGCTGTTATCTCTTCATTTTCATATAGACAACAACTCATATGGATTCCTTCGAAACTGTTAATACATCTTTCAATCTCTGAAAGTTCAATTCTGTGTCCCATATGCTTTATCTGAAAATCTTTTCTTGACGAAAAACACAAATCGCCTGTATCTATATAATATGCTAAGTCACCTGTCCTGTATATTTTTTCTTCATACATCTTGTTAAGCGGGTTCTGCACGAATCTCTTTGCAGTTTCCTCAGGATTATTAAAATAACCCATCGTTACTGCTGTTCCAGACACACACACCTCTCCAGGAACGGAAATCATATCTTCAGTAATTAGCCTATCCTCATCATCCAACAGGAAAACTCGCTCATTAGGGATAGCTTTTCCCATAGGAATCACATCTTCCTCCCCATAAAGGCCTTTTACCTCATAATATGTACAGTTACATGTAATTTCTGTAGGCCCATATATATTAATGAATTTTGCATTTGGATAACATTTTCTCCAAATATTATACTGCTTTGCAGGCATTACTTCCCCAGAGAAAATAACCTTCTTAATATGCTTTGGTGTGTATTCTTCTAAAATTCCTCTCGACGAAAGAATAACTAAAGCTGACACAGCCCACGTAAGTGTAGTAACCTTATCCTCATCAAGAAGCTTAGCAAGATCCATAGGAAGCGAAAAATACTTTTTAGGAATAAGCCTCAAAGTAGCTCCGACCTTAATTGATGAGAAAATATCTTTTACAGACACATCAAAATCCCATGGTGCCTGATTTCCTATAATATCTTCACTGTCAAACTCAAATAATTCTGTAAAAATATCTATAAAGTCTACAACATTTCTGTGGCTAACAAGAACACCCTTTGGTGTTCCTGTAGATCCCGAAGTAAACATTACATATAAAGGATCTGTATCAATGATATCATTGCCAAATGAAACCTTATCTTTTATAGATTCATTTTCTTCCACTAAACTAGTGTCTAATTTAATAAAGTCCTCATATTTAAGCATCTGTCCATCATAAGAAGGGACTTTCTTTGTGATGTCATTTTCGCATATTACTAGAGATGCATTAAGCGTATTAAGAATGCTCTCTATTCTAACATTTGGCTGATTTCCATCTATAACAACATAGCAGCATCCGGACTTGATTATTCCCCACATAAGAATAAGAGCCTTACAGCTCTTTTTCATAATAAGAGGTACTGGTGTACTTCTTTTAACAATAGATGACAATTTGTATGCCACAGCATCTGACAATTCATCTAACTCTCTATATGTAATTGTTTCATTATCGTCAATACAACAAACCTTATCAGAATACTGTTTTACTGTATTTTTAAGATAAGAAATAACTGTTTTATTCAAAATGCTACCTGCGTCTCTGTCTACTAACTATTGATTTTACATCTTTTCACTAACATAATTAGCGATTCTTTCAACTGTCTCGTAATTTGACTGAACAACTTCATCTGGAGGAAGTTCTACATCAAACTGGCTCTCTATTGAGCTTATAAGAAATAATATACTCATAGAATCAAGTATTTCTTCATCAAAAAGCATTGTATCATCATCAACTGACGCTCCAGTACTCTCTTCGATCACATCTTTAATATATGTTTTGATTTCATTTAAGTCCATAACTGTTCTCCATTTCGTTTTATAGCGCTTACGCACAAATCCATCTATAATAATACCCTAAAACACTCGAAACTAAAAGAGAATAATGATATAATCCACTCATGTCTTTAATCACAGGTAAATTTTTTATATTTTTATGCATACTGTTAATAGTATATTATGTGCTACCAAATAAGAAATACCAGTGGGTACTTCTGCTTTGCGGTAGTTTATTTTTCTATACATATGCTTCACCATATTACCTTATATTTATGGTGATTTCTTCGTTTTCCACCTTTGCTTTAGGAAAAGCTGTAGCCCATACAGATAATCGATCAAAAGCAAAGCAACATATAATTCTTGCAATTCTTATAAATGCAGGCATACTATTTGTCCTAAAATACACAGTTCTGCTTTTCGATATTGCAGCATCAGTTTTTCACATAAATACTCCAGAAGTTAATTTTATACTTCCTCTTGGTATTTCATTCTACACATTCATGGTTATTTCATACATAGTAGATGTATATAAAGGAGAAATAGAGCCAGAAACTAACTACTTCAAATACCTTCTCTATGTGTGCTATTTTCCACAGATTATCGAAGGCCCTATAAATCGCTATTCCCATATGAAGGACGACCTGTACTCAGAGCACTCTTTTAATTTCATTGTATGTCGTGATGCTTCCTACAGAATACTTATGGGTCTTTTCAAAAAAGTCGTTATTGCCGGTAGGTTTGGCGTGTACGTAGACAGAGTATTTGACAATGTACATGGCTACAACGGTCTTACACTGTTACTTGCAACTGTCTTTTACGTAGTTCAGCTTTATGCTGACTTCTCAGGATGCATGGATTTAGTACTTGGTATTAGTAAGCTTTTCGGAATAGAAATGGCTGAAAACTTTAATCTCCCACTTTTTTCGGAAAATGTATCTGAATTCTGGAGACGTTGGCACATTACTCTTGGAGCATGGTTCAGAGATTACATTTACTATCCTGTATTCAGATCTGAATTTTCCAAAAAAATAAAATCATTTTTTGCAAAGACTCCACTTAAAATGCAATCAATGAATATGGTTGCAGCATTTTCACTTTTCTGTGTGTGGTCTCTTACTGGACTTTGGCACGGAGCAGCCATCCATTATATTGTATGGGGACTTTACTATGCCGTTATTCTTATAGCCGGTGTATTTTTAGCAAATGATTTTAAGAAATGGAAAAGAAAACTCAAAATTACAAAAACAACAAAATGGTTTAAAGTATTCTGCATTATAAGAACTTTGGTTATTGTCACTTTTGGTGAACTGATTTTCAGAGCTAATACAATGGCTGACGTAGCATTTATAATCAAAAAAGTCGCTACAGACTTTTCACTAAGTTTTGGCTCAATATCAAATGCAATACTTCCATTCACAGAAGATAATACAGCAATTGCATATGGTGGCGTTGCAATTATCTGTGAGCTCTGTTTCTTTGTTGTTGAGTATTTTGCATATAAAGAAAAAGACACCTTCAAAAAACATAAATATGCTAATGCGTTGATACTAATCGTCGCAACACTATTATTTGGAGTGTTTGGAGAATCCGGTTTCCTATACATGGCATATTAAAGTCCAGATATCAATTATTTAGGTTATTAAATATATGAATGAAAATAAAACACCTAAAAACACAATACTAAAAACTACTGTCACAATTATCATTGCCTTTGTCATTTTCTTTGCGATAGTTGCACTAAAGTTAAACTCAAGTAGACTATTTAGCTCTAAAGTTGGGGTAACCGCTGTTAAGAATATGAAAGAAGTGGACACACTTTTCGTAGGGGCTTCTTCTTTTAGAAAAGGCCTTAATATGCATACTATAGATGATAGTCTAAATGGCAGTTCATATATGCTTACATACAATGGTAATCAGCCTATGAACATGGATTTAGAGATTAAAGAACTATTTAACAGTGGGGTTAAAATTAACACTCTCGTAATGGAATTTGACCCAGGTATGATTAGCTCGGGGCCGGATTTATCTGATAAAAGACTTCTTTGGGATATTGGATTTAAAAGTCAATATGATCTTTGGAAGCTTCTCTCAACAAGAGAAGATGCTGATTTCTTTATGTGCTATGATTACTGGGTTTCCTCTAATATAGATTACTTTGCAACATACTTTATATCCGCACCAGTTATTGCAAAAAGATATTATTTAGGTGGTAACACTGGCGAGGACGATGTTAAAGGACTTAGTGCAGATGAACTGGATGCCCTTGATGTAATCGAAGCGCCAGGCTTTTCTGACCTTCAGAAATCATCTCTTCAGGACATAATTAATTTGTGTAAGGCTAACAATACAAAGCTTATATGTATTGAATCACCTAATTACAAGAAAATGTATGAAGACCTAAATTATGCAGAGAAAACTAGTCTTCTAAAGGAATTTCTCTTGGAAAATGATATCGAGACTATTACTAAAGATGAGCTAAGCTTTGATTATACTAATCCAGCGTATTATTCAGACTTATCACATATGTCATCAGAAGGAATGAATGTATATACAAAAGAGATTATCGATCTGTTAAACCGATAATCTCTTATTCTATTTCTATTATTTCTATTCACTTATAACCTTATACATATCAAATGTATACCTATCGAAGGTAAATGTATCTTCGTACTCGGCCTTAAGTCCCCTCTCAGACAGTTCCTTAAAGTCATACTCGCTATAATCGATTATCGTGAGCCACAATTCGCTATCATTAGACTTAGCAGCTTTTAATGCCTCATCTAAATCCTCATAATTTGTGAGTCCCTCATCATAGAATGGAAGACAAAATGCCATTTCCTCACTATCTTCTATAGTATAGAGAATATCTCCATCATCAACGCTATCTTCAAGAAATGAAACCAAAGCATCCGGATTGGTATCGTATTCGATTTTGACCTCATTTATATATCCGCATACCCCTGCAAATATAAATACAGCAATCATGCCATAGTAGAACTTCTTAAGCTGGCCCGCCTCAATTGCAAAGAACAACCATAACATTCCGTGTGCAAAGAATAGATACCTATCTACAAATATATTAGCCGTCATTAACTTTGAAACAATAGTTCCAAATAAAAGTACTCCATAGTATACAAGGAACATAGACAGTGCATATACATCTTTTACGTCATATTTTTCAGAAATATTACTCATATTTGCAGAATAGTCATTATCAACATCCTCAGTCGTCACTTTAACTAATGAATTAGCTGTCCTAATCGCAGATACAATCTTATATACCGTAAAGCACGCAAGACTAGCAACGCTAACAAGTAGCATAATCGAAGCTACCGTATTTCCTACGGTATATGGATATCTCATATATTTAATGAACACTGGCAGCGTCACATCTGGCATCGAGAAGTATCCGCTGACGCTTTTAAACTGCTTTAATGTTACTACTAAACATGGGAAGTAAAGTATAACTGTAAGGCCTACACATATAAACCATCTCTTAATATTCTCCCTTTCCATAAGGAAATAGTATAAAAGCAAGAATAAATACACGAACCCAACACTCACAAATGCAAAGTGATGTGAATAGCCAGCTAGTACAGATAATACCGTAAAGATAATTAAGTTCTTCTTGTTATAATCCATTATGAATTCATACGCATAAATGCCCGAAGCTGTAGCAAATAAGAAGCCAAGCGAATACATTCTTATCTCAACACCAAAGAATAAAAGATTCGGCATTGTAAATAACGCTACTGTAAATAGACACGATGCCTTAAACCCATGTCTTTTTCTTACGGTAGTAGCAGAAATAATCATGGTAATAATCATAGGAAGGACGCTTGTCAGCTTCATAACTGGAACTTTATATCCGAATATATCCGTAGATATCTTTAATATAATGTTATAAAGCGGTGGCAAAGTATCTGCCATCGATCTTTCAAGGACTCCTGCCATATCTGTTCTAACTAACGACGCTGTAAATGCTTCGTCTAGCCATACATTTCTGTTGAACACAAGAGAAATATATACAATCGCCCCAATTGCCACTAGTACCCAGGATATTATATTTTCTCTTTTTTCTTTATTAATACTGATCATCTTCTTCAATAACCTCAAGCTCCAGGTAGTCAAAATCGATTTCCTCAACAAAGCTATCTTTTCTAAATCTTACTTTTGAATGTTTCTTAAATTCCTGAATATTCATATCAAGCCATATCGGCTTGCTTAAATCGAACTCATAGCATACTTTTTCAATAGCATTAAAAACTTTGTGAGTCCTTGTATCTTCTTTGTCATCAGCAATCGTTATATCTTTAAGAAGTCTATTATCTTTAAATTCTTTAGCCCAGATTCTAAACATTTGCACCTCAAATAAGATTTTTTACATACATATAAATTCATAAAAATATGTACTCTGTCTGTGTTTTTTTACACAAAAACTCGTAGTATGAACTATTATAACATATTTTTATAAAACTTAATCCTTTAAGATGACCCCGAAACCTTGAAATATCTGTGAAAATGTAGAACTGGTGCTATGTTTTTGATATAATATTTGTGTATGTACATGTTACATATAGCTCGCAAATTGTGAGTGCTTATTATATTTTATTTGGAGTTACACATGGATTACAACATGGCAATGTCAGATGGAGTAGATAGTTGGGAAACTATGATGCTCCTCTACAATTCAGCTCTTAAGGAAGTTGGTACTAAGCTTGAAATTCTTAATGATGAGTTTCAGCATATTCATCAGTACAATCCTATCGAGCACATAAAGTCACGTATTAAATCACCTGAAAGTATTGTTAAGAAACTAAAAAAGCGTGGTCTTGATTCTACAATAGAGAACATGCGCGAGTTCATTAACGATATTGCAGGTATTAGAGTTATATGCTCTTTTACATCAGATATTTACCGTATTGCAGAAATGATTCGTAACCAGAACGATATTAAGGTTATATCTGTTAAAGACTACATCATTTCACCTAAGGAATCTGGATATAAGAGCTTCCATATGATTGTATCTGTTCCTATTTACTTATCAGACTGCGTTGTTGATACTAAGGTTGAAATACAGATTAGAACCGTTGCAATGGATTTCTGGGCTTCTCTGGAGCATAAGATGAACTATAAGCTACACCCAGATGAAACCGACCAGGAAATAATAGACATAAGACGTCGTTTGTATGATTGTGCCAGAATGGTATCAGCACTTGATGATGAAATGCTAGCATTAAATGAGAAGATGCAGGATTTGATAGAAATGCAGTCAAAGGAAAAAGCAAATAAATAATATTATTTAGATAAAAAAGCTCTAACCTCAAACAACAGGTTAGAGCTTTTATTTTATGCCTATTTATTTTTAATCTACTGTACAATTTCCCTAGCAACATAGACACCACTTGCAGATGCATGTGAAAGAGAATGAGTGATTCCCGAACCATCTCCAATTATATATAAGCCTTTATACTTGCTTTCAAGATGTTCATCAACAGCTACTTCCATATTATAGAATTTAACTTCTACACCATATAACAATGTATCATCATTGGCTGTTCCTGGAGCTATCTTATCAAGAGCATAAATCATATCAATAATTCCATCAAGAATTCTTTTTGGAAGAACAAGGCTCAAGTCCCCAGGAGTAGCATTAAGAGTTGGCTGTGTAAACGACTCTTCTATTCTCTTTGGAGTAGATCTCTGACCTCTTATAAGATCGCCAAATCTCTGGACTATTACGCCGCCACCAAGCATATTTGAAAGTCTAGCTATCGACTCACCATATCCATTTGAATCTTTAAATGGCTCTGAAAAATGCTTCGCAACAAGAAGAGCAAAATTTGTATTTTCCGTCTGCTTTTCTGGATCTTCATAACTGTGTCCATTAACTGTAATGATTCCATTAGTATTCTCATTAACGACAGCACCTTTAGGATTCATACAGAATGTACGTACTTTGTCTTCATATTTCTCTGTACGGTATACGATTTTACTCTCATATAGCTCATCTGTCAGATGTGAGAAAACAACTGCCGGAAGCTCTACTCTAACACCTATATCTACACGATTAGAATTTGTAGGAATGTCCATTTCCTTACAAACCTGTTCCATCCACTTACTGCCGCTTCTTCCGACTGAAATAACACAGTCCTTACATTCGTGCACGTCACCATTATTAACTTTAAGTTCGTAGCCACCATCTATAGCCTTGATGTGTTCGACTGCTGCATCGAAATAAAAGTCAACCTTATCTTTAAGATAAGCATACAGATTTTCTAATACGACATAATTAATATCTGTGCCAAGATGACGGACAGATGCATCTAAAAGATGCAAATCGTTCTGCATGCAGAGCTTTTTAAATTTCGTTCCAGATGTTGAATATAATTTTGTACCCTCTCCTCCATATGCCATATTGATTTCATCGACATATTTCATAAGGTCTAAGGCCTGTTGCTTACCAATATATTCGAATAGTGTACCACCAAAGTCATTAGTAATATTATACTTGCCATCAGAAAATGCTCCAGCACCCCCAAATCCGCTCATTATTGAACAGCTCTTACAGCCAATACATGATTTGACATTTTTACCATCAATTGGACATTTTCTTTTATCAAGCTGGTGTCCGGCTTCAATTACGCCTATTTTAAGCTCACTGTTTAACTTTGTTAGTTCATACGCGGAATAAATTCCCCCTGGTCCTGCACCAACAATTAATACGTCATACTTCATAAAAATCCTCCACAACTATTATTACATAAAAGAACCCCCTGCTTAGCAGAAGGCTCATATGTAACCACCCTATGTAAATACCTTCATATATGAAAGTAAATATACTCAAAATTTCTAAATAATCTGTAAATTTCCTCTTTAAGTGAGGAGTGGCCGAGCGGATGAGAGTCGCCCGGCCATATTATGAAAAAATTCATCTGGAAATTTCTTTCTTAGTAGCCCCGCTGAGGAATCTATCCGACTCCCCTTGGAACTGTTTATAATATACAATTTAATTATGAACAAATTATGAACAAACTGTTAACGTGTAGTTAATATTAACAAAAAGCCGGTTTACATAGTACAAGTTTTGTACATTTTGCACTATGCCACATTGAAGTGCTAATGTGATGATATGTGTATTTTGACAAAATAACAAAAAAAAGACAGCATATAGGCCCTACCTCCTATATGCTGCCTGTCATAAACTATTATTATGCATCAATTTTTTGTGGAATTATACCAAATAGACACAGGAATATTAATGAGAAAGGCTGTACGATATAGTAATTTTCAAAAAATCCAGTAATGAGAACACATATTACTGCCGCGAACAGCACCTTATCAACACTTCCTGCACATCGCTTGTTCCTAAATCCGAGAAGTCTATATATAAGCATTGCACAAAGCGAAATAAACACAATAACTCCATGCACAACAAGAATATCCATCATAGCACTATGTGCTTCTAACATTCCCTCCATGTACTCGAGCTTCATCTGATATGAAGATCCAATTCCCGTCAGCGGTTTTTCCAAGAATGCATACCATAACTCACTCCATATGTCATTTCTTCCGGAAATTAAATCTTTATAAAATAATTGAATGCCACCATCTGACATACTTCCTATTACGATATAAAGCCCTGAGAATAACACGGATCCTACTGTTGATAGAACTATAATGATAGTATTTATAGTTTTTTCCATGACTATTTTTTCAGGTATAATCATTATTGCTAAAAGTGCAATAAGTCCCATAAGAGCTGTACGTGATCTGTACCACGAAATTATGTTAAAAGCTAACGCAATCAAGAATAAGTACAATGGTATATACCACCAATTTCTCTTATACCAGCACCTCATTCCTTCTTTTCTGCCATACTCACCAACATATCTTCCATAGTCCTTTAATTTCTTTTCATTGACTACCTGCATCAATACCATTAAAAAGGCAAAACCAGTAATAAGAATTAAGCCTCCATAATTAGTGTTATAACCTTTGAAGTACCCCTTTACATCTATTGTCCAGTAAAAAAAGAATATCGCCACATATATTAGTATCCCGTAGCTTTCTTTCCTACTAAATTCAATTTTGTCAGCAAGGTAAAGGATAAGCATGAAGTCAACTACAATAAGTAAGCAGCCTTTATTTGACCCTAGAATAAATAGATTAATAAGTGCCACCACATCCGTTGCCGCCATTATCCAAAAGAACTTATCTTTAAGCGCATCCTTAATATCTACATAACAAAAAAACGCCCCTGTCAGTGCTACAAATGTAATAAGAGTTCCGTATCTTGTAAATGTCTGATACCACTCAAAAAAGTGCCACTCTAGGGTAGTAATAACAAGAATACCTATAAAAATAAACAGGTTTCCAAGTGTTTTTCTTGATATATTTATTTTATTTTTTTCATTATTTCCCATACGCGTATTTTATCATGAGGACAGTTCTTTTGTCATCCGTTGGCATTAATACAAAGGACGCTCCCATATAGAAAGCGTCCTCATAATTCATGCACCTTTATTTATTGCTAAGTCAACATGCTGTACACTTCCTACAGCGCCTGACTCATACAAAAAAATACCGGTTTTTCGCACTTTAGCATTTGTAATATTCTCTTGATTGTTAACGCTAAATTCAGTCTCTTTGTTGCCTAGGTAAATGGCTCCTACATCCTTATCCTTTAATTTATAAAGGCTCGTGGTGCCATCCTCGTTAAAACACATAATACTCAGCTTATCAAATACTTCATCAGCTTCATCTATCCATCCATTTCCATCCTTATCATACTTAGCCAGGTCTTTAAAGCCATCCCCACTCTTTGTTCCAAATAACTCTGATCCATCGTTGATTACACCATCATCATTTAAATCAAGAGCCAAAAAACCGCTTCCTTTTCCAAGCATTGAAATATTATCCATTTCACCATCTGAATCAAGATCGAAATAAAACTTCTGATCTGATATATCTGCGCCGCAGTTATCAAGGTTAATAACAAGTGGATCACATAGCCGCATCTGAAGCGAATCTCTTACACCTGTTTCACATGTATATTTTTCAAAGCTTCTGCTCATGCCTATATCAATACCAAAATCAATTTCTCTACCATCGGATGTTTTTACAATACCTCTGGCATTAAAAGTAGTGTATTCAAACTCTCCTTCGTAGTGTTCAGCCTTCATTCGGTCTGAAACCTCTGTAAAAGAAATACCTGATGCTGCCAGATCATCACCTGACATATCAGCCCCTGAGAAAGCCCTTTCAAAAAGGTCTTCCGACTCACCACCATTTTTTCCAAATAAAAGCATAAGCAAAAAGTTCAGAACTAAATATCTGATTGCAGACTTAAGATCTTCCTCATGTTTTGAAACCTTTGCCACCTTGGCTGTAGAAATTTCACTGAATTTGCCTTTTAAAAAAGCAAGAGAATTTTCCCCGTTACCTAAAGAAGTGTCGGCATTATCTTCATTAGCTAACTTTTCCTTTTGCGATTTTTCATCATTTGATGTTCTATCTTTATGAACATCCTGATATGCATTGTTCAACGCATCTGTAAATTCTTTTGCCGACATGGTTTTCACGCTTCTTTCATACGTGTAAGCTTCCATGCTAACAGAAGTATATGTTCTGGCAGAATCCATTCCTATACTGCTGTTTGTTATTATCAAATTTCCTCGCTTTCCTGTTAGCCCTCCATATAGCTCATACGTGCATACTTGTGTATATATGTACTAGTCATTATATGTTTAATCCAAAAAAGCTCCATCTTTTAGTGAAAATAAAAAAAGACGACAGTTCACACAAACATCCATGCTCATGCTTACCATCACCTTCCGTGGCTACACAATATATATTTCGGACACTTGATCAGTGCGTCCAAAATATATATCGGTAGAATAACTTAAAATTTAACTAGTTACTATTATTTTTATCTACAATAAGTGTAATAGTAATATCCATTTCTTTTGCTCTTTCAGCACATACTTCCTGAACAGTACCAGTCGTGACTATCTCTTTTTTTACATATTTATCTCCAAAATGAGAAGCTACTGAATCTATTTCATACAATTCTGGTTTATCAATTTCATAGTTTTTACATGAAACGAAATTAATTATATTATCCTTAATAGTTATTACATCAATCTCGTTCTCCACATCACCCGATTTATGAATTATTCCATCCCAATCAATACACGTACCTACTCGTACGTCATCATATTCTGAAGATTCAAGTCTTGTGTAATATGTTTCAAGCTCTAAAACACAACCTGCGTCCTTTATAACTTCTAGTACTCTTTTATTTTTAAACACAATTTTTGTTTCTGAAGTTTCATCAGCAATATACTCAGTAACAATGCGTCTACGTTCTAGACTCGCCATATAGTCACTAAATGACCTTTTTTCTATTTTATGCTTATTATACAGCTTTTCTAATTCAACATCTGGGACACAAATTGTCGTACCATTTGTATACTTTTTAAGTTCCTTTATTACTGCTGAAAATTTGTTCCATTTGGAAGGTGTAGGAATCATCACCTCATAGATTTTTCTAACATCGTTTCTAAAATTCTCACCAGAAAGCTCGTCCTTTATATTCTTTTGCTTACCGATGTTAACAGCACTACCTTCAAGTTCTAAATATTTAGCTATTGTAAGTTTAATATTCTGCTCAGTCACTTTACCTGCTGGCCCCTCAGAATCCTTAGTATATAAAGCCTCACCCGTAGTAATGTTATACTGAATCATCGGAATATCGTATCTTTCAGCAACAGCACCCATTGCAGCTAACACTAAGTCTTGACCTCCCGTAAGGTCAATAAAACATCTATTATTAGAATTCTTTTCTTTTTCAACTAAAAAAGCTATTCTGTCAACAACATGAGCATATTCAATCTTTCCAATTTCATCCACTTCATGAAATACTACTTCTTTAACACCACAATATTTCTTAAGCCAGTTTTTAAAAGCTGACTTGTCACGTAGCGTCATTTTATCATGCTCACCTACAAAATATACTTTATCAAACTTGTATTTCAAACAAGCATACACATTTTCAAGCATCTCTGCATCAAAGAATTCTATTACGACATTCATAACCAAGCTCCTTTTATATAAACAGAAACGGCTCTTATATAAGAACCGTTTCCATTTTATCATATTTTCGATTATCCTTTGTAGTAATTAATTAAACATCCCTTAAGAATAATTTCTCTCTCATCATCAGTAAGTTCTCCAAGAGTTAAATCAAATTCTTTAAGTTCTGATTCTCCAACAGCATATGCCTTGATTACCTCTCTCTTTTCCTTTACTGCATTCTGAATATCTGGAACAAAGATATACTGAAGGTATTCAAATGGCAAATCTCCCTCCTTAATAATAAATGGGAGCATTCCCCAGTTTATAAGGTTAGAACGATATCTCTTTGTAGCATATTCGTTAGCAATATTAGCCCATCCGCCTAGAACCTTCTGACATGACGCTGCCTGTTCTCTTGCTGATCCATCACCTGGCTTAACCGCAAATATTGTTGAACCAAATCCTGTATTTGTATGATTTACGTCAGCGAACTGTGTATGAATTACTTCCATTGCAGGTTTAACTTCTGCATTAACCTCACAAGGATGTCCACCTTCCATACGTACTGCCTCACACTTACCAATTTCTTTAGCAACTCCTACGTATGCAGGATCCTTTCTTGAAAGAGTAAACTCAGCAAGGCCAAGTGGATTTGATCTATATGATGATGTCTCACCTGATGGGATAAGCTCATCTGTTGTAGTAACTGGGTCGTGAATTACTGATGCAACCTTAAGTAAGAGGTTTTCAGGAAGAGCACCCATCTTTGGCCAGTCCTTAATGTTAGGGCCGAACTGAATTTCCTGTTTTTCATCAGCGACTCCCTTTGAATCAAATACTCTGTTCTTATAAATTGTAGAATCAAAGTGATATTTATACTTCTGTAATGTATTAGCTTCAATCTGCTTTGTAGCTGATGTAAGGAATCCCTTGTTCGCAGCTGTTGCAGCAATTGATCTAGCATCCATAAGTGCTACAGATGAAATCTGACCGTTCTGAAGCTTTGAACCTTCTCTGTTAGGGAAGTTTCTTGTAGAATGACGAATAGAGAATGCATTATTTGCAGGAGTGTCTCCAGCACCAAAGCATGGTCCACAGAATGCTGTCTTAAGTACAGCACCTGTCTGCATAAGCTTTGCAGCACATCCATTCTTTATAAGTTCCATATAAACTGGCATTGAAGCAGGGTATACATTAAGTGTAAATCTGTCTGTACCGATTGATGCTCCATTTAAGATGTCTGCTGCAGCACAAATATTTTCAAATCCACCACCTGCACAACCAGCGATAACACCCTGTTCTACGTAAAGCTTTCCGTCAACGATTTTATCCTTAAGTGAATACTCTACCTGTCCGTCAAGGCTTACAAGTGCCTTCTTCTCAACATCTGCTAAGATGTCTGCAAGGTTAGCATTTACTTCATCAATTGTATATGTATTACTTGGATGGAATGGCATAGCAATCATTGGCTGGATAGTAGATAAGTCTACTTCAATAACACCATCATAATATGCACCATCTTCTGGTTTTAATTCCTTGTAATCCTCTGGACGTTCATGAATAGCATAGAACTCTTCAATCTCAGCATCTGTCTGCCAAATTGATGAAAGACATGTTGTCTCAGTAGTCATTACATCTATACCAATTCTAAAGTCAGCTGAAAGATTAGCTACACCTGGTCCAACGAACTCCATTACTTTATTTTTAACATATCCATTTCCAAATACAGCTCCAATAATAGCCAAAGCTACGTCCTGTGGTCCAACACCTGGCTGTGGAGTTCCTGTCATATATACGGCAACAACCTGTGGACAGTTAATATCGTAAGTACGTGAAAGTAACTGTTTAACAAGTTCTGGGCCACCTTCGCCCATTGCCATTGTACCAAGAGCACCATAACGAGTATGTGAGTCTGATCCAAGAATCATTTTTCCACCACCTGCAAGCATTTCTCTTGCAAACTGATGAATAACTGCCTGATGAGGTGGTACATAAATTCCACCATATTTCTTGGCACATGTAAGTCCAAACATGTGGTCATCTTCATTAATTGTTCCACCTACTGCACAAAGTGAGTTGTGACAGTTTGTGAGAACATATGGAATAGGGAACTTTTCAAGTCCTGACGCACGAGCAGTCTGAATAATGCCAACAAATGTGATGTCATGGCTTGTAAGCTTATCGAACTTAATCTGAAGCTTATCCATATTTCCTGAAGTGTTATGTTCCTTAAGAATATTGTAAGCAATAGTCTTAGTTTTTCCCTCTTCCTTTGTGTTTGATGCGTTTTCACAAAGTACACCATTTACTAAGAAAGCTCCATTTTCTCGAAGATTAATCATAGTTTTTCTCCTTATTTAAATTTTATTTTAAGAAAGTTATAGCAAGAACGAACGGAAGTAACACTATTGAAAATAGTGTAGACAAAAATACGTTTTTCGCCGCTAAACCTTCATTTCTATCATACTCAATTGCAAACATTACTACCATGTTAGCAATAGGAAGTGAAAGCATAATTAAAGTTACTCCAAGTATCGTTCTATCTGGTATAGCCATACTGATAAGTGGCCATACTAATATTGGAATGATTACCTGCTTAATCAAAATGAAAATATATGGTCTTACTTCATTAACAACCTCTTTAACAGGGATTTTTGCAAGTGATGCTCCCATGAGAATCATAGCTAATGAACTAGTAAGCTTACCAACAGATGTCACAGGGCCTGCAATTACCTGCGGAATAGTAGGATTAATAAAATAAATAATTATTGCAACAAATGCACTCCATACACCTGGATGTAAAAAAACTTCCTTTGCGGATATCTTTTTACCAGATTTTGCTGGATGGTTAATTACTTTCACACCTAACGAAAAACAGGTTATATTAAAAATCATACAAAATATTGCAGCATAAAACAATGCCCCAGAACCTAATGCTGACTCAATTATGGGAAATCCCATAAATGATATATTAGAATATATTGTCATGAAAACATATATACCCGTGTTTTCTGGCTTACACCTAATTATTTTTGCAACTAGCATTCCCACTATTGGAAGTACCAAATACATGACTATAGCCACCGCAAATGTCAGGTATATCTTGCTGAAATCTCTGTCTTCAGCCACTTCAAACACCGAAGCCACAATCATACATGGCATAGTTACTTTGAGAACAAAATTCGTTAATTTTTTGTTAAAATCAGCATCCATAATTTTAATCTTATAGAGAAAGTATCCTAGCCCCATAAGTAAAAAAAGCTGAATTAGCTGATTTATTAAAACCGATATTTCCATATTGTTAGACTCGTATTAACAAACGATTTGCATTCAACAGGGCAGAGTATACACCCTGCCCTGCAAAATAAAAATATAATTACTTCTTAAGAACTACCTTATCAAGTTTCCAGATGTCATCAACATATTCCTGGATTGTTCTATCTGAAGAGAACTTACCACAGCATGCTACCTGAAGCATTGCCATTTCAGCCCATTTCTTCTGATCCTTGTAAGCTTCCTCAACTCTCTTCTGTGCTGCTGCATATGATGCAAAATCCTTAAGGATAAAGTATCTGTCAGCCTTATCTGTACACTGAGTGTTAAGTAATGAGTTATATAAGTCTCTGAAGAGGTCTGTATGCTGGTATGTACCGTTAATAAGCTGCATAAGAACCTTTCTTACATTAGGATCATTGTTGAAGATTTCGTTAGGATCATATCCACCATTATTTTCGAAGTTGATAACCTCATCTGATGAAAGACCAAAGATGAATGCGTTCTCCTCACCAACTTCTTCAACGATTTCAACGTTAGCTCCATCCATTGTACCAATTGTAACAGCACCATTAAGCATAAACTTCATGTTACCTGTACCAGATGCTTCCTTAGAAGCTGTAGAAATCTGCTCTGAAACATCAGCTGCAGCAAAAATCCACTCTGCGTTTGATACTCTGTAGTCTTCAATAAACACAACCTTAATCTTACCGTTGATTGAAGCATCATTATTGATTACATCAGCTACTGTGTTAATAAGCTTAATTGTAAGCTTTGCTGTCTTGTAACCAGCTGCTGCCTTAGCACCAAAGATAAATGTTCTTGGGTAGAACTCCATATCTGGATGCTCTTTGATTTCATTGTATAAGTACATGATGTGAAGAATGTTAAGGAGCTGTCTCTTATACTCGTGAAGTCTCTTAACCTGAACATCAAATATTGATCTAGGATCTACTTCAACGCCATTATGCTCTAAAATATACTCTGCAAGACGAACTTTGTTCTTGTACTTAATGTTCATGAACTCAGCCTGAGCCTTTTTGTCCTTTGTATAAATCTTAAGTCCTGACATCTTAGAAAGATCTGTAATCCAGTCATCACCGATCTTATCTGTTACCCAGTCAGCGAGAAGTGGGTTACCATGAAGAAGGAATCTTCTCTGTGTAATACCGTTTGTCTTATTATTGAACTTCTCAGGGAACATCTCGTAGAAATCACGAAGTTCCTGATTCTTAAGGATTTCTGTATGAAGTCTTGCAACACCATTTACTGAATATCCAGCAGCAATTGCAAGATTAGCCATTCTTACCTGACCATCATAGAGAATTGCCATCTTACGAATCTTCTCCTGATTTCCAGGATATTTTGCGTCAATCTGCATATTGAAACGACGGTTAATTTCTTCGATAATCTGGTAAACTCTTGGAAGGAGTCTTGAGAAAAGCTCAATTGGCCACTTCTCTAATGCTTCTGCCATAATTGTATGGTTTGTATATGCACAACACTTTGTTACAACGCTCCATGCATCATCCCAACCAAGATTATATTCATCCATAAGGATTCTCATAAGCTCTGCAACTGTAACAGTTGGATGCGTATCATTAAGCTGGAATGTAACCTTCTCATAGAGCTTCTTGATATCGCTATGTGAACGCATATACTTTTCAACAGCTTCCTGAATTGATGCTGAAATGAAGAAGTACTGCTGCTTAAGTCTTAATTCCTTACCTGCATAGTGGTTATCATTAGGATAAAGCACTTCACAAATATTTCTTGCAAGGTTTTCCTGCTCAACAGCCTTTAAATAATCTCCCTTGTCAAAAGAATCGAGCTGGAAGCATTCAACAGGCTGTGCATCCCAAATTCTAAGTGTATTAACAATTCCATTTCCATATCCAGGAATTGGAAGGTCATATGGAATAGCCTGTACTGACTGATAGTTTTCTACTGAGTAATGGTTTTCACCCTTCTCATCAACTTCAACCTTAACATTTCCACCAAACTTAACTATCTTAGCATACTCTGGACGACGAAGCTCGAATGGATATCCATCCTTAAGCCAGTTATCTGGAGCCTCTACCTGGAAACCATCCTTAATTACCTGCTTGAACATACCATAATGATATCTAATACCACATCCGTATGCTGAGTAACCAAGTGTTGCAAGTGAATCAAGGAAACATGCTGCAAGTCTTCCAAGACCACCATTACCTAAAGCTGCATCTCTTTCCTGGTCCTCAACTAAATCGATATTAAGTCCCATCTCATCAAGTGCTTCAGCAATTGGCTTATATGACTTTAAGTTAATCATTGTATTACCAAGAGCTCTTCCCATAAGGAATTCCATTGATAAATAGTAAACTGTCTTTGGATCCTGCT
>JAUNIR010000235.1:0-1429 GCA_030523345.1 Lachnospiraceae bacterium
CCCGAATTGCTTCCAGAAATGTTCAATATTTTGACGAAATCGGACTCAACTTATGACTGTGTAGCAACTCGGAGGAATACAAGGACAGGAGAACCTGCTATACGGTCTTTTTTTGCCAGAAGATTTTATCAATTAATGAATCGTATTTCTGATACAAAGATTATAGATGGAGCAAGGGATTATCGTATGATGTCACGTCGGATGGTGGATGCAATTGTTGCCGATGGTGAATATAATCGCTTCTCAAAGGGGATTTTTTCGTGGGTAGGGTTTGAGACTTATTGGATTTCCTATGAGAATATAGAAAGAAGTGCTGGAAAAACAAAGTGGTCATTCTGGGGATTATTTAAGTATGCGGTAGATGGCATACTGGCATATTCTGTAGCACCATTATATTTGGAATTAATACTTGGAATTAGCATGTGTAGTATTGGATTGATACTGCTGATTGTTGATATTTTTAATTCAATCGTAACGAAATATTCAGCGATGAGCTGGGCGTCTCTTCTGTCAATTATTATCTTTGTTGGTGGAATAATGATGTCTGGGATTGGAACGTTAGGTTTGTACATTTCAAAAATCTATACTGAGACAAAAAAACGCCAAGTATATATAATTAAAGAGGAGAAATAATGCCTGCTAAGATTGAAAAGAATAGGTGTGTTTTTGGTGAACTGGCTTGCTTTTTTACTTCCACTCTTATTCTTATGATTCTGTTTACAATTTATCACTATGCACCTTTTGGAAACAATTCTTTAGCAACAATGGATGCTAATATCCAGTACATTGATTTTTTTGCATATCTGAAAGATGTTCTTGCAGGGAAAAATAATATATCTTATTCATTTGGGAAAACACTAGGTGGGACAAATGCTGCAGTGTTTTCCTATTACTTGGCTTCACCATTGAACCTGCTGGTCATATTTTTTAGTAAATCGAATCTTCATTCCTTTTTCGACGTTTTAGTTGCTATAAAGTGTGGAATTGCTGCAGTGACGATGCACATATTCCTCAGAGAACGGTTTTCTGTAAGTCAGTCAGAAAAAAGCAAAAAAGTATTCTGCTATTTACTTTCAGTTTGCTATTCATTATCCCAGTATTCTTTGGCACAGAGTAGTAATATTATGTGGTTGGAGGGAGTCTATCTGTTGCCTTTAATCCTACTGGGAGTATATCGACTGATTTATTACCAAAAGAGGGGCTTTCTTTCCGTTGCTGTCGGGCTTTCCATTATTTTTAATTGGTACACGGGCGGAATAAACTGTTTGTTTTCAGCTATCTGGTTCTTTTTTGAACTATTCAATTATCGCTTGATGAACCATAATAAAGATAATACGAACAGCAGCATTCTGAGAACAATTATAAACTATACCATATCAATGACTATCGGCATCTGTTTGAGAGACGTCCTGTTCTTCCCTACTATTGA
>JAUNIR010000235.1:1439-1760 GCA_030523345.1 Lachnospiraceae bacterium
AAAAAAGTGGGAGAGGCTCTCTAAACGTTGGATTATTGAAGGATTATTCTTTTACCGGTCCGATTGTGTCTGCTATCGAAGCGTATTCTCTTGGCGCAAAAAGCTCTTATGGAAGGGTATCGTTATACTGTGGAAGTATCGTAATAATTGGATGTATAAGCTTCTTTTTTAAAAAGGAAATAGATAAGAAGCAAAAGGTTTATTTTGGCTCATTTTTAGCATTTACATTGATGCTTTTTTACTGGCGCCCGCTCTTTATTCTATTTTCATTATTGAAAAGTGCTGATAGCTATTGGTACCGCTATTCATATGTGGGCATTT
>JAUNIR010000236.1 GCA_030523345.1 Lachnospiraceae bacterium
TAGAGATAAGTTTCAGTCTAAGCGCTCAGTTGATGGGAAAGAAATTTTAAGTTAATGGAATAGACGAATTCCAGTTTTCGGAATTAAACAAATTTGAATTTTACAACCTGACAAATCTTCGCAAACTGGGAAATGTAATCATCTCAAATTGCTCCTATAATAGACTTCAACAGGAGGAATAAAGTATGGAGTGGATAGCAGCAATGCAACAGGCAATTATTTATATGGAAGAACACCTAATGGCGGAAATTAACTATGAAGATGTAGCGAAGCATGTGCACACTTCGAACTATGAGTTTCATAGGGCATTTAGCTTTCTTACAGGGATGACTGCCAATACCTATATTCGCAACCGTAGGTTGTCTTTAGCAGGTAGAGAAATTGTAGAAACCGATGCTAAAATAACAGACATTGCGCTGAAGTATGGTTATGAAACACCAGAGAGTTTTACAAAGGCATTTACAAGGTTTCATGGAATTGCCCCCAAATTTGCCAGAGAAGAATCTGCGAAGCTCTTACTTTTCAATCCACTTGTTATTAAAATAACCGTGGAAGGTGGTAAAAGTATGGATTACAGAATCGTACAAACAAAAGAACAAAAATTTATTGCAGTGGTAAGAAGTTTTCAAAATGAAATCATTAATGACGAGGAAAATCATGATATTCCTGATTTTTGGGGAGAGTGTAATGATAAAAATCTTATAGGGCCGATTTGCAATCTGCGACCGGAAGGAAAGCGAGACTTGTATGGGTTATGTTCTCCGACAAAAGAAGGTGCGGATACGTTTGAATATGGAATTGGTGTCTTGATTGATAAAGATACATCGGGCTTTGATTTCTCAGAAATGCAAAAAGCAGGTTATAGCATCTGGGATGTGAAGCCGGGAACTTATGTTGTATTTGACTGCATCGGTGAGGATGGAGATTGTATCGGTGAGACTTGGGCTAAATTCTATAAAGAATTCTTGCCACAAGTAGGGTATGAAGCAGAATCAGAAACAGATTATGAAATATATTTTGAAAAAGGAAGAAGTGGTCTATTCTGTGAATTGTGGATTCCGATAAGAAAAAAATGATGAAATCTGATAGGTCAAGAATGTGAAAATTTCAGTTTGTCGAGCTTATGTGTTAGTTAAGGGAATTGTAATTTTATCTATTTAAGTTTACCAATGATATTTTATTTAGGCTGAGTTTTTTAATAGGCAGAAAGTAGAGTATGATTATATACTTTGCTTTCTGCTTTTCTACTAAGTCAGCACTTTCATTGTTATTTTGATATCTATGATTAACTGAGTATAATAGAAGCATATTAATTCTTATTTTCGGAACGAAAGGATTGGTGATTAGGATGAATGCAGAGATGATAATGGGATTAGTCATTATATCGCTTGTGGCAGTAATAATGGTTATTATCGGTATTTCTCAATTTAATAAAAAAGATAATCCAGTAGGATTTTATAATGTTATTGACCCACCAAAGAAAGAAAAAATTTCTGATGTAATACAATGGAATAAAAAACATGGTTTTATTTGGATTGTTTATGGAATATGTATAGAACTTGGATTCTGGTTAGGTTATATTATGTCGAGTGAGGTGCTGGAAATAGTATTTATGATGGGAGGAGTTATTATCCCTTTGCCATTTATGGTTTTAAGACATCGTGCCTTAGAGAAAGAGTATAAACTAAACTAAATTCATATTTCATTAACGATGGAGGTTTCAAATAAAGTGGATATTATATATAAGAAATTAA
>JAUNIR010000001.1:0-89208 GCA_030523345.1 Lachnospiraceae bacterium
TCAGAACCCTGTTGAACAGGAAGGAACATATGTGTTATCAGAAGCCCAGATGGATAGATTTTTACTTAAGGTTGAACTAGATTATCCAAGTAGGGAAGAGGAGATAACAATTCTTGAAAGAATAGAGCAAGGAGTTTTTGATAAAAGAGAATCTATTTTTTCAATAGATGATATTGTATTTTTACAGAATCTTGCTAAGAAGGTATATGTAGACAAAACTATCAAAAAATACATAACAGATATTGTTGATGCGACTCGTCATGTAGAGACTGTAATTAGTGCAGACCTTGCTCAGTACGTAACTATGGGTGCTTCAACAAGAGCATCTATTGCATTTATGGATACGGCAAAAGCGATGGCACTCATGAATGGAAGATATTATTGTACTCCTGAAGATGTTAAGGCGATGCGACATGCGGTACTTAGACATCGTATAATGCTTAATTTTGCAGCTCTCGCGGATGGAATCCAGGAAGAGACCATAATTGATGCTATCGTGAATTCAGTAAAGACTCCATAAATTCTTTAATAATTGGAATATGGTATAGGAAATATACATTATGCAGATGAAGTATATATCCAAAATTCAGGCCAATATGAAGCGTTACCAGAGCGTAAAAGCTAGAAAAGCGACTGCAAGAGTTTTGGATGGATCGTACAAGTCAATACATAAAGGTCGTTCGATGAACTTTGATGAGCTTAGAGAATATGTTCAGGGTGATGATATTAAGGACATAGACTGGAAGGCTTCTGCTAGAAGCCAGAAGATGCTCGTTAGACAGTATATTGCGGAGCGAAAACACAATATTCTGCTTGTTTTTGATACAAATATGAATATGCTTGGTGACTCTGACGGCTTTGAAGAGAAGAGGGAACTTGCCATAATGAGTGCAGGTACTCTTGCTTACTTTGTAAACAAATCAGGTGATTATGTTGCATCAACCTTTATGACAAAGGATGGGGTTAAGTATTATCCATTTAAGGCAGGGCTAGGAAATATTGAGCTTATACTAGAAAACTATCATAGATCTGTGACAATGGATAATAAAACAGACATTAATGAATGTCTTGAATACATTATTAGGAACTTTAAGCAGAAGACAATTATTGTTCTGGTAACTGATGTAAGAGGATTTAAGAATATTACAGATAGCAATCTAAAACGCCTGTTGGTTGCGCATGATGTATTAGCACTTAATATATCAGATGCATCTGTTGATAAAAGAGGCGCATACAATTTAGGAAGTATGAACCAAATACCGGATTTCCTATCAAAAAATAAAAAGCTTCAGAAGTCAATTAAGGAAACTAATTTAAGATTACAGGCAGAGGTGACGGAGAAGCTTAAAAAATATGGAATATCTTGTTCGACAATTGATTATTTAGATGAATTAGATAAGGAAATAGTAGATCTCCTCGCTAAGCATAGAGGAGAGAGAATAAGAAAATAATAGCGCACCGGCTAGTTTACATAATATAAAACAAAGGTCTTGAGGAATATGCCAACAACAGTAAATTTGCAGGGGACAGTATCATATGGATTAATTCCAATATGGATTTTATTTATAATATTAATATCCCCATTGCTAAAAAGAATATACGAAAAAAAGCGTAGAAAAAAAGAGGAAAAGAAAGCTATGGCTACAGCCATGCCGAAGGTAAAGAAGGTTCCACCTTCGGTAAAGGAGCGCTATATTGAGCAGTTAGACGGAATACTTCTTGATTATAAAGAAGGAAAGCGTGATAAGAGAGACAGTTATCAGCTTTTAAGTTTCTTTCTTAGAGAGTTTTTCAATGAATATACGGGAATTGATGTTACAAGGAAAACGTTGGCAGAAATAAGAGGGGTTGCTAATCCGGTACTTATTTCATTAATAGAAGAATTTTATGCATGTGAATTTGCTCCAGATGCGGATGGAGATATAGAAAAATCAATAACAAATACTATTAAAAAGATTAAACAATGGAACTAAGATATGCCTTTATTCTGTGGATTGGAATAGCGGTTGCAGTGCTTCTTTGTGTACTGGCGTTTGTGTCTAAAACAAAAAGTATGAAAAAGGGTACTGTAAAGATTGCCAATACAGAATTACTTCTTGAAGACAAGTATTATAAAAAACAAATGATCAAGTATTACATATTCCGTGTAATGCTTGTTATTTGTGTTTCTTTAATGATTATTGTTACAGCGGTTCTTCTTTCGAGACCGTATTATACAAAGAGAATTAATGAGCAGAAATACGATAGAGATATTATCTTGTGCATGGATATATCGTCATCTGTAAATGACTTAAATTTGAAAATTGTCAACGAGCTTCAAGATACAGTAAGAAGTCTTTCTGGTGAAAGAATTGGAATTGTTATATTTAATACTACTCCGGTTGTATTATCTCCGTTAACAGATGACTATGAATATACTATTGAACAGCTTGAAACAATTAAAAATGCGATAAAGAGTCAGAGCAGTAAAGCTTCTTTGATAAACAGCAGACAGTGGCTTTATTATAATGAATATTTATATGGAGGAACTCTTGTTGGAAATACAATAAGAGGTAGTTCACTGATTGGAGATGGATTACTTGGAGGCCTTTTTGCGTTCCCAGATAGGGACAGTGATAGAACGAAAGTTATTATTTTTTCAACAGACAATGATCTAAATGGGGAGGGCTATGTAACGCTAAAGGAAGCTGCTGAATATTGTAAAAGAAATAATGCCACAGTGTATGGAATTGGAACAAATCATATGTACACTGCAGATATGAATGAGATGAAGGAAGCTGTAGAACTAACTGGTGGAAAGTTTTTCCGAGAGGGAAGAGCATCTGAATTTCATGAGATAGTAGAAGAAATTGAGAGTAAGAGTGAGAATCTTACAGAAGGTAAAATTATAATAAAGCTTGTTGAATCTCCAGGCAGGTACTTTTTCGTCCTTTCAGTGCTGTTCATATTATTTATTGTTCTTTCTATTTTGCTAAAAAGAGCAAATGTACTATGGAGTATAGGAGCAGTAGCTATGACTGTACTGCTAGTGCTAACATATGTGTTTGCGGTAATTCCTGCTAAGCAGTTTAGTAAGGGTCCAGACATCGATATTAAAAAGAAATCTAATCTTAACGTTATCTTCGTAGTAGATAATACGATAAGTATGCTTGCTAATGATATAAATGGAGAAACACGTCTTGATAAAGCAAAAAGGGATGTTGCAAGAATTGCGGAGGAGCTTGATGGCGCAAAATTCTCTGTTATTAGTTTTAACAATGATGCTTCTTTAATAGCCCCATTTAGTCAGGACATAACTCATGTAAAGAATGCTGTTGATTCGCTATATCCGATCGAGAGTTTTTATGCAAAAGGAAGTTCACTCAATATACCGCAGGAACTTATGAAAGCAATTCTTGAGGAGACTAAGAGCGACGGTTCACAAAATACAGCGGTATTTTTCATAAGCGATGGAGAAATTACGACAGAAGGTGCTGTTCTTCAGTCTTATAAGGAACTTGCAGGCTACATAGATGGTGGTGCGGTTCTTGGTTATGGAACAAAGGATGGCGGAACTATGAGACGAATTGATGAGTATCGGGAAGAAGGTTATGAAGAAATAATCGATTACGACCAGTATCCATCGGCGCCGGCCATTTCCAAAATAGATGAAAAGAACTTAAATACTATGGCATCAGACATGGGAATAGAATATGTAAATATGACCAGTACGACGGATGTTATAAATGATGCAAAGCTTTTGAGCACACTAAAAACGCTTAAATCTAAGATTCAGATTAAAGAGGAGAAAGTTGAAAAAGAAAATAAGGAAGAGTATATTGATCCTCCAAAATATTATGGATTTTTGGCGTTAATACCATTTTCAATTCTTTTAATATTTAATATGGTTTACATAATTCGAAAGAAGTAGAATGAAGGAATATTTGAACAGTATAAAAAAATACTTTAATAAAATAACGGCAAATAAACTGGCAATGCGTATACTGTGGATTGTCTGTTTGATTTTGTTTTTATTTTCGCTGTCACAATATAGTAAATATAAGCCTGCCAGATTTAACTATAATAGAGGAGTAAAGCAGTTCAGAGAGGGCAACTATGAGAGAGCAGAAGAACGCTTCCATAATGCACTTATGTACAAGCATACGAAGAAACACGAATGTAAAATAAGAATAAACCGTGCACTCTCTCTTGTTACACCGATTACTCCTGATTCAGTGAATGCAGATAATCTAGAAGAGAAAATTACGGTGCTTGAGGAAGCTAGAGACTTCCTGACGGAGAACGACTGTGCTCACGCGGATGACTCCCAAGGGCATAATAGAAAAGCGCAGAGGCTTAAAGAAGAAATTGATGCATATATTGAACAGTTGAAGGAACAGAACAAACAACCAGAAGAAGAGGACAAAAAAGAGGACGAGAAAAAGTCGGAAGAAGAGAAGAAAAAAGAGGAAGAAGAGAAAAAACTCAAGGAAGAAGAAGCAAAGAGACAAAAAGACGAAGAGAAAAAGCTGGAAGAAAAATTCATGCAGGTAGAACAAGAGGGCATGAAGGAAAGAAATGAGAATCTTGAACTATATAAAGCATACGAAATGAACGATATATATTACTCTGGGAAAAGCTGGTAGAAAATATATTATATATAGTGTAATTAATTGATATATTGAGAAAAAGGAAAATGGAATTATACAATCATACAGTACAGTATTATGAAACGGATAAGATGGGTATTACTCATCACTCTAATTATGTTCGTTGGATGGAAGAGGCGCGAATCGATTTTTTGAAGCAGATTGGATGGGATTTCGCAAAGCTTGAGTCACTTGGAGTTGTTTCACCTGTATTAGGCGTTAACTGCAATTACAAAATCTCAACAACTTTTGCGGAGGTGGTTTCGATAAAAGTAAGTGTCTCAGAGTTTAAGGGAGTTAAACTTACATTAAGCTACGAGATGACAAACGTAGAAGGAAAGGTTGTAAGCGAGGGTGTGTCTTCACATTGTTTCTTAGACACGGCTGGCAGACCAATCAATTTGAAAAGACAGTTTCCGGAATTTTATGATACATTAACTGGACTTTTGGATAATAATTGTAAATAAAACACAATGTATCTATATAAATAATTATATAGATAAAGATATCACTTAGGATGAAAGAAAAATGATATATACAATTATATATGACAAAACAAAAGAAATAGTATGAGAAAAGTGGCATATTTATGGTAAAATATCAACAAAGACAAATATATACAAATGTATATATGAGAAAGAAGGTGCCACGATTAATACTTTATATCTTACGTATGCACTTGAAATAGAGCGAGTAGGGTCAATTACTCAGGCAGCGCAGAATCTCTATATGGCTCAGCCTAACCTAAGTAAGGCAATAAAGGAACTTGAAAAAGAGGTTGGATTTACTATCTTTAAAAGAACAACAACAGGGGTAAAGCCAACGGATGAAGGAGCAGAATTCCTGTTTTATGCAAAGAATATCACTAACCAGCTTGGGGCAGTTAGGCGTATTAGTCAAAGAGCAGGAAGTGAAAAACTTAAATATAAAATATCAATTCCCAGGGGAAGCTATATTGCAGATGGATTTACTTCTTTTGTATCCGAATTGAAATTAGAAAAGGGTATGGAAGTTACGGTAAATGAGACCAATGACATTGGAACAATAAATAATGTAGTTGATCATGGTTATAATATAGGCATTATTCGATATCAGGTTATTAATGAAGATTATTTTTTGACAATGCTTAAAAATAATCATCTGGTATACGAGACACTGTGGGAATTCGAGTATGTCTTGGTAATGTCCAAAAAACATCCCCTTGCGGAAAAAGAAGATATTACCATTGATGACCTGAAAGAATATACAAAGATTACACATGGGGATATTGATCTTCCTCATGATAAATATACTAGAGCAAAAAAACTGAACTCAGGAAATGTTATATATGTTTATGAGAGAGGAAGTCAGTTTGACTTGTTAGCAAATGTTCCATCAACATATATGTGGGTATCACCTATTCCTCAGAGTTTACTTGATAAGAATCAGCTAGTTCAGAGGGTTTGTAAAGCAGATAATAATTTATATAAAGACGTTATGATATTTAGAGAGGACTATAGACTAAATGAATACGACGTCCTTTTTCAGAAAAAACTATATGAGTCGAAAGTAGATGTATCTACAAAAATATGCTAAAAGAAGGTGTTATATAAAAAGGTATATAGCACCTTCTTTTTTTTATATTATTAAAAATTATACCGATATGATATCTTCTTCCTGATAAGAGTTTTTTTAAGGGTGAAGTATGTTTCTAACAATTAAAGAGGCTGTAAATACATATAAAAACGGATGTAAGGGCAAGTGTGAAACAACGACAGGTATATTACTTGGTAAAAGTTTCTTTGCCGGAATCATGATAGGTCTTGGCGCAGCAGGAAGTAGCGTTGCGGCGCATAACATCGGAAATGTCGGTTTGGCCAGGCTAGTCGCGGCGACTGTGTTTCCAGTTGGACTGATGATGGTAATACTTATGGGAGCAGAACTATTTACGGGAGATTGTCTTTTGGCAATAGGACTTCCAGAGAGTGATATAACTCCTCTGCAGTTTGTAAAGACATTAGTTTACGTGTATTTGGGGAATTTAATTGGGGGAATTGTTTTATCGTTCCTTGTAGTGTTAAGTGGTCAGCTTGATTACTCGGGCGGGTTACTTGGTGCGTATACAATAAAGGTTGCACTTTCAAAAGTTGGATTATCTCCTGTAAAGGCGATTAGCTCGGGAGTGCTTTGCAATATTCTTGTATGTGCAGCGGTTATTATGGCAGTTTGTGCAAAAGATATTACAGGAAAACTTCTTGTTTCTTTTTTTGTAATAATGTTATTTGTTACTGCAGGATATGAGCATTGTGTCGCAAATATGTATTACATAACCGCCGGTATAATGGCAAAGATGAACCCTTCGTATGTTCAGATTGCAACAGATCAATATGGCATTACTGCAAGTCAGATAGCACTATTGAATATAAAGAGTATGGTAGTAAACAATTTGATTCCGGTAACCATTGGAAATATTATAGGCGGTTCCTGTTTTATAGGGTTACCTTTTTACTACTTTAACAAAAATAAAAGTGAGTCAAAAGAAGAAGTAAAATCTTCTAAAATAATAGAGGAGGATGGTTCGAATGATGTATTACATAGGGGTTACGTTAAAGGTATTGCTCGTTGAGTTATCAGGAGTGGCTGCAATGACAGGTGTTCTGTATGTATATTGGAACACATTAAAAAATAGATAGATTATTATATTGTCCACTTGTTCTGGCCGAAAGGCCTGGACTCTTAGGCTGGGGAGAATTTCTCCCTAGTCTTTTTTATATATTTTGATATTACTATTCTAAACGTTTATAATATAGACAGGTTTACAATTTAAGGAGATGTAAGGTTGAATAAATATATAGATTTTAGCGATGAAGTGAGCAGAGCGCTTAACGAACATAGGCCGGTTGTTGCAATCGAAACTGGTGGAACTTTTGAAGGTATTCCATACCCTGAGAATGTGGAGACTGCATTAAAAGTTATGGAAGAAGTTAGAAATGCTGGAGCTACACCTGCATATGTATCAATTATGGATGGTAGAGTAAAAGTTGGTATGACCAACGAAGAAATTGATATTTATGCAAAGATGCGTGGAACTATGCAGAAGGCATCTAGAAGAGAAATTCCACAAATAATTGCACAGGGCAAAAATGGTGTTATGACGATAGCTGCGACTATGACAATAGCTGATTATGTTGGAATACCAGTAGTCAGTGGAGGTGGAATTGGTGGCGTTCACAGAGGGGCAGAAATCTCTATGGATATTTCTTCGGATCTGGAGGAACTTGCTGAGAGAAATGTTATTGTAGTGTGCTCCGGAGCTAAATCTATTTTAGATCTTAATCTTACAATGGAATATCTCGAAACAAAGGCCATATCAGTTATTGGATATAAGACAGATGAACTTCCAGCATATATGGCAAGGACAAGTGGTATAAAATTGACATGTAGAATGGATAATGTTAGCACTATCGCAAAGACCTACAAGGTAAAAAATGAATTTGGTATAAAAACAGGAGTGGTGCTTGCAAACCCTATAGATGAAGAATTTGCGGTTGATTCAGAACTTATGAATAGGGTTATTGATGAAGCCATAGAGAAAAGCAAAGAAGATAAAATATCTGGTAAAGCAATTACTGGATACTTGATGAAATATATAAAAGAAAAAATTGGCAGCGATAGCATGGAAGCACAGAAGCGTATGATTATTGACAATGCCATTCTGGCAGCCGAGGTGGCAAAGGAATTGTGTTGAATTAAATTAAGTGTATGAAGAAATAGCCTTGATAACTGGTTTAGTGTTTAAGTAAACATGAACCAACCATCAAGGCTATTTTTTTTAAAATTAGTATATGTTGTAAGACCTATTCTTCTTTGTCTTTTGGAAGAGCTATGTTAAGTAATATTGCGACCATAGCTGCAGGTACGATGCCTGAACCACCAAATACAAGTTGAATAAGCTGTGGAGCATGTGAAAGAATAGCTGTATTAGCTCCCATACCATAACCGACACCTAATGCAACAGAAACTATAGTAAGGTTTCTTCCTGTAATAGGTGTTTTTGTGATAAGCTGGATGCCACTTACAACGATTGAAGAGAACATGATAACAGCTGCACCACCAAGAACTGGTTGAGGCATAATGGATACTAAAGCACCAAGCTTAGGGCAAAGACCACATAAAACAAGGAAAATAGCTCCTGTAGCAAGAGCAAATCTGTTAACTACTTTTGTCATTGCAACAAGACCAACGTTCTGGCTGAATGATGTATTTGGAAGAACACCGAAAACTGCAGCTAAGCTAGAACCAAGACCATCACATATTACGCCACCTGAAAGCTCACTATCAGTTGCTTCACGATTGAGGCCACCTTCCATAACACCAGAAATATCACCAACTGTTTCAACGGCAGTAACAATAAACATAATAATTACTGGGAGAATAGCTCTAATATCAAAGATAGGCTTTACAGGCATTATCTTAGGTAAAGCGAACCAAGAGGCAGCGCCAATTTTACTCCAGTTAATAACCCAGCTCTTTGTATATTCAATGCCATCTGCATCAATTGAGGTCTTGCTAAGTACGAATCCCATAATAAATGCTACGATATAGCCACAAATAATACCTAAGAGAATAGAAGATGAGCTTGAGAATCCCTTTGTTCCATGCTTGAAAACAAGGATCATTACAAGAACGAAAAGTGCTAAAAGGATATTTTCTAATGAACCAAAATCTTTGGCGTTATTTCCGCCACCAAAAGAATTGATACCAACAGATATTAAGCTAAGTCCAATAGATAAAACAACAGTACCAGTTACAACTGATGGGAAGAACTTTCTTAGTGGCTTTAAAAAGAATCCGAGAATACCTTCAAATATACCGCCTATAATAGACGCTCCCATAATTGCACCATATGCGAGAACGCCACCACCCATAATTGAAGCAACAGAGTTGAAAACTCCGATAAATCCGGATGATGTTCCCATGATGATTGGAACCTTTCCGCCAACGGGACCAATAGAGAATAACTGGATAAGTGTTACAACACCTGCAATAAGCATTGCGTTTTGAAGAAGACTAAGCTGAAGATCAGCAAACTCCCCACCAGCCAAACCGCAAGCACCTGTGATAATAAGAAGTGGAGTGAGGTTACCTACGAACATCGCAAGCACGTGCTGAAGTCCGAGAGGAATAGCCTGTGAAAGAGGCATTTTTCCATCAAGCTTAAATGCTTCTTCCGAGAGTGTAAGATTGTTTTTCATTATTAATATCCTTTCTTTATTAAAATTATGATAATAATACTTTTGTTTTAATTATTTTATTTCCCCATAGCAATCTGTTCTGGCGTAATAGGAAGTTCACGATGCCAAACTCCAGTAGCTCGATAAATTGCGTGAGCTATGGCTGGCGCAGGAGTATTGATAACGATTTCGCCAATGGACTTTGCACCAAATGGACCTGTAGGCTCGAAGCTATGTTCAAACTCAACCTTCAGGTTACCCATATCAAGTCTTGTTGGGAGTCTGTATTGCATGAGTGAAGATTCAACCATGCGTCCAGTTGCATCAAAAGTTACATTCTCAAATAATGTATGTCCAATTCCTTGAACAATTCCACCTTCTGCCTGAATACGAGCAAGAGCTGGGTTAATAGGAATACCACAGTCAACGACTGACATGAAATCAAGTATAGTGACCTCACCTGTTAGTTTATCAAGTTCAATTTCAACCATACCAACCATATAAGGAGGAGGCGAAACAGGAGAAGAGTGCGATGCTGATGCCTGAGTAATAATTGAGTTGTTAAGTTGCGACTTAACGCCAACCTCTGCGATTGTTACTGCCTGATCAGTATTTATTCTTTTAAGAATTCCTTTTTCAAAAACTACCTCATCTTCACTACAATCCATTAAGCCAGCCGCGATAGAGCACATACTCTTTTTGAGATCGGTACAAGCCTTTTCAACAGCCTTACCAGTTATGTATGTAGTAGATGAAGCGTATGAACCAGAATCATATGGTGAAGCATCTGTGTCGGCGCCGAATACTGTAACATCATCAACAGAACAATCCATGCATTCAGCAACCATTTGAGCTAGGATAGTATCGCATCCCGTACCCATGTCTGCAGCACCTATCATAAGATTGTATGTACCATCGTCGTTTAGCTTTACGGTAGCTGAGCCAACATCGAGGTTTGAAATACATGATCCTTGCATAGCCATTCCTATGCCAGCACATCTTACTTTACCATTACCCATATCGCGAACAGGATATTTATTGTCCCAGTCAAACATTTCTTTACAATGGGCAAGACATTTATCAAGAGCACATGCACTTGCAATTTCGTTATAATATGCAGGCATTACCATGCCTTCCTTAAGCATATTCATTTCACGGATTACTGTTGGATCCATGTCTAATGTTTCGGCAAGTTCATTTACAGTTGTTTCTAAAGCAAAAATACCTTGAGTTGCACCATATCCGCGGTATGCACCGGCCGCCATAGTATTTGTATATACAACATCGAAGTTGAAACGATGAGCTTCAAGGCTTCCAGTATACATAGGTATTGATTTATGACCAGAGAGCCCAACCGTTGTTGGACCGTGCTCACCGTAGGCTCCGCTATTTGATAGAGTATATAAATCAAGTACTCGAATCTTTCCGTCCTTATTTGCACCAAGCTTAACTCTTACTTCCATCTCATGACGAGGAGAGCCTGCGATTTGTGATTCTTCTCTTGTAAAAACAATCATGGCGGGACGACCAGTTTTCATAGTAACAAAGGCAGGATATACTTCACTTACAGCAGTCTGCTTTGCACCAAACCCGCCACCTATACGTGGTTTTTCAACCCTAATCATATTTTTAGGAATACCAAGAGCATGAGAAAGGATACGACGCACATGGAATACAATCTGTGTCGATGATATTACATGAAGACGACCATATCTGTCATAGCTAGTGTATGTTCTAAATGTTTCCATCATTGCTTGGTTGAAAGCTTTTGTATGATATGTTCTATCAAGGACGATATCACAGTCTGCTAGAACACCTTCAACATCTCCGTACTCGCTTTGTTCGCTAGCAACGAGATTACGTTTATTAGTACCACCTACTTCACAAGGCGCTAACCAGTTGTCTTCAGGATGAACTAATATTTTGTTATCTTTTGCTGTTCTAAAATCAAGAACCGGCTCGAGAACTTCATAATCTACCTTAATTAACTTTAAGGCCTTAATTGCAGCTTTTTCATTTTCTGCAGCAACAATAGCTACGACATCGCCTACAAAGCGAACATGACGGTCTATAATCAATCTGTCGTATGGAGAAGCTTCAGGATATGTCTGGCCAGCGTTTGTAAATCGGTTATTTGGCACGTCTTCCCATGTGTAGATATCTACAACATTAGGAACTAGCTTGGCAACCTTCGTATCAATAGAATTTACGATAGCGTTAGCGTGAGGGCTTCTTAAAAGCTTTACGACCAATGCATTTTCAGGAACTAGGTCTTTTGTATATACCGGTTTTCCTAAAAGGAGTTGCATGGCATCTTTTTTTCTTACCGATTTATTAATCGAATTGTATTTTTTGTGTTCCATAATTCGTCCCCTTATTTGCTATTTCGACTGTCAAGGAAAGCTCTTATGCCTCGAAGCTGTCCGTCATAACCGCTGCATCTACATAAATTTCCTGAAAGAAATTGTCTTATTTCGTCATCAGAAGGGTCAGGATTTTCTCTAAGTAGAGCAATAGTGTTCATTACAAAACCAGGATTGCAAAATCCACATTGGTCAGCACCCTGATCAGCTATAAAGCCAACAAATTCTGAGGCTTCATCCTGTAATCCTTCAAGAGTTGTAATCGTGTGTCCATTTGCGCGCGCAGCAAGCATTGAACAGGATAGGATAGGCGTGTCATCAAAAAACACAGTGCATAATCCACAGTTAGATGTTTCACATCCGCATTTCACACTATAACAATTATGATTACGAAGAAAATCAAATAAGGTAAGGTCAGGATCAATTTGATCAGTTATTTTTTTACCATTTAAAGTAAGTGTTATATCCATCACATTAATCCTCCTAATTTAATAAGATTTCGTTCTACAAGAACATTTACAAGTCTGCTTCTATATTCTGCACTGCCTCTATTATTGCTAGATGTAACAACAAGGCTTTCTAATTCTTTTGCAAAAAGAGAAGCTGACTCGTTTGTTATTCCATTTGATAGTATGTTTTTATCATCGCCAAATAGACAGGCTTTTCCAGGTCTTGCACCAACAGTAATTTTGTACTTGCCATCAATTAAGCTTGCGGCACATGTAAGCACAGGAAAATCGGTCCTTTGTATACGAACAGAGTCATATACACATTTACAAAGTTTCTTTTTAACAATAACATTCATAAGTATGTCATTGTCATATTTCATATTTACAAAATCAGCAAGAGAGACAATGCCGCCTTTGTATAGTTCGACGTAACTATCAAGCGCTAGAAAAACAGTGAGTACATCAGAAAAGCCAAAGCGTCCCCATATACTTCCGCCAATCGTTGCTAAATTTCTAAACTGTGTACCAATGATGTCTTTTAGGGCATCTTTAATAGCATTGTTTGTATATTTATTAAGACTTGTGTTTTTTTCGAGGTCTCGTAATGTTACCATTGCCCCAATTTTAAATTGTTCATCATTCTCTTCGATGCTTTCAAGTCCAAGACCTGAAATATCAATGACGGTATTATATGTAGGGGTTCCAAGTCTAAGCCAAAGCATTCCGCCGAGGATTTTGTTGTTTTTTACTTGATTAAGCGTATAAGCTTCTTCGAGAGTTTCTGCTTTTACATATTTTTGAAAAGTAATCATTTAGGTCTCCTAACAAATAGACTAATCAACTTTTTAATTGTACTAAAATTACTTGTCTTTTAAAATGAAATTTGATATTATTCGTTGTAGTTTTTTGAGTATAACGAGGTAGAAAAGATGAGAAGATTTTTAAGTATTTTTGTTACATTAGCAATAATGGTTGGCATGACAGCTTGCGGAACAGAAAAAGCACAGTCAGAAGCAGTAAAACCGGCTGAAGCTGTTGTCGAAGAGGCTAAGGAAGAAGAATTAATTGAAGAAGTGGATGAAGAACCAGTAGAGGAACCAGAGGAAACTATAGAAGAAAGTGCTAGTATTTCGTACCCACTTACAATAACAGATCAGGCTGGAAGAGAAATTGTTATTGAAAAGGAGCCAGAAACAATTGTAAGTGGTTATTATATTTCAAGTAGTTTATTAATTGCCTTAGAGCTTGATGACAAACTAATTGGTATCGAGGCAAAGGCAGGGAAAAGACCTATTTATAAGTTAGCGGCGAAGGAACTTATTGATTTACCAAGTGTTGGATCAGCAAAGGAATTTGATTTAGAAGGATGCGCTGCACTTAATGCTGATTTAGTAATACTTCCATTAAAATTAAAAGATGCGGCTGCGACACTTGATGATTTGGGAATTCAGACAATTCTTGTTAATCCTGAAAGTGAAGAATTATTAATCGAGATGATTGATATTATAGCTAAAGCTACAAATACAGTTGACAGGGCAGAAGAATTAAAGACATTCATTACAGCCAATAAGGATATGCTTAATAGTAAACTTGAAGGAGTAGAAACTAAGAGCGTATATCTTGCAGGTAATTCAAACGTATTATCAACAGCTGGAAATAAAATGTATCAGTGCAGCATGATTGAACTTGCTGGTGGGGAGAACGTTGCAAAGGAAATCGAAGATAAGTATTGGGTTGATACAGATTACGAGCAGATTCTTACATGGAATCCTGATTATATCATTATTGCAGCAGAGGCTGAGTACACAGTTGAAGATGTACTTGGGGATGAGGCGCTTGCAGCCTGCAACGCAGTAGAAAATGGTAATGTATATAAATTACCATCAGATGCTGAGGCATGGGATAGTCCAGTGCCTAGTGGTATTTTGGGTTCCGTTTGGCTTGCTAGCACATTGCATCCAGATGTGATATCATCAGATGAGTGTAAAGGAATTATTGAGGAATTTTATGAGACGTTCTACGAGTTTAAATACGGCGAAGAATAATCGATATATTGTAATAGGGGTGATAATTCTTATCACCCTTTTTTTGTGTAGCTTGTTTATAGGCAGGTTTCCGTTGTCGTTGTCAAAAATGCTTGAAGGTGATGAATTCCAAATAAAAATTTTTTGGACATTGAGGTTTTCACGAGTTCTTGTTGGATTTATAGGTGGTTTTGCATTAGGAATGGCTGGCTTTGTTTTTCAAATATTGTTTAGAAATTCGCTAGCATCGCCAGACATCATAGGCGTATCTTCGGGCGCAAGTGCAGGGGCGGCGCTAGGTATTTTGTTTTTTCCTAGTGCAATAGCAGTAATGCTATGTTCATTTTCTGGAGCACTTATAGCGGTTATTCTTGCAATCTTTTTTTCAAGCTTAGATAGAAGTGATAGAAAGGGCACGATTATATTAGCGGGTATAGCAGTTCATTCATTGGCTCAGACGTTTTTAATGATATTAAAAACGATTGCTGATCCAGAAAGACAGTTGGCTTCAATAGAGTACTGGATTATGGGAAGTTTAAATGGCGTCAATAGCCATGCAATTTCGAGTAATTTAGTATTATGCTTGATTTGTTTAAGTATTTTGGTTGTTTTTAACAGACAGACATTATTATTAAGTCAGGATGAGGCAGAAGCGAAGCTGCTTGGTGTAGATGTGTATAAAATGAGATTTATAATTCTTATTTTGACTACTCTTACTGTGTCATCAGTGGTAAGTCTAACTGGACTAATCAGCTTTGTTGGGTTACTCGCACCGCATAGCGCGAGACGATTAACCAATGATAACTCAGTGAAAACTTTTATTCTAAGTGGAATAATAGGTGGAATAATTCTTTTGATTGCTGACATTCTAGCAAGAAGTGTTTCGCAAACAGAATTGCCAGTTAGTATATTTACAAGCTTGATTGGAGCGCCATTCCTTGTTTTCTTGATATTTAGAGGGAGGGATAGAATATGAGTCTTATTAGGGTACTTAATATATCTGTTGGATACTCAAAAGAAAATATTCTGGAAAATATCTCCTTTGAAATTAAGGAAGGGGAATTATTAGGCGTTATTGGAGAGAATGGATGTGGCAAATCAACATTGGCAAAAGCGATATGTAATGTATTACCGCATTCTGGAGAGGTTTATATTGATGAAGAGAAAAATGAAGATTTAAAATTTTCTCAAATTGCTCAAAATATAAGTTATGTTCCACAGCATAGTGGACTTGGCATAGACATATCAGTATTGGATGTTGTTATGATGGGATTTAATTCTAGATTAAAGACATTTGAAAATCCTAGTTTGGCAATGAGAAGTGAAGCTATGGGAATTATTAATCTTCTGGGATTATCAGACAAAGCTCATAATAATTATATGGAGTTAAGTGAAGGTCAAAAACAGCTTGTAGTTATTGCGAGAGCATTGGTAAGCAATGGAAAACTACTCGTAATGGATGAACCCGAAAATGCACTTGATTTTAGTGTAAGATTTGAAATAATGAATATTGTTAAGAAGTGGATTGAAAATGAGAAAAGAGCGGGAATAGCAATTCTCCATGATATTGCTCTTGCGTTAAATAATTGTGATAAGCTAATTCTGATAAAGGACAAAAGTATATCAAGCATTATTGATATGCATTGTGATACAATCGAGTCAATGGAAGACAAGCTTAGGATGATTTATGGCGATATAAGTATCGGGAAAGTCAAAAATAAAAAGGGCAAAGATATTTTTTATATGGTATGTGAATCGGAGGGTGTATGAAGGCATTAACAAGACTACTATTTGTTAATGATAGAAATGAAAAGTTTTTTGGAGAAGGGCCTTATAGATTACTACGTGGCGTCGAAAGAAGCGGGTCTCTACGTGCCACTGCTTTGGAAATGGGAATGTCTTACACTAAGGCATTGAAACTTATTACTAATGCGGAAAAGGAACTAGGGTTCAAGTTTACAACGCGTGTCGTTGGAGGCAAATCCGGTGGTGGAAGTTGTCTTACTGATGAGGGAAGAGCATGGCTTGACAAATATGAACAGTATAGAGATTCCTGCTTGAAAGAGACTGAAAGAATATATCATGAGTACTACGGAGAATGAGAATATAAAAATCGGATTAGTGATAATGGCGTCAGGGCTGGGCAAAAGATTTGGTGGAAACAAGCTTATGGAAGTTCTTGAGGATAGGCCGCTTGTAAGATGGATTCTTGATTCAACTGATAGTCTTTTTGATAAAAGAATAGTTGTTACGAGAAATAAAGACGTAAAAATGTTGTGTGACAATCTAAATATTGACTGCATAATTCATGATTTTCCAAACAGAAATGATACTGTGAGACTTGGTCTAAGCGTGTTACTGAATGATGTCGACTATTGCTTTTTTGCGCCGGGTGATCAACCACTTATTGGTAGAGAAACTTTATCTAGATTGATAGAGGAAGCTAAAGAAAACAAAGATAAAATAATAAGGCTAAGCTTTCGTGACACAATAGGAACGCCTACAGGATTTCCTGAAAAATTTTTCGTTGAATTATTAAACCTTCCAGAGGGAAAAGGTGGAAATTATATTGCTAATAACAACAAGAATTTAGTTTATACTGTTGAAGCAGATAATGAATATGAACTTTGGGATGTCGATACAGTATCTGATATGGATGCAATAAAAAATAAAAGAAGGTTTATAACCTAGACTAAGGTCTAGTTATAAATAATATATTTAAGGAGAGTGCTTTTTGATCAAGTACAGAAAAATGGAGATTGTAGACAAGCCTTGAGGTTTGTTATCAATCAAACAAACCTCCCGCAGTAATGCATTTGAGTTGACAAATTTCAGGAGGAAAAATAATGAATAAAAGCAACATAATAATTCGTTTAGAAAGAAAAGAAGAATATAGGATAGTTGAAAATCTTGTAAGAGAAAGCTTTTGGAATGTATATAGACCAGGGTGTCTAGAACATTTTGTTTTAAATCAGCTTAGAAATGATAGAGCCTTTGTTAAAGAACTTGATTTTGTAATGGAATTAGATGGTCAAATAATAGGGCAAAATATATTTATGAGGGCTGATATAAAAACAGATGCTGGAAATAGTATTCCAATTATGACGATGGGGCCTATATGTATATCACCAGAGTTTAAGAGAAAAGGGTATGGCAAAATATTGCTAGATTATTCTCTTGAAAAAGCAAAAGAAATTGGATGTGGTGCTATATGTTTCGAAGGCAATATTGAATTTTATGGCAAAAGTGGTTTTCATTATGCTAGTGAGTATGGAATACGATATCATGGTCTCCCGGATGGAGAAGATGCGTCCTTCTTTTTATGTAAGGAATTGATTCAAGGATATCTTGATGGAGTAACAGGAGAGTATTCTACACCACAAGGATATTTGGTTGATGAGAACGCTGCAGAAGAGTTTGATAAACAATTTCCAGCTAAAGAGAAATTGAAACTTCCAGGACAGCTTTTCTAAACGAAAAGGAATAATTGATGGTGGGGAGGTAGTAACCTCCCCTCTTGATATTTGATTCTAATGTATTGTGAAAAGCCCTATTTTAGGGCGTTGCTACGGAAAGTAGCAGAAAAATAATAAAATGACAACAAATATTTCTTGTTTGGTAAAGGCTAATTTACTAATCTGTGAGGGAAGCAAAACGAAAACAAAAAAGCGGAGGTAATAAGATGACTTTAGAAGAACAAATTAAACATTACAGAAAACAGGCTGGACTCTCACAGGAAAAGATGGCTGAGAAAATTGGTGTTTCAAGACAGGCAATTACAAAGTGGGAAAATGGTACGGGAACACCTGATATTGTAAACTTGATGGCAATCGCAGATCTTTTCCAAATATCAGTTGATGAATTACTTTCAAATGAGAAGACAGAGAAAAAACAAGCTGAGTTTATTTACGAAAGTCAGACTGAATATGATATTGATGGTAAAAAGAACTACGACATCAATCTTGGAGGAGCTAATACAGTAGAAATTCATGCTTATGAAGGTGAGAAAATTATAGTTTCTTTATTATCAAATGTAATAAAGACAGTTAGCTCAGATTTCAAAATTAAAATAGATGATAATAAGAACTTCATAGATGTGGATATGCATAGACTTAATAATGCAACAGAAGCTATTGCAAAGGAAGGACTTGTGGTAAGAGTTTTTCTCCCTGCGAAGTATATTGGGAAGATTGAATTAACAGTCAATGCAAAGATTGTTAACATCTATGATATAGAAAATGAAATTATTGAAGTCACTGGTAAAGTCAGTGAGATTACATTAGATGGAAATAAGAGTGAAATTGAAATAGACTCTAATCTTGATATGCAGATTAATGTTGTATCACATGAAGGTGCAATAGAGGTTAATCAGCTTTCTGCAACATCAAAGATGACTGTTCCTAGTGATTATAGATTTAGAAGTGCCAAAAAAGGAATTGCAACAAATATTTACTATGAAAAGCAAGGAAATAAGGTAGAAGATTTTTCAGATACAGGGGCAGATAATTACATTGAACTTAACGGAATGAAGAGCGAGCTTGTAATTGTTGCTAGGGAAGCATAGATATGGTGAGGATAATTATTTCAAAGGTTATCTAGGTAAATAATGTGAGCAAAATAAAAACCTTGAAACGTTATGTTTCAAGGTTTTTATTTTGCGGGTGACAGGACTTGAACCTGCACGTCGGGGACACTAGAACCTAAATCTAGCGCGTCTGCCAATTCCGCCACACCCGCATATTCGATTAATCGTCAAAAAGGACGACTTGTAAATAATACCATTATTCACCCATATTTGCAATAATATTTCGTCAGTTACACCATGTTCAAATTACATATAATGATTTTATAATATAAATAAATAAGAAAACGCTTTCCATAAAAAGGAGAATAAAGAACGATATGAAACTTACAGTATTAGGAACAGGAAATGCTCTTGTTACAGATTGTTATAATACATGTTTTGTATTATCAGATGAAAATAGACATTTTATGGTTGATGGTGGTGGAGGTAATGGAATTCTTACGCAGCTCAAGAAGGCGGGCCTCAATTGGATGGATATGAAACATATATTTGTTACGCATAAGCATCTTGATCATATTATGGGCATTGTATGGATGGTCAGAATGATATGTCAGCATATGAGAAGTGGTGTATATGAGGGAGAGGCTTATATTTACTCTCATGCAGAAGTAATTGATTTGATTAGAACTATGTCTAAGGCTTTAATAAGAGGTAAGGATGTAGCATTGCTTGGTGATAGACTTCATCTTGTAGAAGTAACGGATGGACAGAAATTAGAAATCATAGGACACGAGGTTTCTTTCTTTGACATAGGATCTACAAAGGCAAAACAGTTTGGATTTACGATGGAATTAGGAACAGATGAGGCGGGTAAGATTGAGAAACTTACATGCTGTGGTGATGAGCCTTTCGCAGAAACATCCTATGATTATGCACTCAATAGTAAATGGCTTTTACATGAAGCATTTTGTTTGTATGAAGAAAGAGATATTTTTAATCCTTATGAGAAAAATCATTCAACTGTTAAGGATGCCGCAGAAGTGGCTAAGAGACTTAACGTAGACAATGTTGTTCTATATCATACAGTAGAGAATAATTTGAAGGATCGAAAGAGACTCTATACAGAAGAGGGACGTAAATATTATGACGGTAATATTTTTGTTCCTAATGATTTAGAGATTATAGATTTATAAATTAGGAGAAATATAAACTATCCAGAATAGTTATATTGGAGAAAGAGATGAAGTTTATTGAGTATTTGCAACATTATACAGATGTAACACTATTGTTACCAATGGTATTAGTTACACTTTTTATTTTGCTTGTAATTCATATTGTTACTTTTTTATTAACCAAAGCAACAGGTGGGGATTATAGACTGTTACTTGAAAAATACTACGAGCTTATTATTTCAATTACATCAATGTTGTTCTTTATAGGTATGTTCTTTTTGGTAGAACATAGATATTTTGATGTAAGCGAGCAGTTTTATGAAATTTGGAATAAATATGATGATTTCCTGCTCCTTCTTGCATTATTTATTTCTATCTTTTTCATAAACTTCATAGATACATTTATTATACCGCTTAAGCTTCTTTATAAGGAGGAAAAAGCAACACTTAGAATGATGGCCATGATTTATATGCTGTTTATTTTTGCCTATATCAAATATATCTATAAGAATGATAATTATGATTCGATTATTGTGTACTTCATAATTATGGTAGTTGGCAGATTCATTTACTTTGATGCGTCTTTCACAGACTTTTTAAAGGCAATGAAGAATCTTTTTTTAGAGACGCCTATGCTTTTATTAGGACTTGCAACAACAGCTATTGTAGCGTGGTTTGGATTTGGGACGGAATACCTTCTTAAATCAAATGGAGTAGTTTTATCACTTTGGATTGCCCATGTATTTGTAGTAATAGAGATTGCCATAATTCATTTATTTATAAGATCAAGTTTTCGAAAAAAGCCAGACTCAAAGTATGACGGATATTATGAGGATAAGCAGTATGAAGATGACTATTATGGGGATGAAGACTACAGCCAGTATGAGGATTAAATATGATTTCTATAAATGATGTTGCAGATCGTGCAGGTGTTGCGATCTCGACAGTATCGAAAGTAATAAATAATTATCCATATGTATCGGAGGCTACAAAAGCGAAGGTACGTGAAGCCATTCATGAACTGAATTACGTGCCAAATACTGTTGCGGCAGCGCTTTCTTCGAAGCAAAATGGAAGAGCAGCTATACTAGTAAGTCTTAATTCAAAGACTCAAGCTATTGATGAAATAACAATGCAGTATTTGTCAGGGGCTCTTAATATGGCACTGGAACTTAATATTGAAATCATCACCTTTTTTGTATCAATGATTAATCATATGACACCGGAAGAGATGACAAGATACTTTAAGTCGCAGAATATATCAGGACTTATAATATGCGGAATGTCCAAAGATGATACATCATTGCACCAGCTTATAGAATCAAAAGAATTTAAGTGTGTGCTTGTGGATGGTCCTATTACAAATGAGGTAACATCGAGCATTGGAGTTGATAATATTCAGGCTCAATACGATGTCGCTAAGAAAACAATTGTTGAAAATACATGTAAAAGAGTTTTATATATAGCTGGTAAAAAGAACGGTTACGTTACAGATGAAAGACTTGCGGGTATGCAGAAGCTAAAAGAGGATTTGGGACTTACGCTCATGGTTCGATACGGTGAATATTCAGAGCTTAAGGCTAGAGAAATCGCTTTTAAGTACGCAAAAAATAAAGATGTAGTAGTATGTGGATCTGATCTCATGGCTATCGGTGCTATGAATGCACTTACAGAAATGGATATATTCAGGCCGGTGTGCGGATTTGATGGTATTACACTTATGGGATATGTTGGAAAACAGATGAATACTATCCGCCAGGACTTTTATAATATTTCATCAAATGCTGTAAAAGAACTTAAGTATTTACTTGATGGTGGAGAGGGGCGTAGAGTTACGCTTCCACATAGTATTGTTAAGCTTTATTATAAAGATATTATTAAATAGCAAAAATTATCAGCCTAACATATCGGAAATTAAAAAATGTAAAGGAAACTTGACATATAGCGATAAAGTGTTATTATATATGTAAAGTTAACTTTACATTTTTGCTTTGTTATAAATGTGTTTTATTAACAGAATAAAATGAAAACAGGAATATATTGCATATACAGATTAAGAAAGAAGGCACAAATTGGAGAATAGGATTGCCGAGCTTAGAAAAGAGAAGAAAATGACGCAGCAGGCATTGGGAGATGAACTTAATGTTTCGAGACAGACGATTATTTCTCTTGAAAATGGAAAATATAATCCATCATTAACATTAGCTCACAATATCGCAAAAATATTTGAATGTAGTATTGAAGATTTATTTTTGTTTGATGATTAACGAAGAAGAAAGAAGGGGATAATATGAGTATCTATAGTACTAAGAAAATGATTATATATGTTGTTATATTAATAATAGGAGTTGGTCTTGTTGCAGCTGGAACTTTAGGATATTTGAATTCCTATGTTTCAGGATTTGGGGGCGGACTTGCAGGTGTGGCAGTTGTGAGACTTGTTCTTGGAATGAAATATAGAAGCAATGAGGAATATGCTAAACAGGTAGATATAGTTAATAACGATGAGCGAGTGATATTTATAGCAGGAAAAGCAAAATCATGGGCGTATTATATTACAGTTCTTACAGGCGCATTGGCAGGAAGCATCTTACACGCCATGGGTCATCATGACTATGGGATGATTTGTTTTTTATTCGTATGTGTATTAACGGTAACATATTGGATTGTGTACATGATATGTGACAAGAAATACTAAAACAAATGTTATTTTCCACAGAAATACTGCAGTTTTAGATGGCCTAATATACAACGAGCGAGTAGTAGTTTTATTATAAGGAGTGAAGGATGGCATACGAAGAAAAATATATGAATATGGCAGCACAAACCGCAAAGAAAGGAATAGAAAGCGGTTGCGGAGGACCGTTTGGGTGTGTAATAGTCAGGAAGAGTGACAAAAAAGTAATTGCAAATGCACATAACACGGTAGTTAAGACAAATGATCCAACAGCGCATGGGGAAGTAAATGCAATTAGAGAGGCATGTAAAAATATAAACAGTTTTGTACTTGATGATTGCGAACTCTATACAACGTCAGAACCATGTCCTATGTGCATGGCGGCAATAATGTGGGCTAGAATTTCGACAGTATACTCAGCTATGAGTATAGAGGATGCTGCTAAAATTGGATTCGATGATAAGCCGTTTTATGAAGATATAGTGAATTATGCCAAAAGTAAGAAGTCAAAATTAGTATCTACAGAATTTGTAAAAAATAGTGAATGTGAGAAAATATTTGAAGAATACAATAATATGGAACGTGTACATTACTAAATATTGAAACAAACTTTAAGTTTACATAACATAACAGGAATGTATACAAATTTGTGAAATATGAACAAAACTCCGTCGGGATTTCTACATTTCTGACGGGGTTTTTGTTTGTTTTTAACAAAAAGTATAATTCGTGAAAAGGGTATTGCAGAAAACGTTTTCCGAAATTAAACTATATGTGGAAGGCAAGGAAAACATGTACACAATATATTTTTTAATATTGAGGAGATATAAGTTATGAGTACAAATCAGGTATTAACAGATGTTATGAACAGTCAGATGGAAGAGAGACTTGAAGGTCTTACACAGAAAATGTTTGGAAAGTCATTAAAGAATTGTAACAACTCAGAAGTATACAATGCAGTTCTTCAGATGACAAAGGACATGATTGACAAGGTTGATGAAATTACAGGAGATAAGAAGGTATACTATATTTCAGCTGAGTTCCTTATTGGTAAGCTTTTATCTAATAATCTTATTAATTTAGGTATATATGATAGACTTGCTGAAGTATTGGATAAGAACGGTTTCTGTCTTGCAGATATTGAGGATGTAGAGCCAGAACCTTCACTTGGTAATGGTGGTCTTGGAAGACTCGCTGCATGTTTCCTTGATTCAATTGCATCCCTTGGCCTTCCAGGTGATGGTATTGGTCTTAATTATCATTTTGGATTATTTAAGCAGGTATTTGAGGATAAAATTCAGTGTGCTGAAAAGAATGATTGGATTGAGGATAACTCTTGGCTTCGTAAGACAGATGTATCTTTTGATGTATGTTTCGGAGATAAAAAGGTTAAGTCACGTCTTTATGATATAGATGTAGTGGGTTACCAGAATGGTGTAAATAAGTTGCACCTTTTTGATATTGAAACATTAGATGAGTCACTTGTAAAAAAAGGTATCGATTTTGACAAGGAAGATATTGAAAAGAACTTAACACTTTTCCTTTATCCAGATGATTCTGATGAGGCTGGAAATCTTCTAAGAATTTACCAGCAGTATTTCATGGTGTCTAACGGCGCACAGCTTATATTAAAGGATCTCAAGGAAAGACACGTTGACCTTAAGGAAATGTATAAGCATGCTGTGATTCAGATAAATGATACACATCCTACAATGGTTATTCCAGAGCTTATTAGAATTCTTACAGAAGAAAAGGCCATGAGCATGGATGAGGCTATTAACATTGTTACAAAGACATGTGCATATACGAACCATACAATTCTTGCAGAGGCTCTTGAAAAGTGGCCACTTAAGTATCTTGAGAAGGTTGTTCCACAGCTTGTTCCAATCATTAAGGAACTTGATAAGAGAGTTCGTGCCAAGTACAAAGATCCTAAGGTTCAGATTATTGACGAGGATGATAGAGTTCATATGGCTCATATAGATATCCATTATGGAATTTCAGTAAATGGTGTTGCAGCACTACACACAGAAATTCTTAAGGAATCAGAGCTTAAGCATTTTTATGATATTTATCCTGAGAAGTTTAATAATAAGACCAATGGTATTACATTCCGTAGATGGCTTATGTCATGTAACCCTGAACTTGCAGATTTTATCACCACACTTATTGGGGATAGTTGGAAGAAGAATGCAGATAAGTTAGAGGAACTTCTCGACTATGTTGATGATGAAGTGGCAATTGCAGGTATTGACGATATTAAAAAAGATAAGAAGGCTCAGCTTGCTGCTTACATTAAGGATAAAGAGGGAGTTGACATTGATGAAAACTCAATCTTTGATATTCAGATAAAGAGACTTCATGAGTATAAGCGTCAGCAGATGAATGCGCTCTATATAATTCATAAGTATCTTGAAATTAAGGCAGGAAAGAAACCACAGCGTCCACTTACATTTATCTTTGGAGCAAAGGCAGCGCCTGCATATATAATTGCACAGGATATCATTCATTTACTTCTTTGTCTTCAGGAAATTGTTGCAAACGATAAGGATGTAGCTCCTTATATGAAGGTTGTAATGGTAGAAAACTATAATGTTTCCTATGCTGAAAGACTTATCCCAGCATGTGATATTTCAGAACAGATATCACTTGCATCTAAGGAAGCATCAGGTACTGGAAATATGAAGTTCATGCTTAATGGTGCAGTTACTCTTGGAACAATGGATGGTGCTAATGTTGAAATTCATGATCTTGTAGGAGATGAAAACATCTATACATTTGGTAAGGATTCAGACACAGTAATTAAGCACTACGAGAAAGCAGACTATGTTTCTAAGGATTATTATGAGAAATCAAAAGTCATTAAGGAAGCAGTTGACTTTATAATTTCTAAGCAGTGCCTTGCAGTTGGACATAAAGAGAACTTAGAACGTCTTTATAAGGAACTTATTAACAAAGACTGGTTTATGACACTTCTTGATTTAGAAGAGTACATAGAGGTTAAGGATAAGGCATTTGCTGAGTACGAAGACAGAACTGCATGGGGTAAAAAGATGCTTGTGAATATTGCTAAAGCAGGCTTCTTCTCATCAGATAGAACAATAGCTCAGTACAACGAAGATATATGGCACCTGTCTTAGGGCGAAGCCCTAAGACGTGAGAAAACACGAAGTGTTTTCGAACAAGGTGAATATTGTTGTATTTTTAAGTGCGAGTATCCCTAAGACGTGAGAAAACACGAAGTGTTTTCGAACAAGGTGAATATAACTTAAAAAGATGAGGACAGCGTCGAAAAGACGCTGTCTTTTTTATTATAAAACGTGATATAATCAATGTAGTATGTTATACAATTATTATTTTGAAGTTGCAGCATTAATATCGGGTTTGTTTTTGTTATGCGTTTATGCCATAAGAAGGACTTTGCGTACCAGGTCTAATATTCTATTGTTAATACTTTTAGCAGTAGATTGTCTTGGTAGCCTTACGGATATAATAAGCTGCTTTTGTATATCATTTCCAGACAGGCATTCAGAGGCATTTAATATATTTATGTGTCTGTCATATTTATTCCTATACAATTTAATGGGAATTTTGTTCCTTGTTTATATTGATTCAAAAACTAAAATAAAGGCATTGTATACACCAATGCGTATTTATTTCCTCCTGATTACAGCTTTTGAATTTGTGCTTATTTTTACGTCACAGTGGACACGTCTCGTGGCTTATTTTGACGAGAATGATGTATATTGCCATGGACCACTTATGGGGCTTCTATATTTTCTTGCGGCAATGCATCTTATTATCTCAGTCATTCTTTTTATTATCAAAAGAAGAAGATTTAACAAATATCAGGTTATGGCAATTGTTGCATTTATAATTGTTGTATTCCTTGGGGTATATATACAGCTTATACAGCCAGAATTGTTAGTTGGACAATTCGGAAATACATTAGTTCTTTTCTTTATTTATACATCGTTGGAAAATCCGGTTTATTATACATACAGAGCTACGACATGTTTTAATAGAGCAGCATTTCGCGAAATTATTAAGATGAAGCGTAGAGAAAAAGAAAAGATAAACCTATTTATATTTAAAATAAAGGATTATGATGTTTTTCGCGAAAGTCTTAGCAACAAGGAACAGATGAGACTTTCTAGTATAATCGCAGAGTATATATCGAGCCTATATAGGTACAATGCGTTTTGTATCGAAGATGATAAATTTGCTATTCAGATTAAAGACGCTAAGGCGGCAGAAGATATAAGACTAAAACTTGATAAATTCCTGGCAAGAAGCCTTATTCTTATCGAATCAAGAGTGGATGTTATTGTGAATTCACTTGTAATAATGGACATTGATTTGTCTGATAAGGCAGACATTATTGAAAATGGCATTATATATGCTCTTGATCATAATCTGTCAGAAAATAAACAGTTCGATTTTTTAGAGGTAGTTGATAAGCTGAAACGACGTAGAGATATATCAAACATCGTTAGAAACGCTGTTGAAAAGGATCTATTTGATGTTTATTATCAGCCTATAAGAAGTGTAGAAACAGGAAAATTTAAGAGCTGTGAAGCGTTGATAAGATTAATAGATACGGAATATGGATTTATTAGTCCTGAAGAGTTTATTCCTATCGCCGAAAGTGAAGGACTTATTGTTAAAATCGGTGAAATAGTATTCAAAAAAGTATGTAAATTTATGAATGAATATATGCTCACATCGAAATTTGGAGTTGAGTATGTTGAGATTAATTTATCACCGATACAATTAGTTGAAAAAGACATTGTTGAGAAATTTAAAGAAATAATGAATACATACAATGTCTCCCCAAATTGGATTAATTTGGAAATTACAGAAACAGCTAATCAAAGTAATGAGGATGTCATGATTAGCAATATTGCAGAGTTTCATAAGCTTGGAATGTCATTCTCTCTTGACGATTATGGTTCGGGATTTGCATCTGCAGACTATCTGTTTAGATACCCAGTTGAAATAGTAAAGATTGATAAGAGTATTTTGTGGCAGGCAATGGATGATGTTAATGCTGGAATCGTTCTTATTGGCACTTTAAGTCTTCTTAAATCTCTTGGAAAAGAGATAGTAGTAGAAGGTGTTGAGACTGAAGAAATGGTGTCACTGCTTCAGGATAATGGTGTTGATTTCTTACAAGGATATTATTATTCAAAGCCACTTAGACCATACGAATACATAGATTTTTTAAGAAATAATAATTTATAAGAGTTAATAATTCTTACAGGAAAAGTTAGTGTTATAGGATAAGTATGAAAGATAAAAAGATAATGCTTATAGTTGTGGGATTAATTATCCTATCATTATCAGCATGTGGAAAGAAAGACAATACACAAATAACAGGTAATGTTAATAGTCAAGCTCTACCAGAAATAAAGGTTGAGACTACTGTACCAGAGACTACAGTTGAAAACCAGGAAAGTGAAGAGGCTGCTATAGAAGACGAACCAGAAGAGGTTAGAGAAGGATTTTATAGATCTGAACTTACTAATGAGTGGACGGATGAGCAGATTATAGATCAGAGACCGATAGCTGTTATGATTGATAATGAGATCAAGGCACTTCCACATTATGGCACCTCAAGAGCAGATATCGTATATGAGATGATGAACTCTACATTAAATGATAGAGTCACAAGATTTATGTGTATTTTTAAGGATTATAATTCTTTGTCTCAAATAGGTTCTATTAGAAGCGTGCGTACTACTAATTTGCAGATATCACCAGAATATAATTCTATAGTAATTCATGATGGAGGTCCTCTTTACATTAATGCATATTTTGAAGCTCCATACGTTGAACACTTAAGTGGTGGTTTCTCAAGAATTAAGAATGGTAAGCCAACTGAATTTACGGAATATATAACAGAAGGACAGGTTATAGATCGATGCAAAAAAGAAGGCATTGATCTTGAATATAATGAATACTATCAAGGCTCCCATTGGCAGTTTGCAAAGCCTAATCACCAAACAGATCTTGGTGAGAGAAGTGATAGTATAGAGGGAAAAAAGGTGGAACTCCCATATAAACATAATCATCCTATGCTAGAGTATATGGAAGATACAGGCCTTTATAGATATTCAGAGTATGGACAGGAGTATGTAGATGCTCTTACAAATGAGCATATGGAATTTAAAAACGTTATCATTCAAGAGAGTAAATTTACACAGTTTGATGAACACGGTTATATGAACTTCTGGATTCATGATAATGAAAGCATGCATGGCTATTATCTGACAGGTGGTAAGGCAATTCCTATAACATGGGCTAAGGATAAGTATGACATGTTCCCTACTCAGTTTTATGTGTCGGAAGGCACAATGGTCCAGATGAATATTGGAAGAACATATATATGTATAGTTCCTGATGATGTCTGGAATGATCTTGTTATTGAATAATGAAAACGTCAAAATTCAATTTTGTACTTCTGTATACGTAGAGGCATAAGATTTTGCTGGAGTTTTAAATTCTTACGTTCTTTTATAGCAATGGTATGTGTGAATACATTGAACAGTTCATCATAAAATGAATCATTTTTGCTATAAGCTGTTTCTTCTGCAGGGTCTATACCGTTTCCGATAACAATCACGCATTTTTTTCCTTTTTCGTGTACGAGATATTTATCTCTAATGTCGTCATAAATCATAAAGTTTTCGTTTGGAAATCTGTTCTCAAAATGGGTTGCTAAAAACATAATAATATCGCATGTTGGCCCGATTCTTGAAAAGAGTACGCCGTTATTTAGTTCATGAAATTGAAGGAATTCGCGCCAAGATGCAAATTCGTTTTTTGCTTTTCTACTTAGTTCCAGCACATAAGAAACATTAGCGTCTGTCCACATATTAATAAGTCTAAAACCTGCTTTGGTTTTAAAGCCTGTGACAATGCTTTTATATATGGCAGTTGCTTTATTGTTAGCATCGCAAGAGGCAGCATAGAGGAACGACTCATATGCTTCAAAACCAAATCTTTCACAGACTGTGCGTGTTACCTTTAGTGCCTTATCCTTATCCGTAATGACATCGATATATTCGCTGAATAATTCAAAATTACCTATTTCACCTGTTATAATCTTACAACTATCATGTGTAGTTTTGTGCTCACTTACATGTGTATATATATCGTATATTGCTGTGAAAATGCCTTCAATATTGTCACTACACACATAGATTCTATTTGTGTTCATTTTGTTCTCCTTAATTATGCGGTTATAACCCTATTGGATTCAGGGATAATTTCTGGGTTTGTTTCAAATAAAGACAACTGTTTATAGATAGAGCCATCCCTACACATTCCCTCGGGTAACCGTTCGTTTATATTCAACAGATTTTTGAGTATATATTCTTCATCTATTTTTGTTGGATACATCATTTTGCCATTGCAAGTGATGAAATAAAGCGCTCGTTTAAGAACTACTCCCATTTTTTTTAAGGAATCAAAATTAATAGGTGCGAGTCTCCTGGCCATAAGTATTTTTCTAACAGATCTAGGACCAATGCCAGGAACTCTTAGGAGAGTATTCTTGTCTGCTGTATTAATCTCAACAGGGAACATGTCAAGGTTATTAATTGCCCAGTTGGCTTTGGGGTCTAGCATAGTATTAAAGTAAGGCTTTTCTTCAGATAGTATTTCGTTTGCTTTAAACTCATAAAATCGCATAAGAAAATCAGCCTGATACAAACGGTGTTCCCTAAGAAGTGTAAGATTTCTAATGTCTGATTCCGGCGTATGATTAGTTAAAGTGTTTATACTACCTGAATTGCAAGAATCGCTAACTAGATATTTGTCTACAGCACCTGGTAAAGCAGGGTCATTATTGACATTTACAAATCCAGAATAGAAAACGCGCTTTAGATTGAAATTCTCATACAACTTTGCCGCAACATTAACTATCTGGTAGTCAGTTTCATTGGTGGCACCAATTATCATCTGGGAACTCTGACCTGCAGGAACAAAAGATGGTGCAGATTTGTAATGAACAATTTCGTTCTTTGATGCGCTGATTCCATTTTGAATAAGACGCATAGGCTTTAGTATTGTTGAACGAGTCTTATTAGGACACAATTTCTTAAGACCATCGCCAGTAGGGAATTCCAAGTTAATGCTCATCCTGTCGGCAATAAGCCCCACTTTATGTATGATATCTTCTGATGTACCAGGTATAGCTTTAACATGGATATATCCTTGGAATCTGTATTTGGTTCTAAGCATATTAATGGCTGTATAAATAAGTTCCATTGTATAATCTGGAGAATTTATAATACCAGAGCTCAAAAACAGTCCCTCAATAAGATTACGTCTATAGAATTCTATTGTTAGTTCACACAATTCTTCAGGTGTGAAACTAGTTCTTTTAACGTCGTTAGAACATCTGTTAACGCAATACTTACAATCGTATATACATTCATTTGTGAATAACACTTTAAGAAGAGATATGCATCTGCCATCAGAAGCAAAAGAGTGGCATAATCCGCAAGCTAAAGAGTTACCAATGCCAGTTCCGTCTCCCTGTCTTGCGACACCACTAGATGTGCAGGCAACATCGTATTTGGCTGCGTCAGTGAGAATTTTTAGCTTGTCGAAAATTGATAAATTATCCTTAATTATTGTGTCTGGTGCACAAAAACCTTCTGTTAATATATTCATAAATATCCCCTTAGATTTATTGCTTTTAGGACTCCCGTGTGATAATATGAATATACCAAACATACGTTCTAACGTCAATAGAAAATCGAACAAATGTACGAAGAAATAATTAAGCCAGTTATTACCGTTTCTGTGAGGAATTTTGTAGAATTTCTACTTAGAAGTGGTAATATAGACAATCGAATAAAGAAAGCCACTTCAGATGTGCAGACAATGCAGGAGGGCGCTAGAATTCATCGATTAATACAGCATAAGATGGGGATTGAATACCATCCTGAAGTTATGGTGTCTTATATAAGCTCTTTTGATAGATTTGATTTAAAAGTTGAAGGGAGAGCTGATGGAATTATAGAAGGTAATCCCCTTACTATAGATGAGATTAAGACTACACATAAGGATATGATTAAGCTTACAGAACCTGATCCAGTCCACCTTGCTCAGGCTAAGTGCTATGCATATTTTGTGCTTAAAGAATTGGATAATAAAGCAGATAAAGGCATTGTTACAGGCCAGGAAATTGTAGTTGAGGGGGATAGGGCTTTATCTGAAATATGTGTGCGCATGACATATTGTAATGCGGATACGCTTCAGTGTAAGTATTTTCATGAGACATATACATTTGGTGAGCTGGAGAGTTTTTATACAGAATTAGTTCTTCAGTACAAAAAGTGGGCAGATTTCGAAATTACATGGCCTGTAGAGAGAAACGAGTCAATAAATAATCTGACATTTCCTTTTGAATACAGAAAGGGACAGAAAGAGCTAGTTGGTCAGATTTACCACACAATAAGTGAGAATAACCGATTGTTTGTTGAAGCACCAACGGGTACCGGTAAGACTATATCGACACTTTATCCATCCATCAAAGCTTTGGCAGAAGGTAAGGGCAGGCGTATTTTTTATCTAACAGCTAAGACTATCACCCGTACAGCAGCTTGTGAATGTGTTGATCTTCTACGTCAAAAGGCACTAAAGCTTAAGTCAGTAGTGATCACAGCGAAGGAAAAAGTTTGTATGAATACCGAGCCTACTCAGTGCAATCCGGATATGTGTCCTTATGCGAATGGTCACTTTGATAGGATAAATGAGGCTGTATATGACTTACTTGTAAATGAAGATTCTTTTACAAGGGAGAGTATTATGGAGTATGCGGCTAAGCATGTAGTATGTCCTTTTGAACTGTCACTGGATATAAGTCTTTTTTGCGATGCGATTATATGCGACTATAATTATGTTTTTGATCCTAATGTATATTTAAAGCGGTTTTTCGCTGAGGGTATCAGAGATGATTATATTTTCCTTGTGGACGAGGCCCATAATCTTGCAGAGAGAGCAATGAATATGTACTCTGCTGAAATCAGCAAGGAGGATTTTCTTAAGATAAGAGCAATGGTCAGACCATTTGATGAAGGACTGGCAAAGGCTATGGAGAAGAGCAATAAACGGCTCCTTGAAATGAAAAAAATATGTGAAAAGTGTAGTGTTGTGGATGATATTACGCCTTTGATTATTTCACTGCTGACTACGCTTTCTAATTGTGACAGATTCCTTGAAGATGTTGAAAATTTCCCGGATAAAGAGGAATTTTTAGACTTCTATTTTAAATTAAGACATTTCCTTAATATGTATGAGAATATGTCAGAGGAAGACTATCTCATATATAACAGGGTTAATGAGAAATCAGAATTTGTAGTAAAGCTTCTTTGCACGAATCCTGCGAGAAGTCTTAAAGCATGTCTTGATAAAGGAGTGAGCACGGTGTTCTTTTCGGCCACTTTGCTCCCAATTCAGTATTTTAAGGACATGCTTACTGGAGAAAACGACAGTGCGGTATATGCAAATTCAGTTTTTGATCCTAATAAAAGAGGGCTTTTTATTGCAAAGGATGTTAGCAGTAAATACACAAGAAGAACTGAAACTGAATATACAAATATTGCATCTTATATAAACACTGTCGTACGGGCTCATCATGGCAACTATATTGTGTTTTTTCCGTCATATTCATTTATGCAGAGTGTACTTGAACCATTTGAGGAACTGTACATGGATTCTGATATTATGCTACTTGCACAAAATCCAAGAATGAGTGAAGAAGAAAGGGAGATTTTTTTAAATTGTTTTGCAGATGCAGTGACAGATATGAGATTTAAGAGCCTTGTTGGTTTTTGTGTAATAGGCGGTATTTTTTCTGAAGGAATAGATCTTAAGGGAGATAATCTTATTGGAAGCATTATTGTAGGCACAGGGCTTCCTATGGTTAGCGAAGAAAGAGAAATACTTAAGAATAAATATGATGAGGAAGGCTTTAATGGTTTCGACTATGCTTACAGATATCCTGGAATGAATAAGGTTCTGCAGGCGGCAGGCCGTGTAATTCGTACAGAGGAAGATTCGGGTGTAGTGGTTCTTCTTGATGAACGCTTTAACCAGATTAATTATACAAAATTATTCCCAAGAGAATGGAAGAATATGAGGCGGGCAAGTCTTAGAACAATAGAGGGGCAAATTGAACAGTTTTGGCAAACTGTGGTATCATCTAAATAAAAAAGGAGTACTATTTTGATAAAACTAGGATCACATGTAGGCATGTCCGGGAAGGATATGTTTTTAGGTTCAGCTAAAGAAGCGGCATCCTATGGCGCAAACTGTTTTATGGTGTATACAGGCGCGCCTCAAAATACAAAGAGAAAGGATGTATCTGAACTTAATATAGAGGCTGGTTGGGATTATATGAGAGCACATGGAATCAATGAAATAATTGTTCATGCTCCATACATAATCAATCTAGCTAATACGGTTAAGCCAGAGATTTATAAGCTTGCGGTTGATTTTCTTGCGTCAGAACTTGAAAGAAGTACGGCTATGGGCTCTAAATATATGGTATTACATCCGGGTTCTCACGTAGAAGCAGGGGTAGATGCAGGCACGGAGTCAATAATAAAAGGTATTAATGAAGTATTAAGCAATGACACTGAGTGCATGATTGCTCTTGAAACTATGGCAGGAAAAGGTTCTGAAATAGGCAGAAGCTTTGAGGAAATCGCAAGAATATATGATGGCGTTAAGCTTAATAATAAGTTAAGAGTCTGTTTTGATACGTGTCATGTTAATGACGCTGGATATGATGTGAAAAATAATTTCGATAGTGTTATTGAGGAATTTGACAGAATAATTGGTAAGGAGCAAATTGTTTGTTTCCATATTAATGATAGTCTTAATCCACAGGGTGCACATAAGGACAGACATGCGAATATAGGTAAGGGGACAATCGGTTTTGAAGCCCTTTATCACATTGTACACCATCCGGATTTTATGGATGTTATTAAGATTCTTGAAACACCGTATGTTGAAGATCCTCTCAACGCAGGAAAAAAACTTCCACCATACGCCGAGGAAATAAAAATGTTACTTAATTAATAAGGAGATAAATAATATGTGGGCATATGAAAGTGTATTTTATCAAATCTATCCATTAGGAATGTGTGGAGCGCCATTCGAAAACGATGGTGTTCTCGAGCATAGAATTCTTAACTGTCTTGACTGGGTTGACCATATTGAAAAGTTAGGAATGAATGCAGTTTATTTTTCACCAGTTTTTGAATCTGATACTCATGGTTATAATACCCGTGACTATACTAAGATTGATGTAAGACTTGGTACAAATGAAGATTTTAAAAAGGTAGTTGATGCATTTCATGCAAAAGGAATTAAAGTAATTGTTGATGGTGTGTTTAATCACGTAGGTCGTGGTTTTTTTGCGTTCCAGGATGTATTGCAACATAGATGGGACAGCAGATATAAGGATTGGTTTAATATTAATTTTGATGGCAATTCTAATTACAACGATGGATTATGGTATGAAGGTTGGGAAGGAAACTATGATCTTGTTAAGTTAAACCTTCATAACGAAGAAGTAGTACAGCATATTTTTAACGCAGTTGAAGGTTGGATGAATGAGTTTGAAATAGATGGTATTAGACTTGATGTTGCGTACTGTCTTGATTATGGATTCTTAAGAAGATTAAGAGACTTTTGTGACTCAAAGAGGCAGGATTTCTTCCTTCTTGGAGAAGTGCTTCATGGCGAATACGGAAGAATGCTTAATGAAATGAATATACATTCAATATATAACTACCAGTGTTACAAAGGTATCTATTCATCATTTAATAGTTATAACATGTTTGAGATTATTCATTCATTGTTAAGAATGTTTGGACCAGAAGATTGGACAGTGGCAAGAGGAAGACATCTTCTTTCATTCTGTGATAATCATGATGTTTCAAGAATTGCATCAATTCTTTCTAATGAAAATCATATTAAGGGAGTTTATGGAATGGTATTTGGAATGCCAGGAATTCCTTGTGTATATTATGGAAGTGAATGGGGCGTTAAGGGTGATAAGTCTCAAGGAGATCCATCACTCAGACCTTATATAGAGAGACCAGAGTGGAACGAACTCTGTGATTTTATATCAAAGCTTTCAGAAGCAAAGAAAAACTCAAAAGCACTTAACTATGGTGGATTTAGATCTGTAGTACTTAACAATAAGAATTGTATTTTTGAAAGAAAATGCGATGATGAAAGAGTTCTTGTGTGTATTAATGCAGACGGTGAAGAATTTACAGCTCATTATGATGCAGGATGTGGATGTGGTACAGATCTTATAACCGGAGAACATGTTGATTTTGGTGGTGGTACAAGGCTTGCACCATATGATGTTAAATTTATTAAGTGTGAATACTAGATATAGTTTTTGTTACATTTGTACAAAAATGTTATGATTTGGACTTGGAAAATTGTTGTGTTTTTAACTAATATCGTTTAATATTATTGTATCTGTGCAATTGTGCATAGAGTCCATGGAGGGACGTTTTAGTATTAAACATTTAAGGAGAAAAAAGATGGCAAAGGACGCAAAGGCTAGTAAGACAGCAAGTAATGATAAGGTATCATTTCTTAATTCGATTACTTTCAAGATAATGCTTCTTGTAGGTGTTGCATTACTTGTTACCACAGTAGCAATTTCAGTTTCAATTGTTAGCAGTTCTAAGAAGATTATTACTGAAAATGTTCAGAATCATATTGAGTATATGGCTGAGGCAGAATGTACACTTCTTAACGCTGATATCTCAAAGGCATTACTTACAGGTAAGCCTGTTGGATATGATTTTTACAATGAAATCATAGGTGGCGTAAAAGTTGAAGGTATGCCTGGATCATATGCATATATCGTTTCACCAACTGGTGACATGGTATTTCATCCTACAAAGGATAAGGTAGGACAGCCAGTTGAAAACGAAGTAGTAAAGGGACTTGTGGCTCAGATTGAAAGCGATCAGATTCCAGAACCTGGATTTGCCAGATATTTTTATAAAAATGCATGGAAATATGCAGGATATGCAATTACAGATAATAATTATATTCTTGTAGTTACTGCAGATGAAGAGGAGGCTTTGGCTGAACTTAATGATGTAACAAAGAAAGCTATTGGATTTGCTATTGCTATATTTATAGCATGTCTTGCTGTTTCATATTTTGTTGCTAAGATTATTACAAAGCCAATTCTTATGATTACAGATATTATTAAGGCTACAGCCGATTTTGATTTCAGACACAACAGCGCAAGCGATGTTTTAGTTAAGCGTAAAGATGAATCTGGACTTATGGCAAGAGCCGTAGGCGGAATGAGAAGAGCCTTAAGAGATATGGTTGGAAATATCGGAAGCGCATCAGACAGCATTACAAATAATGTTAATCAGCTTCAGGATGTTACAAACATTGTTAATAGCATGTGTACTGATAACTCTGCTACAACTCAGCAGTTGGCAGCAGGAATGCAGGAAACAGCGGCAACAACAGAAAGCATTTATGCAAATATTGGATATATGCAGACTGGTGCGAAAGATATCATGGCTCTTACAGAAGCTGGAGATCAGACTTCAAAAGAAGTTATGGAAAGAGCTAATAACATGAAGAATAAAACTCTTGAAGCTACTAAACGTACTCAGGAAACATATGATTCAGTTAAGGTTAGATCTGCAGCTGCAATCGAAGAATCTAAGGCAGTTTCTAAGATTAATGAGCTTACAGACACAATCATGAGCATTTCTTCTCAGACATCACTTCTTGCACTTAATGCTTCTATCGAAGCTGCAAGAGCTGGTGAGGCAGGAAGAGGGTTTGCAGTTGTTGCTACAGAAATTGGTAATCTTGCAGATCAGACATCTAGAGCAGTAGGAGATATTAATGGTATTGTAGGCGAGGTTAATGCCGCCGTTGCTAATATGACAGGATGTCTTGAGGAAACAACAGGATTCCTTGAGGAAACAGTATTAGCAGATTACACAGGATTTGCTGAAGTATCAGAGCAGTACTCAGATGATGCAAATAAGTTTAAAGAGAGCATGAATGATGTTCATGAGTCAATCGTTAATCTTGCGGATTCTATTTCAAAGATTTCGGATGCATTATCAGGTATCAACGCAACAGTTGGTGAGTCAACTCTTGGTGTTACAGATATTGCTGGAAAGACAACAGATATGGTTACACGTACATCTGAGACAAATGATCTCGTTTACGAGTCACTTTCATGTGTTGAACAGCTTCGTAGCATCGTTGATGAGTTCACAATGGAATAATAGAGATATATTTATAAATTATGGGCTGTGGGCAATTGCTTACAGCCCATTTTTTATATATAATAATATTTGTCAAAATATGTTCATTTTGATATATTATGAGTTTTTAATAGCCAGGGGTGGTATAAATGATATTTCAGACATTAAATGGAAATTGGGTAATGAATGAAAAGGGATCAGAAGCATATATTGATGCGAAGATTCCAGGTTCAGTTTTATCTACGTTATTAGTTCAGCATAGAATTCAAGATCCTTTCTTTGGAACAAACGAGGATGAAGTAAAAGAAATTTTCAGGAATGATTACTATTTTACTAGACAGTTTGAACCATCAGCGGACTTATTACAGCAGCAGAAAATAGAATTAGTTTGTAAAGGTATAGATACTCTTTCCAAGATTTATATTAATAATGTGCCGGTTGGAACTACGGATAATATGCACCGTACATTTACTTTTGATATAAAGAATTATCTTGTGTATGGAGTAAATACAATTACTATCGAGATTCAGTCTCCAATAAATTATATAGAGAATCAGAGAGGATCAGTAAATAAAGAAGCATACTATGTTCCAGAAGGAAGCATGCGAGGCAATCAGTATTTGAGAAAAGCCCATAGTATGTTTGGATGGAACTTTGGACCTAAGCTTCCTGATATGGGAATATGGAGAAGCATAGATTTAGTAGGATATAGTTTAATTAAGCTTGATGATGTATTAGTTGTACAGCACCATGAGAAGAAGAAAGTAAACTTAGAAATTCAGGTTAAAGCCAACATCATTGAGAGAGGTATGTACATTATCCAGGGTGAAATTGTTACACCAGAGGGAAGAGTTTCTGCCATTACTGAGACGATGGAGGGTAATGAGGCTACTCTTATGATGGAAATCGAAGAACCAAGATTATGGTGGCCTAATGGTTTTGGAGAACATCCATTATATACAGTAAGTGTTTATGCACTTGATATGAATGGTAATGAATGGGATTCTAAGAGCTATAAAATTGGTCTTAGAACTATGAGTATCTCTCAGGAAAGAGATGAGTTTGGACACGAGTTCTGTTTCAGGGTTAATGGACATAAGTTCTTTGCAATGGGCGCTAATTATATACCTGAAGACAGTATATATTCCTTTATAACAAAGGAAAAAATAAATTATTTGTTGAGAGCTGCAATTAAAAGTAATTTTAATACAATACGTGTATGGGGCGGAGGTTACTATCCATCAGATACGTTTTATGAGATGTGTGACGAATATGGAATCATAGTATGGCAGGACTTCATGTTTGCTGCGAATGCTTATGAGCTCACAGATCAGTTTGCAAGAAACGTGCAAGAGGAAGTGATTGACAATGTCAAGAGACTTCGTCATCATGCATGCCTTGGCCTTTTCTGTGGCAATAATGGAATAGAGCGTTCGTGGGTTGATAATGCAGAATTCAGACAAAATGCAGATGCGTTGAGAATAGATACAGTAAGACTATTTGAGCAATTGATAAAGCAGGTTTGTATGGAATATGCTCCACAGACTTTCTATTGGCCATCATCTCCATCATCGGGAGGAAATTTCGACAATCCTAATGATGAGTCAAGAGGAGATAACCACTATTGGGAAGTATGGAATGAAAATAGATATTTTAGCGATTACAAAAACCATTTAATGAGATTTTGTTCTGAATTTGGATTCCAGTCATTCCCTTCACTTAAAACAGTTAAGACTTTCACTAAAGAAGAGGACAGAAATATATTCTCAGAGGTAATGGAACACCATCAGAAAACAGCTGATGCGAATGCGAGACTTATTTCCTATATTTCGAAATATTTCTTATTCCCTAAGGATATGGAAAGCCTTATGTACTTAACGCAGATACTTCAGGCTATTTCTGTAAAATATGGTGTGGAACATTTCAGACGGAACAGAGGGGCTTGTATGGGAACCCTCTATTGGACGATGAACGATTGTTGGCCTAGTGTAAGCTGGTCAAGTATTGATTATTTTGGAAGATGGAAAGCTCTTCAGTACATGGCTAAAAATTTCTATTCACCAATAGCTGGTTCTATTGATTTGGAGGGAAATGTAGCTTCTGTTTATGTACAGAACGAGACTAGAGATATTGAACCACGAAGAGTAAGAATATCACTTCAGACTTTTGACTTTAGACTTCTTCATGAAGCGGAGTACCAGGTTGAGATTATGCCTGGAGGCGTGGAACTTGTATGTACTATTGATTATTCTGAGTTCATTAGAGGCATAGAAAATAGAGTATTTATGGAAGCAACATTCTATGATGAAGAGGATAATGTTGTATCAACCGAAATAGAAGTGTTTGTTCCTTATAAGCGACTTGCTCTTGAAAATTCATCTATTTCATATTCGGTAATAGAACTTCCAGACGAATATGTAATACGAATGATGTCAGGTGGATTTGCTGCGTTTGTTGAACTCGATTTAAGACAGGCTGATGCGGTATTTTCGGAGAACTATTTCCATCTTACATCTAAGAGAGAAAAGGCTGTAAAACTTAAAAAATCAGATATCAGATATCTGAATGCTGGAACGCCTGAAATTCAGAATGGTTTCGAACTCGAACAGCAGCTTGTAATTCGTACGCTTAGAGATACATATTAATTACAGGGGGGCAGTTATGAATATACCAAAAGATCCGGCGATGCTTTTAAGTTTTATAAATCTTAAGTTAAGAGATAACTATTCTTCACTTGACCTATTATGTGAGGATATGGACGTTTCTAAGGAAGAAATTATAGAAACGCTTCTGAAGATAGACTATGAATATGATACAAATATAAATCAGTTTGTATAAAGATTATGGATTTATTTGAATTTTTTAAAGAAAACAGTGATAAAAATGAGTCTCCATTAGCTGCGAGATTAAGGCCTACAACTCTTGATGAAGTAGTGGGGCAGGAACATATCATCAGCGAGGACAAACTCTTATATCGTGCAATTAAAGCGGATAAGTTAAGCTCTATTATTTTTTATGGACCGCCAGGTACAGGAAAAACAACCCTTGCTAAGGTGATCGCTAATACAACGAGTGCTGAGTTTAAACAGCTTAACGCCACTGTTGCAGGTAAAAAAGACATGGAAGAGGTAGTATCTAAAGCAAAAGATACTCTTTCTATGTATGGAAAAAAGACAATTCTTTTTATCGATGAGATTCATAGATTTAACAAAGGACAGCAGGACTATTTGCTCCCATTTGTTGAAGATGGAACTATCATTTTAGTTGGAGCGACTACGGAAAACCCTTATTTTGAGGTTAATGGAGCTCTGATTTCCAGATCAATTATATTTGAATTAAAGCCGCTTTCTAAGGACAACGTTAAGGAAATACTTAAGAGAGCTGTATATGATGTAGAAAAAGGTATGGGGGCATATGATGCGGTAATAGAAGATGACGCGCTAGAGTTCCTATCAGATTTATCAAATGGTGACGCAAGATCAGCTCTTAATGCTATTGAACTCGGAGTTTTAACAACGGAGAGATCAGAAGACGGTAAAATCCATATTACGCTAGACGTTGCCAGCGAATGCATTCAGAAGCGACGCACTTACTACGATAAAAATGGTGATAACCATTATGATACAGTGTCGGCATTTATTAAGAGTATGAGAGGGTCGGATCCAGATGCGGCTATATTTTATCTTGCTAAAATGTTATATGCTGGGGAAAGCGTGACGTTTATTGCAAGGCGTATGATGATATGTGCTTCAGAAGATGTAGGAAACGCAGATCCACAGGCACTTCAAGTTGCAGTCGCTGCAGCGCAGGCAGTTGAAAGAGTTGGAATGCCAGAAGCTCAGATTATATTATCTCAGGCAGTTGCATATATTGCTACAGCGCCAAAGAGCAATGCAAGTTGTGTGGCTATTGAAGAAGCAATGCAGGCTGTTCAGGAAACAAAAAATGTCACAATTCCAGTCCACCTTCAGGATGCCCACTATAAAGGCGCGGCAAAGCTTGGGCATGGAGAGGGATATAAGTATGCGCATAACTACGAAAACCATTACGTTAAGCAGCAATATCTCCCTTATGAACTAGATGGGAAGGAGTTCTATCATATATCGGATATGGGGTATGAGAAGAAAATTAAAGACCACATGAAGATGTTAAAAAAGAATCCAGAAGACTAGTTTACATAACATAACACAACTACCACACACTATGACAGATCCATTAACACTTACAAAACTTATAATTTTATATATGCTTGATAAGGCTGGAAACCCAATGCTCAAAACACAGGTTTTCGGCTTTATTATGGAAAAAGATTATACTAACTACTTTACCCTCATGCAGGCGTGCACAGAATTGTGTGAAGCTAAGTTTATAGAGACGAGAATAATTATGAATGGGGCACATCTGGCTATATTAGAGGATGGTGAGAATACCCTTAAATCTTTCTCTGACAGAATTTCAAATGCGATTAAAGATGATATCGTAGAATTTTTTAGAGTTAATAAACTTGAGACAAAATCAAGCCTTAATATAAATACAAATTATTATAAAGTTTCAAGAAGCGAATATGTTGCGGAATTGTCTTTAAAGGAAGAAGACTCAGAACTTCTTATGCTCAAAATATCAATGCCGACCGAGGAATCAGTGCGTGCAATGTGTGAGAACTTTGAGGGACAGAGCGAGGAACTATACAATTTGATAGTTGATAAACTTTTATAAAGGTGATATTATCGAGATGCAAAGTAAACGTTTCTGGAACATGCAATTCACCATTTTTCCAAACATTTATATTTAATATGGAGATTATATGAGAGAAAAATACGAATCACTAGCTGTAGCCGTGCTTAAGGATCTTGCTAAGTCAAGAGGAATTAAGATAACTTCTGCAATGAAAAAAGCGGATGTTGTTGAAGCTATGCTTGCAAAGGATGAAGAGGAAAAGGCAGCAAAGGCAGAGGAAGCTGTTAAAGAAAAGCCTGCAAAGAAAGAAGCCTCAAAAGAACAGCCAGCAGATAGTGTTGAAGCGAAAGCTGTAGATAATAAGTCTTCAGAAGAGAAGGTGTCTGAAGAAAAAGATGAAAATGATATATCAGAGGATAAGAAGAGCCTCGATAGTGGTATTGAAGCCAATGGTATTTTAGAAGTTCTTTCAGAAGGTTATGGTTTTATCAGAAGTGAAAATTTCCTTCCCGGAGAAAATGATGTATATGTAGCACCATCTCAGATAAGACGATTTGGTCTGAAGACGGGAGATATTGTAATAGGTAATACTAGAGTTAAAAATGCTAACGATAAATTTGGAGCGCTTTTATTTGTAAAGTCAATTAATGGAATGGCTCCAAGTGAGATAGCAAAACGTCCTAATTTTGAAGATCTTACTCCTGTATTTCCAGATGAGAAGCTTGTACTTGAAAGACCTGGTTGCTCAGTTGCTATGAGAGCGATGGATCTTTTCTGTCCTATTGGTAAGGGACAGAGAGGTATGATTGTTTCACCACCTAAGGCAGGTAAAACAACACTTCTTAAGGACGTTGCAAAGTCGATAAAATATAATAACCCAGAGATGCACATTATAATTCTTCTCATTGATGAGCGCCCTGAGGAAGTTACAGATATCAGAGAAGCTATAGAAGGAGATAATGTAGAGGTTATATATTCTACATTTGATGAACTTCCTGAGCACCATAAGAGAGTGTCGGAAATGGTAATTGAGCGTGCAAGACGTCTTGTAGAGCACGGAAGAGATGTAATGATTCTTCTTGATTCAATAACAAGACTTTCAAGAGCTTATAACCTTACAGTTCCACCAAGTGGACGTACCTTATCAGGTGGTCTTGATCCAGCTGCTCTTCATATGCCTAAGAGATTTTTCGGTGCGGCTAGAAATATGAGAGAGGGTGGTTCCCTTACAGTTCTTGCAACAGCGCTTATTGATACGGGTTCTAAAATGGACGATGTTGTTTATGAGGAATTTAAAGGAACTGGTAATATGGAAATGATTCTCGACAGAAAACTGTCTGAAAAGAGAATTTTCCCAGCTATAGACATCCCTAAGTCTGGAACACGTAGAGATGACTTACTCCTTACAGAGAAAGAACAGCAGGCAATGGCTATTTTAAGAAAAGGACTTAATGGCCTTAAGCCAGATGAAACTGTTGAGAGAATACTTGATATGTTCTCGAAGACAAAGACTAATAGAGACTTCTGCGAGTATGTTTCTAGAAAGCTTTATTACTAGTAAATAGATTAAGGAAAATGGTCACTCGTCATTATTAGTAAATAGGGTTGCAATAAAAGGGGCCTTATGATACAATAAACAAGCTGTTTTAAACAGGAAATTGGGCGAAAGCCTATACGATAAACGGCGTCGGTTAAGTATCGCGTACAGAGTATTTGATTTCCGTCGAGATTAGAGAGGTGAAAGAGATGAAAGAAGGAATCCATCCTGAGTTTTATCAGGCAACAGTAACATGTAACTGTGGTAACACATTCGTTACAGGTTCTACAAAGTCAGACATTCACGTAGAAATCTGTTCAAAGTGTCATTCGTTCTACACAGGCCAGCAGAAGAGTGCAAGAGCTGATGGACGTATTGAGAAGTTCAACAAGAAATACGGCATGAAATAAGTATGACTTATTATAAAAGCTCGAGTGAAAACTCGGGCTTTTATTATATTAAACTGTTAGCAAATGCGGTTTTATAACAAGAGGTTTGTTATGGCAAGAAAAAAGCGTAAAGGACATTATTCTGGAATCGGTGGTCAGGCCGTTTTAGAAGGAATAATGATGAAAAATAAAGATAAATATTCAGTAGCGGTTAGAACTCCAAGTGGCGATATAGATGTCACTCTTGAGGAGTATGATTCTTTTACACCAAGTAAGACGTTACTTAAAATACCGTTTGTTCGTGGTATTTTTAATTTTATCGATTCTATGATTTTAGGCATACGAACGCTTAACTATTCGGCTACTTTTTATGAGGAAGAAGATAAAAGTAGAGAAAAAGCAAGAAGAGATAAAAATTATAAGGGTAAACAGAAAGAAAAGCTTTTTGATAGAATATTTGGCGATAACGCGGATAAAGTATTATCAGTTATTACTGTTTTAGTATCTCTTGTTTTTGCAATAGTGCTATTTATGCTCGTTCCTTATTTCCTATCACAGGCATTTAGAATGGTCATTGTTAATAACACAGTTATAGCCATTCTTGAGGGAATCTTAAGGGTTCTTATATTTGTTATATATGTAGTGGCTATTTCGAAGATGAATGATATCAAGAGAGTGTATAAGTATCACGCTGCTGAACATAAATGTATTAATTGTCTTGAGACGGGCCACATTTTAAATGTAAGTAACGTAAGACGTGCATCACGACTTCATAAGAGATGTGGAACAAGTTTTATGTTCTTTGTTGTGTTTGTAAGTATAATTTTGTTTATGTTTATAAGAGTTGAAGACCCTGTAATGAGAGTTATTATAAGACTTCTTCTTTTACCTGTTATTGCGGGAATCTCATACGAGATAATACGTCTTGCAGGAAAATCTAATAATATAATAATTAAGATCCTTTCAGCGCCAGGAATGATGCTTCAGAGGCTTACAACATGCGAGTTAGACGGAGCAGAAACTTCTAAGGGAGATGAATCCGGAAAACGCTACGGTGATGATGACATTATAGAGGTGGCTATCGCTGCTGTAGATGCTGTTTTTGACTGGCGTGAATATTTGATAAATGAGTTTCATTATGACCCTAATGATATTTATCAGCAGTAGTAAGGTTGAATTATGACTTATTTAGAGCTGTTCAGGTTGTGTGTTGATAAACTTAATAAAGTCGGAATAGAAGAGGCAGAATCAGACTCTAGGGTGTTATTTCAGTATATTCTTAATGTCGATAGAAGTTATATGTTCATGCATGGGGATGAACTGGTTCATGAGGATGATGAAGCGAAAATTATAGAAGCTGTTTTACTTAGGGAAAAAAGAATTCCGGTTCAGCATATAACAGGGTATCAGAACTTTATGGGGTTTGAATTCAAAGTGACAAAGGATGTATTAGTCCCAAGATTTGATACAGAATGCTTAGTAGAAGAAACTATGCTTGTGTGTGCAGACGGCGATAAGGTTTTAGATGTTTGCACAGGCAGTGGATGTATCTTGATTTCACTTATGAATTATAAGAATGAAATAAAAGGTTTTGGGTGTGATATTTCAGATAAAGCGTTAACAATAGCAAATGAAAACGCCACTGAATTATGTAAACCAGGAGACGCAAAACCTCAGCTTATTTTAAGTGATTTATTTGAAAATATTACAGAAAGAGAATTTGATATTATAGTATCGAATCCTCCTTACATTAGAAGTAATGTGATAAAAACACTTGAGCCGGAGGTTAGGGAATATGATCCGATTTTAGCCTTAGATGGTGGTGAAGATGGACTTATTTTCTACAAAAGAATTGCAAAGGATGCAATGGATTATTTAAGAGTAGGTGGACATCTATTAGTGGAAATTGGTAATGACCAGGGTGAAGATGTTCGGAAATTATTCGTGGAAAATGGCTACAGTGATGTTAAAATAAAAAAAGATTTAGCTGGCAATGACAGAGTTGTTAGCGGAAGAAAAGTTAAGAGGTAATTATGTTTGATAAACTAGAAGATCTGATAGTTCGATATCAGGAAATTATGAATGAGCTTTCTGAACCTGGAGTGGCAGATAATCCAGCTAGATTTAAAAAGCTTATGAAAGAGCAGAGTGATCTTGCACCTCTTGTTGAGGCATATACTGAGTATAAAAAGGCAAAGCAGGACATTGATGATTCCCTTATGATGCTTGATGAGGAATCAGATCCTGATATGAAGGAAATGCTAAGAGAAGAATTGGCAGATGCCAAGAAGAGAGTAGCAGAGCTTGAAGAGGAACTTAAGATTTTACTTCTTCCAAAAGACCCTAACGATGATAAGAACGTAATCGTTGAAATAAGAGCGGGTGCAGGCGGAGAAGAGGCGGCCCTTTTTGCTGCAGAAATTTATAGAATGTATGTACATTATGCAGAAGGAAGAGGATGGAAATGCGGCCTCGTAGAGTGTGATGATACAGGCATTGGTGGAATGAAATCAGTAACATTTACAATTACTGGTGCTGGTGCGTACTCAATTATGAAATATGAATCAGGAGTACATCGTGTACAGCGTGTTCCAGAGACAGAATCGGGTGGAAGAATTCATACCTCAACAATTTCAGTTGCTGTAATGGCGGAAGTTGATGATGACATAGAAATCGATATTCCAGAAAAGGATATCAGAATTGATGTTATGAGAGCATCTGGTAATGGTGGTCAGTGTGTCAATACAACAGACTCTGCTGTGCGACTTACACATTATCCAACAGGTATTGTAATTTATTCTCAGACAGAAAAATCTCAGCTTCAGAATAAGGAAAAGGCATTTAATCTCCTTCGTGCAAAGCTCTATGATTTGAAGATGCAGGAGATGCATGATGCTGAGGCGGAACTCCGTCGTAGCCAGATTGGTACTGGAGATCGTTCGGAAAAAATTCGTACATACAATTTCCCACAGGGACGTTGTACAGATCACAGAATTAACCTTACACTTTATAAGCTTGATAAGATTATGAACGGTGATATTCAGGAAATAATTGATGCATGTATTGCGGCAGATCAGGCGGCTAAATTAGCCAAGATGAACCAGGAATAGTATGGATATAGAACATAAAAGAAGGGTGCGTTACAAGGGAACGCACCCTCGTCATTTTCATGAAAAGTATAAAGAACAAAATCCAGAGAAATATGCAGACACGATTGAAAAGGTAATAAGCAAGGGGAGCACTCCTGCGGGTATGCATATTTCTATTATGGTGCAGGAAATTTTAGATGTTTTAAATATTAAGCCGGGAGAAACAGGTCTTGATGCAACGCTTGGGTATGGTGGGCATACGAAAGCAATGCTTGAAAAACTCGAAGGGAAAGGCCATATGTGGGCGCTCGACGTTGATCCTATAGAAATAGTTAAGACAAAGGAGAGACTTAAAAATCTAGGATTTGATGAAGATATTTTGTCAATTAGACGTATTAACTTTGCTAATATAGACGAGATCGTAAATGAGTCAGGAAAATTCGATTTTATATTGGCCGATTTAGGGGTTTCTTCGATGCAGATTGACACGCCTGAAAGAGGATTTTCCTATAAGGTTGATGCACCACTTGATTTAAGACTCGATCCGGAACATGGTATGAGTGCTGCAGACAGGCTAAATGAATTGTCAGAGGATGATTTTATAGGGTTAATGATTGAAAACTCTGATGAGCCATATGCAGAACAGATTGCAGCTGTTGTAACGCTAAAAAAGAAAATGGGTATGCCAGTAAGGACTACTGTGGATTTAAAGAATGCAATAGAAGAAGCACTATATAGAGTAAAGAGTCTTTCAGATAAGGAGAGAAAAGATGCCTTAAAGAAGTCATGTGCCAGGGTTTTTCAGGCGCTTAGAATAGATGTAAATTCCGAATTTGAAGTTTTATATGATTTTCTCGAAAAATTACCAGGAGTACTTAATGAAGGTGGAAGAGTGGCGATACTTACATTCCATTCTGGAGAAGACAGATTAGTAAAAAAAGCATTTAAATCGATGTATAGAGAGGGCATATATTCCGATATTTCGAATGATGTTACAAGACCTTCAGAAGATGAATGTAGAAGAAATCCAAGGGCAAAATCTACAAAGTTAAGGTGGGCGATTAAGTCATGAGCAGAGCAGTAATTGTGTGTGGTGCGGAAATTAAAGATTATGATTTCGTAAAATCTTATCTTAGAGTTGATGATTTTTATATTTGTTGCGATTCCGGATTGTCTCATATTAAAAAACTAGGTATTAGTAATCCTGATCTTATTATTGGTGACTTCGATTCTCATGATAAGCCTGATGACAATGAATATCCAGCAGGAGAAATAATTGTTCTTCCAAGAGAAAAGGATGATACAGATTCAGCATATGCAGTGAAGGAAGCTGTTAAGAGAGGATTTGACGAGGTACTTCTTGTAGGGGCTATTGGAGGAAGGCTGGATCATGGACTTGTCAATGTGTATGCATTAATAGGCCTATACGAAAAGGATATTAATGCAGAAATTGTAGATGATTATTCAGTGATGGGTATTTTGGGACCTGCAAGTGTGGGAACAGTAAACGATCAGTGGGCTTATTTTTCACTCTTGGCCATATCTGGAAAGGTGGAAGGCGTTACAATAAAAAACGCAAAGTATGAGCTGAAAAATGCTAGTATTGCGCCTTCTTATCAGTTTGCAACAAGTAACGAGCCTATACAGGGAAAGATGGTAGAAATAACAGTTGGGGAGGGTTATCTCCTACTTATAAAAGATAGGATTTAATGACAATTAAGTATGTCGGGTCAATATATAAGTCGCAGGTCTTTTGTTGAAAATAATAATTAAAATTTTTATAATAATATATTATTGGGTAACTAAGAAGGGGAAATAAATACCATTATGAAAAAGGTAATTGTTATTGGTGGGGGTCCAGCCGGGCTTACAGCAGCATATGAAATTCTTTCAAAAAGTAAAGAATACTCGGTAACACTTTTAGAAGAAAGTGATTACTTTGGAGGAATAAGTAAGACTGTAAATTATAAAGGAAATAGGATGGATATGGGAGGACATCGCTTCTTCTCGAAGGATCCGGATGTTAATGCCTGGTGGCAGAAGATGCTTCCAGTGCAGGGAAGTCTGCCTTATGATGATATTAAGCTTAATAGAATATCACCAGTTATGAGTGGTGGACCTGACCCTGAAAAAGAAGATAGGGTAATGCTTATGAGACGTAGAGTTTCTCGAATATTATTCGATAGAAAGTTTTATGATTACCCAATATCTTTGAAGCCAGAAACGTTTAAAAATATGGGATTAATGACCACAATTAGTGTGGGTTTTTCATATCTTGCATCCATGATACATAAGCTTCCTGAGAACAATCTTGAGAATTTCTATATTAATAGATTTGGAAGACGACTGTATTCAATGTTTTTTGAGTACTACACTGAAAATTTGTGGGGAAGACATCCTTCGGAAATTGATGCTTCTTGGGGAGAACAGCGAGTAAAGGGTCTTTCTATATTAGCTGTATTAAAAGATATATTTGGTAAAATTTTTAAAACTAAAAACAGAAAGGTAGAGACCTCTCTTATTGAGGAATTTAAATATCCAAAATTAGGACCTGGGCAGCTTTGGGATGTTACGGCTTTGGAAATCGAAAAGCTAGGTGGAAAAATAATCAAAAATGCTAAAGTAGTAAAGATTCATAAGAATGGAAATATTGTTACAGGCGTTTCATATGAAAATGCAGGAAATGTAGTTGAACTGGATGGCGACTACATTATTTCTTCGATGCCACTGAAGGATCTGGTCGGTGGTATGAATGATGTCGATGAAAATCCAAAGAGAATTGCAGCGGGACTTCCATATAGAGATTATATGACATTAGGTGTACTTGTCTCAAAAATCAATCTTAAAAACCAAACCAATATAAAAACACTTAATAATATTGTTCCGGATTGTTGGGTATATGTACAGGATAGAAGTGTTAAGCTTGGCAGATTCCAAATATACAATAACTGGTCTCCATATATGGTGGATGATATTGAGAATACAGTATGGATTGGGCTTGAATATTTTGTAAATGAGGGCGATGAATTCTGGAACATGACAGAGGAACAATTCTCAAAATTAGGAATCGAAGAAATGATTTCTTTAGGCCTTATAGACTCTGAAAAGGTGGTCATTGATACTCATATGGAAAAAGTTAAGAAGGCATATCCTGCGTATTTTGATACATATGATGAAATTGATGTGTTGATAGATTATCTCAAAAAGATTGAAAACTTATTCTGTGTAGGTAGAAATGGTCAGCATAGATACAATAATATTGACCATTCTATGGTAACATCTTTTGAAGCAGTAAAAAATATTTTGACAGGAAAAAAAGATCCAACAAATGTTTGGAGTGTGAATACGGAAAAGGAGTATCATGAAGAGCTAAAGCAGGAATCATAATAGATACACTTGACATCCGTACTTTAAAATAATAATATATGAACGTTGCTAGGGGAGGACCCGAATACTTAATAGAAGTAGAATCTAATAAGCATGGGTCCTGAGACTATAACCCTCACTACTTGATCCGGATAATACCGGCGTAAGGAAGCTTTAGTAAAATTGCAACAGTCATTGTTATGGCTAGTTGCATATAATGCATTCGAAAGTAGTCCCCTCCATAAATTATTTTATAGGAGGACTTTTTTATGTCACAGAAAACAAAATTATTAGCAGAAGGAGCTGCAATGGTCGCTCTTGCTACAGTACTCAGTTTCATTCGCGTTATTCAAATGCCATGGGGTGGTTCTGTAACACTTTTATCAATGTTACCAATCGTTATCTTCTCAATTAAGAACGGTGTAAAGAATGGACTTATGGCATCGTTTGCTTTTTCTCTCATCCAGTTTGGACAGGGAGTTATGGATGGCCTCTTTGGCTGGGGACTTACACCTGCTTCACTAGTTGCATGTATTGTAATTGACTATATTCTTGCATTTACAGTATTAGGGTTTGCTGGAGCATTTAAGAACAAAGGTATGTCTGGCTGGATTACAGGAACAGTTATTGCGATAGCTTTGAGACTCTTAATGCACTTTATTAGCGGTGTGGTTATCTGGCATAGCTTTGGTGAGCTTTGGGGTGGATTCGCAACAGAGAACACTATTCTTTATAGCCTCTTATATAATGGAGCATATATGATTCCAGAAATTATATTTACAACAATTGGTGCAGTAGTTCTTCTTAAGGCACCACAGACAAAGAAATTAATCTTAGGTGAATAATTTAATTTATAATTGTAAACAAAAATACCAAAGAGCAGTAGAAATACTGCTCTTTATTTATTGAAAATTATCATACTAAAAAATCAAGCTTAGTAATAAAATAAGTGTATGGGCAAGGAAGACAAAAAAGACTATTCGAATATGATAACAGGGCCTACATTTTTTAAGATGGTAATGTTTTCAATCCCTGTTATTCTGTCTGGCGTTCTGCAGCTATTATTTAATGCCGCAGACATAATTGTCGTAGGTAAATTTGCAGGTGATGAGTCACTAGCAGCAGTAGGCTCTACCTCAGCCCTTATCAATCTTTTTACAAATGTATTTATAGGCCTTTCGGTTGGATCTAATGTAATTATAGCTCATTTTATCGGAGCGGGAGACAAGGAACGAGTTTCTAGAACTGTGCATACAAGCATTGTCTTATCTATTGTTTCAGGCATATTTTTAGCTATATTTGGATTTTTATTTGCAAATCCGGTATTAAAGCTTATGGGAAGTCCTGATAACGTTATTGGCCTTGCAACTCTTTACCTTAAAATTTATTTTATGGGCATGCCAGCGCTCCTTATATATAATTTCGGATCTGCAATGATGAGGGCTATAGGGGATACAAAAAGACCTTTGTATTTCCTTACAACGTCGGGAGTGCTGAACGTAATTCTTAATATGATACTTGTAATTTGCTTTTCTCTTGGCGTTGCAGGGGTAGCGATTGCAACAGTTGTGTCAGAATATTTGTCAGCGATATTTATTCTTTGGTTCCTTGTTAGAAAGAGCGACGTATTAAAACTCGAATTTAAAAATTTAAGAATAGATAAATATGTTTTGCTAAAAATTATTCAAATTGGATTTCCGGCAGGACTACAGGGTACAATTTTCTCATTGTCAAACGTTGTTATTCAGTCGGCGGTTAATTCTTTTGGATCCAATGTAGTTGCAGGTAACTCGGCTACTATGAATATAGAGGGGTTTGTATATATGGCAATGAATGCCATATATCAGACATCACTTACTTTTGTTGGACAGAACTATGGGGCTGGAAAGAAGAAGAGAGTATTGAAATGCACACTTCAGTGTGAGCTAATAGTAATAATAGTAGGACTTATATTTGGTACGACAGGAAGCATTTTCAGTACAGAACTCCTTCATATATATTCGGACTCTGCAGCGGTAATAGCGGCTGGGAAGATAAGATGCATGTATATATTGCCTATATATTTCTTGTGTGGATGTATGGAAGTTATGGTAGGCTCGCTAAGGGCAATAGGACAATCGGTCATACCGATGATTACTTCTATGATTGGGGCGTGTGCATTGAGGCTTGTATGGATTGCAACAGTATTTCAGTTTAGAAGAACTACGGGAATGCTGTATATTTCCTATCCGATATCATGGATTGTAACGCTAATGGCGCACATTGCGTTCTTTATATATTTTTATAAAAAAATACCAGAGGAAAGACAGGCTAATACACAGGTGGCCTAAGAGGAGAAAAATGGAAAAACTTAAACCAAAATTATTTTCAGTAATGAAAGGGTATACTAAGGACCAGTTTGTGAAGGACTTAGTTGCAGGTATTATTGTGGCAATTATTGCATTGCCTCTTTCGATTGCCCTTGCCATAGCATCAGGAGTTACTCCTGCGGCAGGTATTTACACAGCTATTATAGCTGGATTCTTAGTAGCATTTTTAGGAGGAAGCCGAGTTCAGATAGCTGGCCCTACGGCGGCATTTGCTACGATTGTAGCCGGAATTGTTGCTAAGGATGGCACAAGTGGATTGATGTGTGCAACAATTATGGCGGGTATATTCCTCATAGTAATGGGAGTGCTTAAATTTGGTGGTTTATTAAAATACATACCATACACAATCACAACCGGATTTACAGCAGGTATTGCAGTTACACTTTTCATCGGACAGATTAAGGACTTCCTTGGATTAACATACCCAGCAGGAACACCTACAATAGAGACTTTAGAAAAGGTTGAAGCAATTGCTAAGAATTTCAATACTCTTAATCCTACTGCGTTTTTGGTAGGAATTATTTGTTTAGTGATTTTAGTTGCGTGGCCTAAGCTATTTAAGAATACAAAAATCCCTGCATCTTTAATTGCAGTTATTGTATCAGCTTTAATTGTTAAAGTGTTTAATATGAATGTAAATACAATCGGAAGTTTGTATCCAGATCTTTCTAACAAGCTTCCTGCATTAAGCGTTACAAAAGACATCTTCTCGATTTCTATGATAAAGAGTCAGCTGTCCAATGCATTTACAATTGCTGTGCTTGCAGGTATTGAGTCACTTTTATCAGCAGTCGTAGCAGACAGCATGATTGCTTCAAAGCATCGTTCTAATATGGAACTTGTAGCACAGGGAGTTGCAAATATTGGATCTGCTTGTTTTGGCGGTATTCCTGCAACAGGTGCTATTGCAAGAACTGCAGCTAATATAAAGAATGGTGGACGTACACCTATTTCGGGAATGGTTCACTCAGTTACACTTGTATTAGTACTTATTCTCCTTATGCCTTTTGCAAAGCTTATTCCTATGCCATGTATAGCTGCTATACTCTTTCAGGTAGCATATAACATGTGTGGGGCAGAGAAGTTTGTACATCTATGTAAGACATCACCAAAGTCAGATATTCTTGTTTTATTCTTAACATTTATTCTTACAGTAGTATTTGACTTAGTAGTAGCTATTGAAGTGGGACTCGTGGCAGCAGCATTCCTCTTTATGAAGAGAATGAGTGAGGTGTCACATGTTGAAAGTTGGAAGAATATTGATGACGAGGATGTGGATCCAGATGCAACTTCGCTTAAAGAAATTCCAGAAGATACATTAGTATATGAGTTTAGCGGACCGTTGTTCTTCGCGGCAGCAGATGAGATTTTCAAGCTTACAATAGATAAGCACTACAATTTCCTTATTCTCCGTATGAGAGGGGTAGATGCAATTGATGCAACAGCAATGCATAATTTTGAGTCTATGTATGACGAGTGCAGAGAAAAGCATGTACAGGTGATTTTCTCACATGTTAATGAACAGCCTATGAATGTTATGGAAAAAGCCGGATTCGTAGATTTAGTTGGACGTGAATTTTTCTGCGATCACATTGATGATGCACTCAACCTTGCCAAGTCTTTAGAGGAATTTGTTCAAGAAACAAATTTAAAAAGACAGGCTAAGAAATTGAAAGAAGAAAATGTATAAATTCTTCTGTGAATTTAACAGCTCCACTATGATTTAAATGAGATGAATCGCCAAAATACATATCTTCGTACATTGGTATTTCATCATTGATAATTATACCAGGATAGTTATGACTTAAACCTACAAAGTAGAAATGTAATTCATCTACATAAGAAGGGTTCAATGCTTCATAACTAGACTGGTTCATAGGTGGAATTGCGAGAGTAGTATTTATTTTATTATCAACACATAGTTTTAGTAACTTATTCAAATACAAATCTAAAAGAACAGCATCTGCAGTTGTATGCATTTCTTCGTAAGATGTTTCATAGTTAAGGTCAGAACAACCATCAGCAGTTCCAAATTCTCCATAGCCGAGGTTTTCTTTTATTTGCTTGTAAGTTTCCACGTTTTCATTATATCGACCAACTATTTTTGAATTCATAAGAGCAGGAAGATATTTGTCAGGAAATCTTAGTCTGTAGCTTAACAGATCATTTTTGTAACCTTTACATAGAAGGGTTTCAGAGCCTGTCGCTTCTGCATAGGAATATAAATCTGTCATATCTTTTACAGAGAGGTAATTAAAATAAGCAGTTCTAGTCCAGAAATTATCAATAACAGAGTAATGGAATGGAGCAAACATTATTATCACATTCTCTGGTTGCCCATTGTTTTCGATATATTTTTTGAGGGTGTAATACATTTCTATAGATGTGGCACCACCAACAGAAAGATTCACAGTGTTAACCTCAAACATTTCTGGAATTAAATCAGCCATGGCACGTGAATCACCTAATATAACCGTGTTTGCACTTGAATCACATACAGTATCTTTAGTGTATTTCCAGGCAGGAAACTCTGAATCCATATATCCAAAAGGAACAACGGCTGTGTATAGGACAACCGCAAGTACTGGAAGCAAAGCTAATATGCATTTAATAACAAATCTCACATTTTTCATTTATGTAAACCAAATTTAAAATCCTGAGTATATAAATTCTGTCATGTTAAGGTTCATTGATAATAGAATCATAATTATTAACAAGTAATAAACAGCCCATCTAATAGGCGTTCTTACGTTTTTCATGATATCAGAGACCTGACAGGCTTTTCTTTCACATAATACATCAGCAACGATTAGTATAATAATAGCTGCCATAGAAAACAACATGTTGTTAATTCCAAGTCCAACATTCCATATAGTACCATCAAAAAGGTTGACATAACTAAATGTACTAAAGATCCTTGTAACTATTTCTATGGCTTCGTTTACGGAAGGGGCTCTGAAGAATATCCATGTAAAGCTTATTAAAATGAATGTGATTGTGGTTCTCAGCACGCGGTTAAGGCAAGGCTTTTTATCGATGCTTAGTAAGCTGGTAAGCTTTTCTTTACAAGGAGTTAATAATTCTCCTATAACCTGATACAACCCGTTTAGAAAGCCCCAGATAACAAAAGTTATATTAGCGCCATGCCATAAACCTGATACAACAAATACAATCAGAATGTTTATATATTTTCGTATTTTCCCCCTTCTATTGCCGCCAAGAGGTATGTAGAGATAATCTCTGAACCAAGTGGATAGTGAAATGTGCCAACGTCTCCAGAAGTCAGATACAGAAACGGCAAAATAAGGCTGATTGAAATTATTAATTATTTCTATTCCCATTATTTTGCACATACCAATAGCTATTAGGGAATAGCCCTGAAAGTCACAATATATTTGTATGGTGTATGCTAAAACAGCAATTAGTAGGGCAACCGAGGTTTTGTTTTTATAATCACTAAATACATAGTCTGTAAGAATTGTCATTCGTGATACTATTACAATTTTCATAAAGTAACCAAAGAGCATAAGTTTTAGCCCTTCGGAAGCTCTAAAGGTATTGAATTCATTCGACAGATTTAACTGTGGTAAAAGATGCTTTGCCCGTTCAATTGGTCCTGAAAGAATAAGTGGGAAAAAAGAAACAAAAAGCGCGTATTTAAAAATATTGTCCTCTGGTTTGAGGTCGCCATTATATATATCAAATATATAGGTTAGAGACTGAAAGGTATAGAATGAAATGCCTATAGGAAGAATCAGGTTGAGCCTTATGCTGGAACCTGATAGTTCTAGGAAAAAATCCTCATATTTGTAAATTATAAGAAACATGATGTTAATTACTACACCAAGAACTAAGAAAAGCCTTCTAAGGTTGATGGCTTCAAATTTATAAACAAGGCCCCCTGCGAGCCAAGTAAGTATAGTTGAAACAATAAGAAGCGAAACAAAAGCTCCGTCGAGAGAGCAATAAAAATAATAGCTGCAGAACAGCAGCCATATATAACGTACTTTTGATGGTATCAGAAAGTACACAGTTATACATATTGGTAAAAATATATAAAATGAAATACTGGTTAATGTCATAACATACTTATAATAATACAATTTAAAAGATTTGTCTTGTGACTTTATTAAAAACCGTTATAATAAATAAGATGGGAGAAGACATATGAAGGATATGAATAATAGTAAAAATAATAACGAAAAAGAAAAGATAAATGTTAAGCAAGAAATAGCAGAATGGGCTATAGTATTTGTATTAGCAATAGTATTCTCTGTAATAATAAACACATTTGTTCTTATAAATGCCAGAGTACCTAGTGCATCAATGGAAAATAATGTTATGACGGGGGACAGATTGTTTGGAAACAGACTGTCATATATTAAGGAAGATCCTAAAAGAGGAGATATAGTCATTTTTAGATATCCAGATGATGAGACTCAGCTTTTTATAAAAAGAGTTATAGGACTTCCGGGTGAAACGGTTATGATTATCGATGGAAAAGTATATATTGATGACAAAACGGAACCTTTAAATGAGCCATATCTTGCACAAGAAATGCTAGGTACTTTTGGTCCGTATGAAGTTCCAGAGAATGCCTATTTTGTTATGGGAGATAATAGAAATTATTCTCTTGATGCAAGATTTTGGAATAATACATACGTATACAAAGATAAAATACTTGGTAAGGCTTTGATTAGATATTATCCTAGCATAGGTAAGATTGAAAATTCAGCGCCAGTGTATTGATTTTAATACAATATATTGTGCATGATAAGCCATGTTTATGGTGTACGGGTTGAATATATTGAGTATTAGTGGTATAATTTGGTGGTTATTTCGAGATGAGAACGGAGTATAAACAGGATTTAAATCCTAGGTATTAACGGAGGAATATAATAATTATGAAGAAAAGATATTTAGTTCTTGCTCTTTCATTAGTTGCTGCAATGACATTTGCAGGATGTAAGGACAAGGAAGAGCCACAGGCAGCGGCACCAGCTCCAACAATACAGGTTGTTACAGAAACACCTACAATAGTTACTGAGGCTGCACCAACAGAGGAATCTCGTGAAGGTATGTATCGTTCAGAGATTACAAATGAGTGGATTGATGAAGCATTAAAGGATCAGAGGCCTATTGCTGCAATGGTTGATAATGAGAAGACAGCACTTCCACACTATGGCTTATCAAGAGCTGATATTGTATACGAAATTACAAACTCAACACTTAATGATGGTGTTACACGTTTCATGGTATTATTCAAGGATTATGACAGTGTAGATCAGATTGGATCAATCCGTTCAGTACGTCCTACAAACCTTGTAATCGCGCCAGAATGGGATGCTATCGTATGTCATGATGGTGGACCTTTCTACATTGATGATTACCTTGCAAATGACTATGTGGATCATTTCTCAGGAACATTCTCACGTGTAGATAATGGTAAATCAAGAGAGTTCACAGAGTACATCCTTCCAGGTGATATGGATAAGAACTTCTCTGGAAGCAGTGTTTCAAAGACTTATACAAGCTATTATAAGGGCGCAGGTCATTTCCAGTTTGCATCAGAGACAGAGCCTAACGACCTTTCTGCATATTCAGATGCTGTAAGCGCTAATCATATTCAGCTTCCATTTAAGCATAACAAGCCATATCTTGATTATGATGAAGGAACACAGCAGTACAAGTATTCAGAGTATGGTCAGTCACATGTAGATCCAGGTAACTCTAATGCTCAGCTTGCATTTGACAATCTTCTCTTACAGAATGCAAGATACGTTAAATTTGATGATAACGGATACATGATGTTCTATGCTAAGGACTCAGGACGTGAAGGATATTACATCACAAAGGGTAAGGCAATTAAGATTACATGGACAAAGCCAGAAGATGATTGTGAGCCAACAAGATATTATGATTCAAACGGCAATGAAATTACAATCAACACAGGTAAGACATATATCGCACTTATTCCAGATGATATTTATTCAGGGTTAGAAATTAACTAATAATTAACTTGTGATTTTAAAGCCGAAAGGAATTTCCTTTCGGCTTTTTCTGTAAAATTATAGAATATGAACATTATTGAATATGTAGCAAAAAATGGAATATATGATTTTAGTGAGAGGGCATTTTGTGAAGTGGATTCACTTGTCATATCGCAGCTCTCTTACTTGAAACTAGATAGAATCGTTGCGTGTCCGGAAGAAAGAAGAGCTGGGATTGTTCTTTCGAGTATTCGTGATAATGAAAAGTATGATTCTATTTACAGAGATGAACGATACAGAGAAATTAACACTTTGTTTTTTGAAGCGCTTTCTAACAGTAAGCGATTTGGCTCATTGATACTCAACAATTTTGTTGACGTGATTGATACAACAATAGATGTCCAGTTTTGCGCCATGACTGTAGAGGATAGGAAGGGCTTTAAATATGTTGTATTCAGAGGTACTGATGACAGTGTTGTAGGTTGGAAAGAGGACCTGAATATGACGTTCAAAACTCCTGTGCCAGCTCAGAGATATTCTGTAGAGTACCTTAATAAAGTGGCGGAACTATTTGAGGGAGACTTCTATGTTGGGGGACATTCTAAAGGCGGTAACTTGGCGGTATATTCGTCTATGTATTGTAGAAGAGAAGTTGCTGATAGGATTATAAATATATATTCTCATGATGGACCTGGATTCAGAATGGAACTACTTAATAAAGAAGGATTTGAAAGAATCGGCGGCAAGATAAAAAAGTATGTTCCTAAAGCTGCTGTAGTTGGGCTATTTGGTAATGTGGAAAAATTTGAGGTAGTAGATTGTGAAAAACATGGAGTGAAGCAACACAACCCATATAACTGGATAGTTGAGGATTTTTCATTCAAGAAAACAGAGCATATAGGTAAATATTCGGCACTTAAGGCCGATGCTATAAGTATTTGGGCCTCGTCTATGACGGAAGAAAATTGGGCACTTTTGTCAGATCAGATATTCGGAGTGTTCGAGGAAGCGGGTGTAGACAATCTCAATGATTTTAATGATGACTTTAGAGGCACAATAGCAAGGGTTCGAACAGCTGCAGATAACATGGATGATGATGCTAAGGAAAAGATTAAGGATATGCTATCTATGTTTGTTGATACAGCTACTTCTGTAGCGAAGGAAGATGCAAAAGAAAACGTAATACTTGCAGAGCAAAATCTGAAAAAAGTAAAATTCAGAAAAGATAGAGCAAGCAAAAAGGAAAATATCTAATGAAGAAAATGGCTAACAGGGTAAAATTAATAACAATAGGAATTACTTTAGCGGTTATAATGTCAGGCTGTAATTCCGAAAAAGAATTAAACAGCTATGAACAAGGCGTACAGGCTATCGAACTTCAGCATTACAACGAAGCACTACAGGCATTTAAGGCTTATGAAACTACGGGAAAAGATCTTAAGAAGACCTATAGAGGCGAGGGACTTGCATACTTGGGACTTGGACAGTATGACGAGGCTCTTTCTTCATTTAAGCTTGCCTTAGAACAGTCTAATGGACTTCTAAAAAAGATAGATTATGATATCAATTTCTATATGGCGGTTGCGGAGTATAAGTCGGGAAGACTAGAGGACGCGTTGAATACATATACGGCAATTGTACAGGCAGATAAAAATAATTCAGATGCGTTTTATTTAAGGGGCAAGGTAAACCTGGATTTAGGAAACATAGATGCTGCGAAAAATGATTTTGATAAAGCAATAGAGCTGAACAAAGATGATTCAAGGCTATATATAAATATTCATGATGATTTTTCAGCTAAGGATATGGATACAGATGCTAAGGCATACATTAGCAAAGGTGTTGCGACTGTATCGAAGCCATCGTCATATGAACTTGGAATATTTAATTATTATTTGGGCGATTATACTCAGGCAAGAAATTATTTCGAGGAATCTTCTGAAACAAAGAAGACAGAGGAGGGTATTATATACCTAGGCAAGACGTATGAAGCTTTAGATGATGCTGGCTACGCAATGGCATTGTATGAAGAATTTGCAACAAATAACGAAACACCTGCTATTGTATATAATGAGCTCGGGCTATTAAAAGTTAAAAATCGAGATTATGAGGGCGCACTAGCAGAATTTGAAGCTGGACTCAAAAATGAAAATGCTTCATGCAAACAATCGCTCATGTTTAACAGAATAGTAGCCAATGAACGTTTGGGCAATTTTGAAGAGGCAAAAAAACAGGTGGAATCTTATTTAGCCCTTTATCCATCGGATGAGACGGCTATTAAAGAAGGGATTTTCCTTAGCACAAGATGACCATATCTAGCGTGATTTATATAAAAGCTATTATGTAAACCACAATATCTAGTGTTTTTAAAATTGACATCTAAAAACCACAATGTTATACTTGGACATGTGTGGTTTTTTATTTTGGAAAAATTACCTTTTTTTATTAGATAAATAGGGGATAACAAAAAACGTTGACTTAAATAGTCAACAAGGGGGTTATATTAGGAGGGAGAACTAGTAAGATGTTCAGTGTTGTTAAGAGAGATGGACAAGTTGCAGATTTTAATCTGACGAAGATAAATGATGCAATAATGAAGGCCTTTTCTGCGTGCGAAAAACAGTATACAAATGAGATTATTGATCTCCTTGCACTTAGAGTAACTGCAGATTTTCAGGAGAAAGTTAAAGAAGGACAGATTTCTGTAGAGGATGTACAGGATTCGGTTGAGACAGTTTTAGAGCAGGCTGGTTATACAGATGTTGCTAAAGCTTATATTTTGTATCGTAAGAATCGTGAAAAAATCCGTAATATGAAATCAACAATTCTTGACTATAAGGATGTTGTTAATAGCTATGTTAAAGTCGAAGACTGGAGAGTGAAAGAAAATTCTACAGTTACATATTCTGTAGGTGGATTAATCTTGTCCAATTCGGGTGCGGTTACAGCAAATTACTGGTTATCAGAAATTTATGATCAGGAAATTGCAGATGCACATAGAAATGCAGACATTCATATACATGATTTATCTATGCTTACAGGTTATTGTGCAGGATGGTCTTTGAAACAGCTTATTACAGAAGGTCTTGGAGGAGTTAATGGTAAAATAACATCTGCTCCTGCAGCACATCTTTCAGTTCTGTGCCACCAGATGGTTAACTTTTTGGGAATAATGCAGAATGAATGGGCGGGAGCTCAGGCATTCTCATCTTTTGATACATATTTAGCTCCATTTGTTAAGGTTGATAACCTTACATATGGTGAAGTTAAAAAATGCATAGAATCATTTATATATGGCGTTAATACACCTTCCCGTTGGGGCACGCAGGCTCCATTCTCCAATATCACACTTGATTGGACAGTTCCAGCAGACCTTGCAGAACTTAATTGCATTGTTGGCGGAAAGGAAATGGACTTCAAATATAAAGACTGTAAAAAAGAGATGGATATGGTTAATAAGGCCTTCATAGAGACAATGATTGAGGGCGATGCTAATGGAAGAGGATTCCAGTATCCAATACCTACGTATTCTATTACAAGAGACTTTGACTGGTCAGATACTGAAAACAATCGCCTGTTATTTGAAATGACATCTAAGTATGGAACTCCATATTTTTCTAATTATATCAATTCGGATATGGAACCTAGTGATGTACGAAGCATGTGCTGTAGATTACGTCTTGATTTAAGAGAACTTCGTAAGAAGTCGGGAGGTTTCTTCGGCTCTGGTGAAAGTACAGGATCCGTAGGAGTTGTAACTATCAATATGCCTCGTATTGCATACCAAGCAATGGATAAGGCAGATTTCTATGCAAGACTTGACAGAATGATGGATATAGCAGCAAGATCGCTGGCTGTAAAGAGAAGAGTCATTACAAAGCTTCTTGAGGAAGGATTGTATCCATATACGAAGAGATATCTTGGAACATTCAACAATCATTTTTCTACAATTGGTCTTGTTGGAATGAATGAAGTTGGACTTAATGCTAACTGGTTAAGAGCAGATCTTACAGATGAGAGAGTTCAGGAGTTCACTAAAGAAGTACTTAATCATATGAGAGAAAGACTTTCGGATTATCAGGAGAAGTATGGCGATCTCTATAACTTAGAGGCTACACCTGCAGAGTCTACATCTTACAGACTTGCTAAACATGATAAGAAGAAGTGGCCAGGAATTAAGACTGCTGGAAATGCTGGAGATACACCATATTATACAAATAGTTCACATCTTCCAGTAGATTACACATCAGACATTTTTGATGCTTTGGATATACAGGACGAATTACAGACATTATATACATCTGGTACTGTATTCCATGCATTCCTCGGAGAAAAATTACCTGATTGGAAGGCTGCGGCAAATCTTATTAGAAAGATAGCTGAGAATTATAGACTTCCATATTACACACTTTCTCCAACATATTCTGTATGTAAAGAGCATGGATATCTTGCTGGAGAACAGAAGAGATGCCCACATTGTAATGCTGTTACAGAAGTATATTCTAGAATTACAGGTTATTACAGACCAGTTCAGAACTGGAACGATGGTAAGACACAGGAATATAAGAACAGAGTTGTTTATGATATAGAGAATTCATCTCTTAAGAGACCTGTTAAGGCAATGGTTACGGTTAAAAAGGACAAAGAAGTTGAAGTTGCTGGTGTAGATAATGTTACGTATTTATTTACAACGAAGACATGTCCTAACTGTAAGATAGCTAAAGAAATGCTTAAGGATATCCCATATGCGTTAATCGATGCAGAGGAAAATGCGGAGTTAGCAATGAAATATGGGGTAATGCAGGCACCAACTCTTGTTGTGGTTACTAATGATACTGTTAATAAATTTGCTAATGTTTCTAATATAAAGAAGTTTGTTGATGCTGTAAGCAAGGAAAAACAGCTTTCGGCTAACTAAAGAGGTTATATAGGAGGCGAATTACTAATGATTTCTATACTCATCGAAAAAATAAAAAAGACAAATGCACCTATTTGCGTAGGGCTAGATCCGATGCTTGATTATTTGCCAAGTCATCTTCTTAATAAAGCTATTGAAGAAGAGGGAGAGGTGAATTTAAAAGCTGTAGCAAATGCTGTACTTGATTACAATAAGGCAATTATAGATGCAACCTGTGATTTAATTCCATCTGTGAAGCCACAGATTGCAATGTATGAACAGTTTGGTATACCTGGACTTAAAGCCTTTAAGAAAACAGTTGCTTACGCACAGAAAAAAGGATTAGTAGTTATTGGTGATATTAAAAGAGGAGATATAGGTTCTACATCTGCGGCTTATGCAACGGGACATATTGGAAAAATCACTGTAAACGGAACGACGCTTAGTACATTTAATGAAGATATTGTAACGGTAAATCCATATCTTGGAACAGACGGGGTCAAGCCATTTATTGATACTTGTAATGAGTTTAATAAAGGAATTTTTGTCCTTGTAAAGACTTCTAATAAATCAAGTGGTGAATTCCAGGATAAGGTATTAACTGAGACCGGAAAACCACTTTATGAGACTGTTGGTGCAATGGTAAATGAGTGGGCTGAAATGTCAATGGATGGTGAGTATTCTAACGTTGGAGCTGTTGTAGGTGCAACATATCCAGAAATGGGAGAAGTACTTAGAAAGATTATGCCAAAGTCATATATTTTAGTTCCTGGATACGGTGCGCAAGGTGGTAAAGGGTCAGACTTGAAACCATTCTTTAATGCAGATGGACTTGGAGCAATTGTTAATTCTTCAAGAGGAATTATTGCTGCATACAAACAGGAAAAATATGCTAAATATGGTGAAAAGAATTTTGCAGAAGCTGCGAGAGAAGCAGTAATCGCAATGCAGAAGGATATCATTGAAGGTGCGGGTTTATAAATGGAAAAAATAAATATCTCTAAAGATAAGTTAAATCGCATACAGAATTTTTTGAACAAGACAATAGAAGATAAAGTCGTAGCAGGAGCGTCATGCCTAGTACTTAAGAGCGGTGAAGAACTTGGATATTACGAGGCTGGTCTACGTGATGTAGAAAGAAAGCTTCCAATTACAAGAGATACAATATTTAGAATGTTTTCAATGTCAAAGCCAATTACAAGCATCGCTGTAATGCAACTTATGGAAAACGGGCTTATTGATTTAGGCGATCCAGTTAGTCAGTATTTACCAGGATTTAAGAATCAAAGATGTTATAAAGATGGTAAAATAACTAGCGTTACAGAAGAAATGACCATCAAGAACCTTTTGGATATGACATCGGGATTATGCTACCCAGGTGAAAATAATGATACTGAAAAAATAACAAGCGATTTTGTTAATGAAGCGGGTAAAAAATTACATACGCCGGATGAAATGACAACTTATGATCTTATGAATGAGCTTGGAAAGATTCCTCTTGCTTTCGAACCAGGAGAGAAGTGGAATTATAGTTTTTCAGCAGATGTACTTGGGGCTATTGTTGAAGTGGCGAGTGGCATGAAATATTCTGAGTACCTTCGTAAGAATATTTTTGAGCCACTTGAAATGTTTGATACGGATTTCTATGTTCCAGCAGATAAGCAGGAGCGTTTGGCAAGAGCTTATGATACTGATGGCGTAGAATTTAAAGAGTTTACAGGGGAGAACTTACTCATACAGAGCAGGATGGAGGAAAGACCTAAGTTCGAGTCAGGCGGTGCAGGATTGTCATCGACTATTGATGATTATTCAAAGATTTGTACAATGCTTTTGAATAATGGCGAATACAAAGGAAAGAGAATCCTTCATCCTGAGACAATCCGCTTTATGACGATGGGCAGCCTTAATGAAAGGCAGAGAAGTTGTATTGGCAACTGGAACTACCTTAATGGATACACATATGGCAATTTGTTAAGAGTGCTTAAGTATCCAGGTGAGGCTGTATCTATCGGCGTACAGGGTGAATATGGCTGGGATGGCTGGCTTGGAGTGTATGTATCTAACATTCCGGAGTATGATATGACGATTCTCTATATGCAGCAGAAACCTAATACAGGAACTACAGATGTTGTTAATAAATTGAGAAATATTATTTTCTCGTCAATTTATAAAGAAAATGCGTAGTTTAATACATTAAATCACTACTTTTTAGGGGTATTTTGTGATAAAATAAAACGGATAATGTCCGTTTTATTTTTTTGCAGAAAAAGGATTTGTGACATAGCTTGCAGAGACATAAAACAGGTAAATATATGAATACATTATGAAAGGAAAAGTGCTTTGCACTAAGGAATTACAAATGGGTATTTTTGTAGGGATTGTAGTACTTGTAATTATAGTAGCAGTAGTGATTGCTGCAGTAACAGGCGCTATAGGCGGTGTTATTGGCGGTGAAGTTGATGATGAGGAATAAAATTTGAATTACAGACTTGATAGGCATGGAGAAAAGATTTCACTTCTTGGATTTGGATGTATGCGATTTACAAGAAATGGGAGTTCCATTGACATCGAAAAAGCAGCTAAAGAGATTAAGCTTGCTATCGATAATGGTGTGAACTATTTTGATACAGCATATGCTTATCCAGGAAGCGAAGCGGCACTTGGCGAAATATTTGAAAGACTTGGCTGTAGAAAAGAAGTTAAAATAGCAACCAAGCTTCCACAGTATTTAGTAAAGAATGCGGCACAGATAGACAAGTTTTTTAATGAAGAACTTTCAAGACTTAGAACGGATTATATTGATTACTATTTGATGCATTTGATAACTGATATTGCCGCCTGGGAGAAACTTGTAAGACTTGGTATCGTAGACTGGATTAATGAAAAGAAAGCTTTAGGACAGATAAAAAATATAGGCTTTTCATTTCATGGGGATTCAGAGAATTTTATAAAGGTATTAGACGCATATGATTGGGATTTTTGCCAGATCCAGTACAATTATATGGATGAAAATACCCAAGCAGGGCGAAGAGGATTAGAACATGCTCACGATAAAGGTATTCCGGTTATTATTATGGAGCCATTAAGAGGTGGAAGATTAGTTAATTTGCTTCCGGAATCAGCTAAGAAACTAATCAGTGAGAATGAAAAAGGATTTAGCGCTGCGGAATGGTCTTTTAGATGGCTTATGGAACAGGAAGCTGTATCATGTGTGTTATCTGGCATGAATTCGCAAGCAATGATTGTTGAAAATGTAAGAATTGCTTCCGAAGTACAAGTCGGGGAATTTACAGATGAGGATTTTGGATTCATAGAAAAGATTAAAGCGGAAATTGCTAAGACAATAAAGGTACCGTGTACAGGATGTAATTATTGCATGCCATGTCCGAATCATGTTGATATACCGGGAACATTTAGTTGTTATAATTCCATGTATTCAGAGTCTAAGTCAGCTGGAAGGTCGGATTACATTCGTATTACGGCTTTTAATAAAACAAGACGAGACGCTTCGCAGTGTATAGAATGTGGTAAGTGCGAGATGCATTGCCCACAGGCGATAAAAATAAGAGAACAGCTCAAAATCGCTGATAAAGAGTTACGTCCTTGGTATATAAAACTAACAGGGGCAGTAATGAGACTTATAAAATTTTGGTAATAAAAAGGAGAGTTGAGATGAAAAATTTGTGGCAAAAATGGCAGGGTACAAGCCTTGTAGTTAGAATAGTTTGTGGATTAATTATTGGTGCGATACTTGGTTTTATTGTTCCACAGTGGACAGGTATTTCGATACTTGGAAATATATTTGTAGGAGCGTTAAAGGGAATTGCACCTGTACTTGTATTTTGTCTTGTAATCAGTGCAATTTCTAAAGGTGGAGATTCACATGGTGGAGTAATTAAGACGGTTATTATTCTATACATGGCGTCAACTTTGCTTGCTTCTGTTATAGCAGTGTTTGCAAGTATGATATTTAAAGTACAGATGATTCTTCCAGACGCGGTTACTGATATGTCAGCACCACAGGGAGTTTCTGAGGTGTTAAAAACACTTCTTATGAATATCGTTACAAATCCTGTGAATGCTCTTGCAACTGCAAATTATATTGGTGTACTTTCATGGGCTTGTATTATTGGTCTTGCGCTAAGAGGTGCTAGCGATAATATTAAGCTTATTCTTACAGAAGTATCAGATGCCATTTCAATGGTTGTAACATGGATTATTAATCTTGCACCATTTGGTATTTTAGGTCTTGTATTTGATTCTGTTTCAACAAGTGGTGTTGAAATATTTACATCATATGGAAAGCTTTTATTACTTCTTGTTGGAAGTATGTTATTTATTTATTTTGTTACAAATCCAATTCTTGTATATTGGTGTATCAGACAGAACCCATTCCCACTTATTTTCAAGTGCTTAAAGAGATCTGCAATTACAGCATTCTTTACAAGAAGTTCGGCAGCAAATATTCCTGTAAATATGAAGGTTTGTGAAGAGATGGGACTTGATAAGAATACATATTCAGTGACAATTCCTCTTGGAGCAACAATAAATATGGATGGTGCCGCAATTACAATTACAGTAATGACAATGGCAACTGCAGCCACACTTGGTATTGCAGTAGACATCCCTACAGCGTTGATTCTTAGTGTATTAGCTACATTATCAGCTTGTGGCGCATCAGGTGTGGCTGGTGGATCACTTCTTCTCATCCCGCTTGCATGTTCACTTTTTGGTATTCCAGATAGTGTTTCTTATCAGGTTGTAGCGGTAGGCTTCATTATTGGTGTTATTCAGGATTCAGTTGAGACAGCACTTAATTCATCTTCAGATCTTCTTCTTTCAATATCTGCAGAGCTTCGTAATTGGAGACTTACTGGAAAGAAGGTTGACATGAAGGAGCTTTGTAAATAGGGGTAAAAAATGAATAAGATAGGTTTTGACAACGATAAATACTTAAAGATGCAGAGTGAACACATTCTTGAGAGAGTGGACTCATTTGGCGGAAAATTATATCTAGAATTTGGTGGCAAGCTCTTTGATGATTACCATGCATCTCGTGTTCTTCCTGGATTTCAGCCTGATTCCAAGTTAAGAATGCTTCTTAAAATCAAAGACAAAGCGGAAATTGTTATCGCTATATGTGCAGATGATATAGAAAAAAATAAGAAGCGTGGGGATCTTGGAATAACATATGACCTTGATGTCATGAGACTTATTGATACCTTTAGAAGCTTTGGATTATATGTTGGTTCGGTAGTTCTTACAAGATCAAGAGGCCAGAGATCAGCAGAAGTCTTTAAGGACAAGTTAGAGCGTATGGGTATTAAAGTCTATAGACATTATCCAATAGAAAATTATCCATCAGACGTTGCTACAATAGTAAGTGATGAAGGATTTGGAAAAAATGATTATATAGAGACAGAAAGACCAGTTGTTGTTGTTACAGCACCAGGTCCAGGTTCTGGAAAAATGGCAACATGTCTTTCCCAGCTTTATCATGAGCATAAGAGGGGCGTAAATGCAGGTTATGCTAAGTTTGAAACATTCCCTATTTGGAACATTCCATTAAAGCATCCTGTTAATCTTGCCTATGAAGCTGCTACAGCAGATCTATCTGATGTTAATATGATTGACCCATTCCATTTACAGGCATATGGTGAAACAACTGTAAATTACAATAGAGACATTGAGATATTCCCAGTTCTTTCAACAATGTTTGAGAAAATATATGGTGAATCAAGATATAAGAGCCCTACAGATATGGGTGTTAATATGGCTGGAAACTGTATTATTGATGATGATGTATGTTGTAAGGCGTCTTCGCAGGAAATTATTCGTCGTTGGTATACAGCAAAATGCGGTTACAAAAAGGGAACAAGCGAAGCAAGCGAAGTTCAGAAACTTGATGTTTTGATGAATGAGCTTGCAATTACTAATAATGATAGGCCTTGTGTTCCACCTGCTATAAAGATTGAAGAAGAGACAGGAGAACCGGCATGCGCTATTTGTCTTCCAGATGGTCATATAGCAACAGGAAAGACAAAGGCGCTTATGGGTGCAAGTTGTGCAGCAATGATGAATGCACTTAAATATCTGGCAGGAATTGATGACTCAATTGAACTTATATCAGCAAATATAATTGAGCCAATTCAACAGCTTAAAACAGAGCACCTTGGAAGCTCTAACCATTTGCTTCACTTAGAACAGGTTCTTATTGCACTTTCTATATGCGCAGTTACAAATCCTACTGCAGCAGTTGCATTAAGACAGATTGATAAGTTGAAGGGGGCTCAGGCACATTCATCAGTAATTCTTTCTACAGAGGATGAAGCTACATTTAAAAAGCTTGGTATTGATGTTACATGTGAACCTAAATATCAGACTGAGAAACTATATCACGGTTGATAAAAAGGAGAGAAGTTATGGAACATAAAAGTGCATGGCTTAAATATACAGATAAAGAAGTAAAGGCTGTATACGACTATTCAAAAGGCTATAAAGAGTTCTTGAGTAATAATAAAACAGAAAGAGAGTGTTGCAGGTTTTTCGCGCAAGAAGCTGAAAAACAAGGTTATGTAAACCTAGATTTTCTTATTGGAACAAATAAGAAGCTTAAGGCAGGAGATAAAGTATATGCGGTAAATATGGGGAAGGAAATAATCCTTTTCAATATTGGAAAAGATTCTATTGAAACAGGAATGAATATTCTTGGAGCACATATTGATTCTCCACGTCTTGATCTTAAACAGAACCCTTTATATGAAGAGTCTGGATTGGCATATTTTGACACACATTATTATGGTGGGATTAAGAAGTATCAGTGGGTAACACTTCCACTTGCTCTTCATGGTGTAGTAGTTAAAAAAGATGGAACTGTCATCAACATTTCAATAGGCGAAAAAGATGACGAGCCAGTATTTTTTGTTTCGGATCTTTTGATTCATCTAGCTCAGGATCAGATGGTGAAAGAGGCTTCAAAGGTTGTTGAAGGTGAAGCATTAGATATCATAATTGGAAACAAGCCATTTACTGTAAAGTCCAAGAGTAAAGATAATGAGAAGGATTTAGTTACTAAGAATATTCTTGGTATTCTTGATAAAAAATATGGCATTGAAGAAGCAGATTTTAATTCAGCTGAAATAGAAGTAGTGCCTGCCGGTAAGGCAAGGGATGCGGGATTTGATGCAAGTATGATTTTAGGTTATGGACATGATGACAGAGTTTGTTCATATCCTTCGTTTACTGCAATGATGGCAGTTAAGAAGCCACAGAGAACATCCTGCTGCATTCTTGTAGATAAAGAAGAAATCGGTTCTGTTGGTGCAACTGGAATGAAATCAATGTTTTTTGAAAATACAGTTGCAGAATTAATTAATCTTTTAGGTAGTTATTCTGAATTATCACTTAAAAGATGTCTTGCCCATTCGGATATGCTTTCATCAGATGTGGGATCTGGATACGATCCACATTATGCTGAAGTATTTGATAAAAAGAGTGTTGCATTCCTTGGAAATGGACTGTTATTTAATAAGTTTACTGGTTCAAGAGGCAAGTCTGGATCCAATGATGCAAATGCTGAATTCATAGCAAAGATTAGAAAAGTTATGGATGATAAAAATATTTCTTACCAGTTCACAGAACTTGGTAAAGTCGATAAAGGCGGTGGCGGAACAATTGCTTACATTACAGCACTTTACGGTATGAATGTTATAGATTGTGGAGTGCCTGTTTTGTCAATGCATGCGCCGTATGAAGCAATTTCGAAGGCTGATATATATGAAGTGTATAAAGGATATGAGGCGTTCCTTGAGTCTATGAAATAGTTATGATTGTGCGGTTAGTGAATTTCTAACCGCACTTTGCGTATAAACAACAAACGTTATTAAATGATGGAAAAGATAAAATCAGAAATTAAAAACTTAATAGATGATATTATTTCAAAAAAATTTACAGACAGGGTGAAGATTTTTACAGCATCACTATCTACAATTATTCTTGTAGGAGTAATTGTAGGCATATTTGTTGTGTCTTCAAAAAATACAAATGTCGCAAGTGTGCAGGAAGATGCAAATACGCAGAGTGTTAAGGAAACTGATTCAAGTGAAAAAAATGATACAGTAGAAGACAACGGAGAACATTTAGAAGAGACGGATAAAAAAGATACTGAAAGCGAAGAAGAATCGGAGGAGATGCTTGCGGAGACAGAGGATGCGGGCGAAGAGTATATAGATGAGACTTTGTTTTTAGGGGACTCTAATACGGTTCGTATGATGAACTATGGAATTACATCACTTGATAATACATTTGCAGTTGTTGGTATGGGAATACAGTCTGTAAAAAGCCTTAAATGCATTCAGTTTGATGGCTATAGCGAGCCGATTACAATGGTTGATGCTGTTAAGCTTGTAAATCCAAAGCGAATCATTATTACTTTTGGAACAAATAATGCTAATGGAATGAGTGTTGAAGACTTCATTTCTAAATATAAAGAGGCATTGGATGCTATAAAAGAAGTAAGCCCTAATACAGATATTTTGATTAATTCAATTCCACCTATATGTGAAGAGAATAGTTATCCTACTCTTTCTCAGAATAGTATAGATAAGTTTAATAATGCTTTAATAAAGCTTGCAAAAGATTTAAATTATAAATTTATAGATTCAGCCTCTGTTATGAAAAATGAATCAACAGGTTATGCCAAAGATGGTTATACAGTTGGGGATGGTATTCATATATCTGAGGCAGGATTTGCAGCAATGTTTACGTATATTCGTACTCATAGTCATGTAGTGAAAGACACCACGCCTAGAAAAGAAACTCCGCTTCCAAAACAGGTTAAAAAATCATATGTTATCAATACTGATGGTAAAATGAATGATGATCCGAAAGCGTATAAGGAAATGTCTGAGGTGACTAAGGCGGAGCAGGAAGCACTTAAAAAGGCTATGGAAGAAGCTGCAAAAAAGGCGCAGGAGGAATCGGAAGCAAAGAAACGTTTAGACGAAGAGATAAAAAAGAACCAGGAAGAGCAAGAAAGAAAAGCAGAAGAGGAAAGATTAAAAAAAGAAGAAGAAAAACGTAGAGAAGAAGAGGCTGAAAAGAAACGTTCAGAGGAAGAAAAAAGGCGCGCAGAGGAAGAGGCTAGGAAAAAAGCTGAAGAGGAAGCAAGAAAACGCGCAGAAGAGGAAAATTCGACATCTTCTTCACAACATACACAGCATAATTATGTAATTGAAGTTGAAAGTCAGCCTGCAGCTCCTGGCGTTGCAGGATATAAAAAATATAAATGTAGTGATTGTAATGAGGTAAAAGTAGTTACTCAGGAGGCACTACCGGTTGAAGAGCCATCTTCTAGCAGTTCTAGTGAGGTAGAACAACCAGAAACTAATGATAATAATGTTGAAGAGCAGCAACCAGAAACACCGATAGAACCGCCAGTAGAAGATACGGCAGGTGAAGCTGAAACACCAGACAGTGGTGATAGTAGTGGTGGTGAAAACCCAGAGACTAGCGAATAAGAGAAAATCAAATATATAGAGTAATAAAATATGATAAAAAATATAATATTTGATATGGGAAATGTTCTAGTAGATTTCTGCTGGGAAAAGGCCTTTAGAGATAAGGGAATAGATGGGGATATGCTTGAAAGAGTAGCAAATGCCACTGTTAGAGATAAGGACTGGGACGAATTTGATCTTGCTAATATTTCCCATGAACAGATAATTAATAATTTTATAGAGAATGATCCTGAAATTGAAAAAGAAATAAGAATAGCTACTTCATCTATAGGGGATATGATTAAGAAGAAAACGTATGCCGAAGATTTAATTATGTCACTACAGAAGGCGGGATATAAGGTTTATATATTGTCAAATATGTCTCCTGAAGCGTTTAATGAGGCAGGAGATGATTTAAAGTGTAATGAATTAGCGGATGGAAGCTTATTTTCATGTGATTGTCACCTTGTAAAGCCAGATCTCGAGATATATAAATTATTACTTAAAAAGTTTAATCTTAAAGCATCAGAATGTGTTTTTTTAGATGACAAAAAAGAGAATACGGATGCTTCAGAACAATGTGAAATTAAAGGTATTGTATTTAAAGACTTAAAGGATGCTCTTATTAAGCTTAAGAGTATGGGAGTAGATATAGATTATGAAGTTAAGTGAGTTAGAAATAGGAAAAACTGCAAAAATTACTGCGGTTGGTGGGGAAGGACAGCTAAGACATCATTTCCTTGATATGGGCCTTATACCAGAGACGGAAGTTACGCTCGTAAAATATGCTCCTATGGGAGATCCAATGGAACTACTTGTAAGGGGATATGAACTTACTCTTAGAGTAGATGATGCGAAGCTGATAGACATAGAAAAAGTCGTGGATAAAAGTGACCTGTCAGGATGTGAAAAGACATGTGATTATGATATCCACAATTATGATAAAAAGACGCATACTGTTCCTATCGAACACCCAGGACTTGGTGAAGGAGGAAAATATCATGTTAAGAAGCATGAAAATCCACTTCCAGAAGATGAGATTTTAACATTTGGACTTCTTGGAAATCAGAATTGTGGAAAGACAACACTTTTTAATCAGGTAACAGGTTCAAACCAGCATGTAGGCAATTTCCCTGGTGTAACTGTAGATAGAAAATCGGGAACATTAAGGGGGACTACAAACACAGAGATTACAGATTTACCTGGTATATATTCTCTTTCTCCATACTCGAGTGAAGAAATAGTAACTAGAGAATATGTATTAAATGAAAGACCAAAGGGTATTATCAATATAGTAGATGCAACTAACATTGACAGAAATCTTTACCTAACGATGCAGCTTATGGAACTAAATATTCCGATGGTACTTGCACTCAATATGATGGATGAGATGAACGGAAATGGAGGAACGGTTTACATAAATAAGATGGAATCTATGTTAGGAATTCCTGTTGTTCCAATATCTGCGGCAAAAAATGAAGGTGTTGATGAGCTTATTGCCCATGCACTTCATGTGACAAAATACCAGGAAGCTCCTGGAAGACAGGACTTCTGTGAAGAGGGAGCAGTACACAGATGCATTCATGGTGTAATTCATCTTATTGAAGATCACGCAAGAGAAGCGCAGATTCCAGTCAGATTTGCCGCAACAAAATTAGTTGAAGGCGATGAGATTATTCTTGAAAAATTAGGATTATCCGAAAATGAAAAAGAAATGCTTCAGCATATTATACTTCAGCTTGAAGAAGAGGGCGGACTAGATGCACAGGCGCAAATTGCGGCCATGCGATATGACTTTATAAGGAAACTTGTAAAAGAGACTGTAAAGAAACCTTCAGAAAGCAAGGAGCATGTAAGAAGTAAAAATATAGATAAAATTCTTACTGGTAAATATACGGCTATCCCTGCTTTTATTGCAATTATGGCTGCAGTTTTCTTTCTGACTTTTAATGTTTTTGGAGCTGCATTACAGGAACTATTAGAAACGGTTATTTCTAAAGCAATTGATGGATTTGACGTTGTATTAGTAGCCTCTGGAGTTAATGATACTTTGAGGTCATTGCTTATAGACGGAATTTGTTCGGGAGTTGGAAATGTGCTAAGCTTCCTACCTATAATTGTTATTTTGTTTTTGTTTCTTTCATTACTCGAAGACACAGGATATATGGCAAGAGTAGCTTTTGTAATGGATAAGCTTTTAAGAAAGTTAGGTTTATCAGGTAGAAGTATTGTTCCAATGCTTATTGGTTTTGGATGTACGGTTCCTGGGGTTATGGCTTCGAGAACACTTCCATCTGAACGAGACCGAAAGATGACAATACTTTTGACACCATTTATGAGTTGTTCAGCGAAGCTTCCAATATATGCATTTTTAACAGCTGCATTCTTTCCACGTAATGGCGGAGTAGTAATGGTTTCGCTTTATTTTATAGGTATATTTGTTGGCATTATCATTGCCCTTGCTCTAAGGAACACTGTATTCAGAGGTGAAGCAGTTCCGTTTGTTATGGAACTTCCAAATTACAGATTACCGGGTGTAAAAAACGTGACAATGCTTTTATGGGATAAGGCTAAAGACTTTTTACAGAGAGCATTCACGGTTATTTTTGTTGCTTCAATATGTATCTGGTTCTTACAAAGATTTGATATACATATGAATTCTGTTATAGATTCAAAGGACAGTATTTTGGCAATGATCTCAGGATTTATTGCACCAGTGTTTAAGCCTATGGGATACGGAGACTTCAGGGTGTGCACAGCACTTGTAAGTGGATTTATGGCAAAAGAAAGTGTGGTATCTACGCTATATGTTCTCTTTGGAAGCAAAGAAGCAATATTAGCAGCGCTGACACCGGCCTCAGCTTTTTCGCTCCTTGTATTTTGCTTGTTATATACACCATGTGTTGCAGCAATAGCTGCGGTAAAAAGAGAACTTGGTGGTAAGTGGGCTTTTGTAGTTGTATTAGGGCAGTGTGTTGTAGCATGGATATGTGCACTTGTAGCATATTATTTGGCGGTTGGAATTATTGGTTGATGGCTTATACAGGAGGATTAGTCATGAATGAAATGGATAAGAAAAGGAATGGCTTAAGACAGGGGTCGATAATAAAAGCATTAGCGCTTAGAAATATGGAGGCTTTTTATGCCGAGACAAAAGAAGAAGCGTTAAAAATAGCGCTTGATATTATTCCTAAGGGAGCAACTGTAAGTAATGGAGGCGCTACCAGTGCAAGAGAAATTGGACTTATAGATGCTATCATTGAAGGTGACTATAATTATCTTGATAGAGATGGTGCTAAGGATCCAGCAGAAAAAAGAAGACTTGAATTAGAAACATTGTCTAACTGCGATTACTTTATTGCAGGTGTTAATGGAATGAGTGAAAATGGTGTGATTGTCAATGTTGATGGAAATGCTAACAGAGTAGCAGCTATCTGCTATGGACCGAAACACGTGTTATTTATAGTCGGAATGAATAAAATTGTTCATTCAGAGGAAGATGCCTATAATAGGGCAAAATATATTGCAGCACCTATTAATGCTCAGAGGTTTGGACTTTCAACTCCATGTGGATTAACAGGAAAATGTGGGGAATGCCTTATGGAACAGTGTATTTGCTGTCAGATCGTAACAACACGATACAGTAAGCATAAGGACAGGATTAAGGTAATTCTTGTAAATGAAGATTTAGGTTTCTAAAATCTTTCATATTTATACTGAGATATTTTTTTGATATAATGAACGGGATATGCTGTGTACGCACGCATGGCAATCTGTAAGTGTTACATCCGCACGTGTAACATTAAGTGAATATGGATATCACGTACGCACGCGTGATTAAGACTTTGAATGCGAGGGAAGACCGTATGGAAAAAGTTACAGAAATGTTTGGTTCAATGGTTTTTAATGATTCCGTTATGGAGTCACTATTGCCAAAACAGACCTACAAGGCGTTACAGTCCACTATAAAGCAGGGCAGACACCTTGATGCAGAACTTGCCAGTGTAGTTGCTAATGCAATGAAAGACTGGGCAATTGAAAAGGGAGCTACACATTATACTCACTGGTTCCAGCCAATGACTGGAATGACAGCTGAAAAGCATGATAGCTTCATTTCTCCAAAAGATGGTGGGAAAATCATCATGGAGTTTTCGGGAAAAGAATTGATGCAAGGAGAATCTGACGCATCTTCATTTCCTTCAGGTGGATTAAGAGCAACTTTTGAGGCAAGAGGTTATACAGCCTGGGATGCTACAAGTTATGCTTTTATTAAAGAGAAAGTATTATACATTCCTACAGTATTCTGTTCATATGGTGGAGAAGCATTAGACCAAAAGACTGCGCTTCTTCGCTCTATGGAAGTGATATCAAAACAGGCTGTAAGAATTTTAAAATTATTTGGCAATGATGCTGTTCAGTCTGTCAATACGACAGTAGGTGCAGAGCAGGAATATTTTCTTGTAGATAGGGAACTCTGGAATCAGAGAAAGGACTTAATCTATACAGGACGTACATTATTTGGATGTAGGCCACCAAAGGGACAGGAACTTGATGATCATTATTTTGGATCGATTAAGCAGCGTGTTCAGGCTTATATGACAGAGCTTAACGAGGAGTTGTGGAAGCTAGGAGTTTTAGCTAAGACAGAGCATAACGAGGCTGCTCCAGCACAGCATGAACTAGCTCCGATTTTTACAACAACAAATATTGCGTCAGATCACAATCAGCTTATGATGGAGCTCATGCAGAAGATTGCAAAGCGACACGGAATGATTTGTCTTCTCCATGAAAAACCATTTGCTGGTGTAAATGGTTCGGGTAAGCATAATAACTGGGCTATGGCCACAGATACAGGTGTGAATTTATTGGATCCAGGTGACACGCCATATGAGAATGCACAATTTTTGTTATTCCTTGCGGCTGTAGTAAAAGCTGTTGATGATTATCAGGATTTGCTTAGAATATCTGTAGCATCTGCAGGCAATGATCACAGACTTGGCGCAGCAGAGGCGCCACCGGCAATTATGTCCATATTCCTTGGCACAGATCTTGAAAGAGTAATAGATGCTATTGTATCAGATAAAGCATTTGATGGATCTGAAAAGGAAACATTAAAGCTTGGAGTTCATACACTGCCAAAGCTTCCAAAGGACACAACAGACAGAAATAGAACGTCACCTATGGCGTTTACAGGTAATAAGTTCGAACTTAGATCCCTTGGATCAGCAGACTCTATTTCATGTTGTAACACAGTTCTTAATACAGCAGTTGCAGATGCGTTGATGCAGTTTGCTGATGAGCTTGAGAAGGCTGATGATTTTGAAGCATCTCTTCATGATATTGTTAAGAAAACATTTATAGAGCATAAGAAGATTATATTTAATGGTGATGGATATGACGATGCCTGGGTAAAAGAGGCAGAAGCAAGAGGTCTTATGAATCTTAAGACTACACCTGATGCCATTGCCCATATTCTCGATGACAAGAATGTAGCATTGTTTGAAAAGCACAGGGTTTATAATCGAACAGAACTTGAGTCAAGACACGAAGTACGTCTTGATACATATTCTAAGATTATTCATATCGAAACACTTACAATGCTTGATATGGCAAATAAAGACATTCTTCCAGCAATGAGCAGATTTACAGGTGAGCTTGCGGAAAACATTGCTAAGAAATCAGCAATGAATCTTAATTGTGAATATGAGAAAGCAACAGTTAAGAAGGTTTCTGAGGAGCTTGATTTGATGTATAAGGCGGTTGTTAAGCTTGAAGAAGATGAAAAGAAGTGGAATGAAGTTTCAGATCTTGTTAAGCTTGGTGACTTCTGTAGAGATGTAATAATTCCAGATATGAATGAAATTAGACTTCATTCAGATAATATGGAAATGATTGCAGACCAGAAGGCTTGGCCATATCCTTCGTATGGTAAGTTACTTTTTGGAGTGAGATAGTGTATAATAAGTAGTACTAATACGTACGAAAAACACTTCATGTTTTTCTAGCTCTGCGTGCTATGCACGCAGAGAAATGCTGACATGGCACAGTCGGTAGCGCACCTCATTGGTAGTGAGGAGGTCACGAGTTCGATTCTCGTTGTCAGCACAAGGCTGTTATGTAGCGCAAAAGCACTGCATAGCAGCTTTTTAGATAAGGACATTTTTAATATGGCATTAAATCCAAATGAAGAAATGAAAATGACATATACATCGGTGTTGACTAAGGATAATAAGCCGCTGATTTCTTTAAGTTTCGAGAGAGGAAAAGATAGCTGCGAAGCTGTTGTTCCAGAATGTAAGATTCTTAAGAATGATGGTTTTAGTGAGGAAGAAGTTGAGGCACTTGAATATTATCTTAGGGTTAATAAGCAAACGATAATCGATAATTCTAAAGGAATATCTGGATTATTTAATATTCTGGGAAAGTAGATATAGTTGTAAATTTGGAGAGAGCAGATGGGATATTTAATTTCAGAGACGACAAGAGAAGAACGTGAAAAAATAGTTGAGGAAGCACTTGGAAATATTGAGGCAACTTGTGATGGATGTGCACCAGGGCTTGCAGACATGTATGATGATTATATTAATGGCAAAAAAGAACTCAGAGAAATAACTATGGAATTTAATGCAAGATACGTTTCTGGGGAAGAAATGCCAACGAGAAGAAGCTGCGTTATGTAAACCTATAAAAGATTTGATGTAATTATACTAGGAGGTAAGCCATGAATGAAACATTAAAAGTACTTGAAACAAGAAGAAGTTGCAGAAATTTTGATAAAGATAAAATGGTGTCAGAAGAAGACATAAATGCAATCATTAAGGCAGGCACATATGCTGCAACAGGTATGGGAAAGCAGAGCCCAATTATTATAGCTGTAACAAATAAGGAACTAAGAGATAAGATTTCTGCTGAAAATGCCAAAATCATGGGTGTGGATATAGATCCATTCTATGGAGCTCCAGTAATATTAATAGTTTTAGCTAACACAGATGTTGTTACATACAAGTATGATGGCGCGTTAGTTATGGGAAATCTCATGAATGCGGCAGAGAGTCTCGGTGTTTCAAGCATCTGGATTCATAGAGCCAAAGAAGAGTTCGATTCTGAATTTGGTAAGAAGATTTTAGCAGATCTTGGAATAGAAGGAAACTACGAGGGTATCGGACATTGTGCACTTGGATATAAAGCAGCACCACTTAATGAAGCTGCACCAAGAAAGGCTGATTACGTATATTATATAAAATAAATTGACGGTTGTTTTTTCAAAATAAAAACCATCTTCCTAATTTGGGAGGATGGTTTTGCTATTGTTTAAGAGCGGAGGAATTATTGTGTTATATGTAATGAGACATGGAAGAACTGATTGGAATGCAAAACATAAGCTTCAGGGAAGAAGTGATATTCCGATAAATGATGATGGCAGAGAAATGGCTTTAAATGCATATGAAGAATATAAATCGGTTAATATAGATGTATGCTATTGCTCTCCGCTGATAAGAGCTGTTGAAACAGCGGAAATTGTACTAAAAGGACGAAATATTCCAATAATAAAAGATGATAGACTTAAAGAAATGAGCTTTGGAGATTACGAAGGAACAGAATATGTTCTTGAGAAGCCAAATTGTCCTATCGCTGTAATATTTAAGGACCCAGAAAAATATGTAGAGTCTATAGGCGGCGCTGAAACATTTGACGAATTATTTGCAAGGACGGGAGAGTTCCTTAAGGAAGTTGTAGAGCCCCAACTCAAAGAGGGAAAAGATATTCTTATAGTTGGTCATGGGGCAATGAATTCAAGCATTATTTGCCAAAGGAAAGGAATGTCAATTGGCGAGTTCTGGGACAATAGTTTAAGACATTGTACATTGTTTGAAGTGTAATATTAATATGCTATACTAAAGTAGTAAAGTTTTACTTTAGGAGAAAGTAATGAGAAAAAAGATTGCTATCTATATTGGGGAGATAGGCGGAGCTTTTCAACATATAATGATACAGGCAATTACAGCCAAGGCTAATGCGCTTGGTTATGATGTTGTGGCAATTTGTTCTTTTGGATCATACAATTATGACATTTTGTATGCGGAAGGAGAAAAAGCTAGCATTAATCTGGCAGATCCATCTATGTTTGATGGAATAATTGTTACAGAGGATCTTTTTGATAACCCTGGAATGGAAGATGAACTGTATGAAAAACTTAAGAAAGAAGCAAAATGTCCAGTTGTATATCTTCGTACGCATAGAGAAGGGCTTCATGGTATCTTACTAGAAAATTATGTATCTATGGAGCGAATGGTTAGACATTTTACGGATGATCATGGATTTACAGATATATGTTATATGTCGGGTAAGGCTGGGAATTACGATGCTGCAGAACGTCTTAGAGCCTTTATGGATGTAATGAAGGAAAAGAACATTCCAGTAACAGAACATATGATTTTCCATGGAGATTTCTGGAGAGATAAAGGTAGGGAAGCCGTAAACTGGTTCATGGAAGGACGAGATAGTTATCCACAAGTTATAATATGCGCCAATGATTATATGGCGCTATCAGTATGTGACGAACTGAGAAATCGGGGAATCAGAGTTCCCGAAGATGTGTGTGTAAGTGGATTTGATTTCATAGATGAAGCAAGAGCATATGAGCCTACAATGACTTCACTTGAAGTGGACTTTGAAGGAATGTCTGAACGTGCTATCAGTATTATTGATAATGTTAATAATGGTAAGGACGAAGAATACATTCAGTATATGCCTGCTAAGCTTGTCCTCAACAAAAGTTGTGGATGTGGAGAACAGCGAAAATTTGGTGATGTCGGTGCGATTATAGCTAAGGATTATCGAAAAACAGCCAGCATGAAAAACAATATGCTTATGGGCATTGAATACCAGGACTGTTTTGAAATACCTGAGTGTATGGCTGTTGCGGATAAATTTAGGGATGCAATTAAAGCAGATAAGGCTTTTTTCTGTATGGCAGACACTAATGAGCAGGGCTTTGATGAGGTTGAAAACGATAGTTTATTTACGGAACAAATGATTCTCACAGAGATTTTCGAAGAAAAAAATCGTAGAATCTCTTGTAATAAGACATTCGCAAGAAGAGAACTATTGCCAAAAGAGTTTTTTGACAAAGATGAACCGAGTAACTATTTTTTCTTTACTATACATTTCAAAAACATAGTATATGGCTACATGGCTACAGATATGCCAAAAGATGACTGGTTTGATATATATACGCAGGCGTATCTGATAAGCTTGGCAAATGCCATTGAAAATTGTAATGTCCATAGCCGAATGGAAAAGCTGGAAGAAATAAGATCACTATATCAGAAAGATGCACTGACAGGTCTTTATAATAGAAGAGGCTTTGATAAATTACTTCGAGACAAATTCATGAAGGCTAGAGCAAATAATGAGAATTTTGGAATAGCAAGTATTGATATGGATAATCTAAAGATTATCAATGACGGATTTGGACATGCATCAGGAGATATAGCACTTAAAGCTCTTGCAAATGCTCTTTCTAATGTTATAGAAGATGATGAGTGTGCAGCTAGAATCGGCGGAGATGAATTTGCAGCTATTATAAATATTAAAGATTCTGAAAGTCAGGATAAGTTTAAGACTCGATTAAAAGAAGAACTAAACGATTATAATAAAGATAAGAAAGATTTTGAAGTTGGGGCAAGTATTGGTATTTGTGAGGTATTAGAAGTTCCTGATGCACCACTTATTGAATGTCTTAAAGTTGCTGACATGAGAATGTATGAGGATAAAAAAACAAAGAAGAACCACAGATAATTGGAGAAAAAAGATGATTAAAAATGTTTTATTTGACCTTGATGGAACACTTCTTCCAATGGATATGGATGAATTTACAAATGGATATTTTAAGCACCTTGTAAAAAAAGCTATGTCATATTCTGATAAATACAAACCAGATGAACTTATAAAAGTTATCTGGGCTGGTGTAAAGGCAATGGTAATGAACAAAGGTGAAAAACCTAATGAGGACGCGTTTTGGGAGTATTTTGCATCAGTTTATGGTGACGAGGCTCTTAAGGACAGAGCTATATTTGATGATTTCTATGCTAACGATTTTATTTGCGCAAAGGACTATACTGGTTACAACGAGGACGCAAAAAAGTCTGTAGAAAAGATAAAAGAAGCGGGATATAAGGTTGTTCTTGCTACAAATCCAATTTTCCCAGAGATAGCAACAAGACAGAGAGTTAACTGGACGGGGATGGATGTTAGTGACTTTGAAGCTTTTACATCATATGAAAACTGTACTTACTGTAAGCCAAACCCTGAATATTATTTAGAACTTCTTTCGAAGCTTAATATGAGACCCGAAGAATGTCTTATGGTAGGAAATGATGTAGATGAAGACATGGAAGCAGGTTTAAAAGCGGGGATGCAAGTGTATTTAATTACAGATTGTATGATTAATAAAAACAATTTGGATATAGATAAGTATCCACATGGAAGCTTTAATGATTTAGTAAAATTTCTTGGATTATAAGGTACTTTGTACTGAGTGGAAAAATTTAGAGTACACATATGATGTATAGAACACATCGTATCTAGGATTACGGAATGAAATACGAAACATATATATTTGATATGGATGGAACAATCCTTGACACAATAGAAGACCTGACGGTTACAACAAATTATGCTATGGAAAAGATGGGGTACCCTAAACATACCATAGAAGAGGTTAAGTGGTTTGTTGGAAATGGCATTATGATGTTAATAAAGCGTGCTGTTCCAGAGGGGACAAGTGAAGAAGATATTAAAAGGACTCATACATTTTTTATGGAGCATTACAAGGATCATTGTAATGATAAAACGGGTCCGTATGAGGGTATTATTGAGTTATTGAATAAGCTCAAGGCAGCTGACAAAAAACTAGCGGTCGTTTCAAATAAAGCAGATGGTCCGGTAAAGGTTCTCGCACAGGAAATTTTCCCAGGATTATTTGATGTGGCGATTGGTGAGAGACCAGGAATAAATAAGAAACCAGCTAGAGATATGGTAGATGAGGCAATAAAACAGCTTGGAGCTGATAGGGATAAAACAGTTTACATCGGTGATACAAATGTTGACTTTGAAACTGCTAAGAACTCAGAGCTTGATTGCATTCTTGTGTCATGGGGGTTCAGAGGTCGCGAGTTTATAGAACAGTATGATGCAGAATATTATGTTGATAGACCTGAAGAGATAATTAATATCTAATGATAGTATAGAGGTAAAATTATGAATCCACAAAATTTAATGCAGGTTATGGCTGCATGGAACACATTCAAGACAAATCACCCTAAGTTCCCGGCATTTATTCAAGCTTTACAAGCCCAGGGAATTGAGGAAGATAGTATAATAGAAATTTCTGTTACGGATCCAGATGGAAAGAAAATAGAGACTAATATTAAAGTTAAAAATTCAGATTTGGAGCTTTTTATGAGTCTAAAGGAAATGAGGTAGTAGTCATAAAAATATATATTAATAAAACATCATCGTGCAGTCCCGTTTATTGTACAGGATGGATGATATAAAAATATCAAAGAAACAGTTCTTTGGTATTTTTTTATTTCAGAAATATAAGGAGGTTGCATATGATTATAGCGGTAGATTTTGACGGAACATTATGCGAGGAGTGCTGGCCAGAAATTGGTAATCCAAATCTCAAGCTTATAGGAGAATTAATATATAGAAGAAGTCTTGGAGATAAGTTAATACTATGGACATGTAGAGTGGGACTTCCACTAGTGCAAGCTGTTAAATGGTGCAAAAGTTATGGGCTTGAATTTGATGCAGTTAATGAAAATGTTCCAGAAGTAATAGAAAAGTATGGTAGTGAATCAAGAAAGATTTCAGCAGATATTTATATAGATGATAGAGCTGAAAAGCCATGGATTACGCTTATTGAAGAGGCTGTATAGCTGGGATAATAGCGTAATTGTAAAATAATCGTATTTATTTATCTAAAATTAGAAAATAAACGCGGTTATTTTGATTTAAATAGACATGGTTTGGACATATAACATGATGTAAGATGATTTATGTGTTGTTTTAAAACTTGAATTAGGCTTATAAATATGTTAAACTTTAGTAAGTTAGCTAAGACTAACCTATGAAGTTTTGGAGGCTATTATGAAATTCAGTAGAAAACCATATGTATTTATTACATCTTGTTTCTTTAGTACCGCAATATTATTTTCTGGATGCAGTGTTAAGGCAAATGAGTATATTACGGAAACTGCCCAATATGATTCATTAGCGAATGAGGTAGAAGTAACAGGAGTTGTTCATGGAGAAACGGAAAAAACATATTATTCCGAAGTGTCTGCCCCTATTTCTATGCTTACACTTAAGGTTGGAGATACAGTAAAAAATGGCGAAAAGATTGTTGAGTACGACACATGGGATCTTGAGAATTCATTAACGGGAGCAAGTCTTTCTGTAGAATCATCTCAGAGCTCAGCTGATGGACAGGTTAAAGATAGCAATAAAAAAGCTGCAATATATAATAAGGCAACTTCGGATGTTGAAATATATAAACTTCTATATGCATGGGCTAGAACTGATTCCGATGCGATTGATATAAATCAGTATAAAGAAGCATTTGATGTTAAAACTGTTCAAAGATGCATGAATGCAAGCATTGCAGATAAGCAATATCAGCTTACAAAGCTTGGAAATGACATTTCAAATGAAGAAGATATAGAGAAAGTAAAAAAAATAAGAGAAGAAATGGATGATTTAGAGGAGCAGATAGCAGGTATTAATAAGGATATAGCAAATCTTCCATTAGCCGAAAATAACCCAGAAGAATACAAAAGATTAATTGCTGATTCAAATTGGATGGCAGACATAAGAACAAACTGGACACAGTCGCAGACACAGGCTAATGCATACGAGGGACAGATTCTAAATTCTAGTCAGAAGGATGCTCTTTATAAGAATGTTGAAGTTGCCAAGTTAAGTGAAGATATTGCTGCTAAAAATTTAGAAACAGCCATTACTGGCATTTGTTCTGAAATGAATGGGATTGTTACAAGTGTAAAAGCAGAACCAGGGGCAATGGTTGCAAAGGGCTCTCCAATAATTACTATAGAGGATGCTGATAATGTTAAAGTTGATGTGGAAATATCAAAGTATGACATAGGTTACATTAACGAAGGACAGAGAGCTTCTATTAATATTTCGGGTATAGACTATGATGGTACAGTAAGCAAAATCAATCGTTTTGCAACAGGTGGAACATCTGATAATGCAAAGGTTAAGGTATCAGTTAAAATTAATAACCCAAATGACAGAGTATATCTTGGAATTCAGGCAGATGTTATCATTTTTACAGAAGAAAAGACTAATGTGCTGACTATTCCAAGGGAAAGCTACTACAGTGATGACACAGGTGAATACGTATATGCTATCGAAAATGGAACAGTTGAGAAAAAATACATTAAAACTGGTATCGTAAATGATGAGAAGGTTGAAATTACTGGAGGCATTTCGGAGGGGTGTGTAGTTATTACTGATGCAATCACTGATGAAGAAGTTGGATCAAAAGCTGTTTCTAAATAATTAGTTACAGCTTTTTGTTTTACATCGAAGATGTAAATTATGTAAACCACAGGTGCAGAAATGAGCGTTAAAGAAATTACAGAAAATTTAGAAATAATAAACGAAAATGAGCTCCCTGATGAGGATAAGAACATTAGTGAGGCTGAGAAACAAGAGAAGAAAGTGATAATGGAATTTAAAAATGTCACTAAAGAGTATTCCAGGGGAGACAGAGTGTTTTATGCTCTTAAAGATGCAAATCTTACAATCAACGAGGGCGAAATGGTTGTAATACTTGGACCATCTGGGGCTGGTAAATCAACACTGCTTAATTTACTTGGTGGAATGGATAGATTATCAAGCGGTGAAATTTTTTTTGATGGCAAGGATATATCAAAATATACGGATAACCAGCTTACGCAGTATAGGGCTGCAAACGTTGGAGTTGTTTTTCAGTTTTATAATCTTATTCCAACACTTACTGCTTATGAAAATGTTGCGCTTATGAAAAATATAGAAAAAAATACTATGGATCCTAAAGAGGCATTAAGAGAAGTTGGGCTTGAGGAACATATGCATCAGTTCCCGTCACAGCTGTCAGGTGGTGAACAGCAGAGAACGTCTATTGCAAGAGCTATTGCTAAGAATCCAAGAATTCTTCTCTGCGATGAGCCAACAGGAGCGCTTGATACAGATACTGGACAAGATGTATTGAGACTTTTGCAAAGAATGAGTAAAGAGAAAAAAAGAACGGTAATAATGGTAACACATAATTCTTCGTTTGCGGATATTGCCGACACAGTGATAAGAGTTAAAAACGGTATGATTCAAAGTATTACTGCTAACAAAAACATTAAAGACGCTAGTGAAATAAGTTGGTAGTTGGGAGAATAGTTAATGTTATTTAGAAAGATGCTTCGCGATCTTTGGAAAAATAGAACACAGTTCCTCTCGATTTTTTTAATGTCATTTGTTGGAATGGCGGCATTTGCAGGACTTGATGCCGAAAGCTCAGGAGGTCAGCAAGTTATTAGTGAATACTATCAGGAATATAACCTGGCGGACTATTGGATTGATGGAAATGGATTTGAAGATGACGAAATTAATAAAATCAAAAAGATTCCAGGTATAGTTAATGCTGAGAAAAGATGCATTCTTATGGGTAAAGACTCTACAAATGAGGATAAGGATTTAGGTCTTCATTTTCTAAAATCTAATGATATTAATAAGTTATGGTTGCTTGAAGGCACTCAATATGAAGAAGGCAAAAGTGGTTTCTATATAGAGGAACTTTATGCTAAGGCTAATAACATATCAGTTGGCGATAAGATGTCCATTTCTATTAATGGAGAGAGAATAGATGGTGAAGTAAAGGGAATCTGCGAGAATCCAGAGTATGTTTATTATGTTCTGGATGGCTCGCTATTAATGCCAAATTATACTAACTACTCATTTGTTTATTTGTCAGAAGATATGTA